>NZ_QUHK01000014.1:0-86905 GCF_003479665.1 Blautia sp. AF14-40
ATCAGAAGATCATTTCCATGTATGCCAAAGGAATGACTACCCGGCAGATTTCCGAAACCATCGAAGATATTTATGGCTTTGAAACTTCTGAAAGCTTTATTTCTGATGTGACTGATAAGATCCTGCCACAGATCGAAGACTGGCAGAACCGGCCACTGGACGAGGTCTATCCCATTCTCTACATTGATGCAATCCATTATTCTGTAAGGGATAATGGCGTGATCCGAAAGCTTGCTGCTTACGTGATTCTGGGAATCAACACGGAAGGAAAAAAAGAAGTTTTAACCATCAGTGTTGGCGATAACGAAAGCGCAAAATACTGGCTTTCCATTATGAATGAACTGAAAAATCGTGGTGTCAAAGATGTATTAATCATCTGTGCCGATGGTTTAACCGGAATCAAAGAAGCGATCGCAGCAGCTTTTCCAAAGACGGAATACCAGCGCTGTATTGTACACCAGGTAAGAAACACGTTGAAATATGTCCCGGATAAAGACATAAAAGCCTTCGCTACGGATCTGAAAACCATTTATC
Source organism: Blautia sp. AF14-40 (assembly GCF_003479665.1). Taxonomy (NCBI): domain Bacteria; kingdom Bacillati; phylum Bacillota; class Clostridia; order Lachnospirales; family Lachnospiraceae; genus Blautia; species Blautia sp. AF14-40. The sequence continues at coordinate 535 of NZ_QUHK01000014.1, forward strand.
AGGCCACAGATGAAAAGAAAGCTCTGGCAGCCTTAGAGCGTGTAACAGAAAAATGGACACCGAAATATCCGAATTCCATGAAGCGCTGGAAGGATAACAGGGACGCAATCTCGCCGATCTTTAAATTTTCAACGACGGTCAGAACGGTGATTTATACTACAAATGCTATTGAATCCCTGAATTCTACCTACCGGAAACTGAATCGCCAGAGAAGCGTATTTCCAAGCGATACAGCTCTATTAAAGGCACTGTATCTTGCCACATTTGAAGCTACGAAGAAATGGACCAGTACGATCCGCAACTGGGCACAGGTGTATGGTGAACTGAGTATTATGTACGAAGGACGCCTCCCAGAGTAACGAATAAACAGGCGAATAAGACGGGCGGAAAACCGCCTGCTCTTGACATGCCATTCAACAACTGTTATATATAAAACAAGGGTGAGAAGCCTGATTTTCAGGCTTGCCACCCTTGCATATCATAGAAGAATCTTATTTACAGACTTTTTCTCACAGTCTCGCAGATCCCCTGCAAAGCTTGAAAACTCTGCAGGGGAACGCATAAATTTTATTTTCCCTATGTAATCATCTCCGGTTTCATCTTTCAAAAACAGGTATATCCGAAACATCCCGCTTTTCATTACGGATATAATCCTGATTATACGGGAATCTGGCAACCTTTGCGCGAACCTTCATCTGGCGGGTTCCCGGCGTTCCCCAGAGTATTTCAAGCTCCGTTCCTTCTTTGGCATATTCTGCGGAAATAAAGGCCAAAGAAATCATGCTGTTATAGGTATAAGAGATGATTTTTCCGCTTGTGATCCCGATCTCCTTATCTGCAGCCAGCACCTTATCTGCCCGGTACTCAAAACCAAACTCTCTGACACAGAAATAGTATTCAAGAGCGGATGGTTTGGTAATATCCTCGCAGGGTTCCTCCCCAGGGCTGAGCATGGTTGCAAAGACTTCTGCCACATCCTTGGCGTTCCATTCCAGGGTTACGCATTTTTTTTGTGGCTTTTCCGACATTTCAAGAAGGGCTTCTTTTCCAATGAAGTCATGATTATATTTAATCAGGAAATCCCATCCCACATCATAGGGAGTAACAAAGCGAGCCTGAAGATCATCCCCCACACTTCCGAGAAGCCTTCGATTGAGATTGAACATGGATAACTGAGGCACTGTGCGCATATATTCTGTCATTTTCTCGCTGGTTTCCAGCCACGGAAGCGGATAGTGAAGATTGATATTCGGGAATCCAGCCTCCGTATGGTTAAACAGGTTATAAGCCTGGAGCCCAAGCTTTCTTGCTCCCAGCTTTTCACCTGCCGCCCATACCAGATTATAGATCTCCGCATAATCCGCCATATCTCCGTGAATTTCATAAGCAAGGTTGCCGGACATGCCAAGCCGGATGATGCGTACCTGTTTTCCGTTTACCTCCTGGATTCTATGTCTGCCGAATTTGATGTCGTGAAGATTGGCCTGGAATGCATTTTCCAGAATCTCTAAGGACTTTTCACCGTCAATCTGGATAAAATATTCCTTTCCGCTCATGTTTTCGCCATGCACATCCAGATCTGATGTATTGACATAATAAGAGATCACCGGATCAAGCCAGTAGGTTCTGTAACGATCTTCTCCGATACGGATTACAACGCCGTCTGTCAGAATCTGACCTTTCTCATTGCACATTACGGCATGGCGTATGCCGTTCATTCCCAGCGTGGTAAAATCATTTGTACAAACCTGTCCCATTAATTTAACGGCATCCGGTCCGTATACATCATAAATGGGGGATGTCATAAGCGCCGTTCCAATCCATGCGCTGGTCTGATATGCCTTGATCTCATCCTCCACACCCGTATAAGCATATGCCGTAATAAAAGATCCCTGTGGGAACAATAAGGTGGCGCCTTCCAGCGCCGGATTCATCATTTCTGCCATTTTTCGTCCTCCTACTGTTTTTAATTATCTGTAGATGTTCTTGTTCCGATTAAATGATTTTCCATATCTTCAAACATTTCTCTTACCGTGATGGGCTTTTGCCCTGTCAGCTTTTCAAAATCATCTGTAAATGTACTCATTTGATTCAGACGGATTGCCCTGCCAAAGGACACCATTCCATCTGAGCAAAATGGAAAGTTCTTCGCCGTGTCCGCCCACATTTCCTCCGTTGTCCTTGGAACGCCGATGGAGTCAAAGAACTCATACATCTCATCATCGTTGATATATTGATATTCCGTCTTTTTACCCGTAACCTCCGAGGCGATTGCCATGTACTGTGCAATTGTCAGAAGCTCGGCTCCATTTATATCAACAATTCGATCTTCCCAATCAGACATTGCCGCACAGGCCGCCGCAAGCGCACAGTCATCCCTCGAAACAAATGCCATTTTCCCATCTCCCATGTTATTGCGGATGATGCCGTTTGTATTTTCAACTGCTTCCACAAATGTGGAGACCATTGCTTCCGCATATTGGGAATCCCGAAGAATCAAATAATGGATGGGCTGTTTTTTGATATACCTTTCGGTCCATACATGATCGTTTACTTCGTAAGCATTGATATCCTCATGTCCGGCTCCTACAATCGATGTATAAACCAGTTTGTTTACACCTGCCGCCACAGCCGCATCAATTGCAATTTTATGTGCCGCTCTTCTTTTCGGTCCAACGAATGGCATGGAGATCAGAATAACTGTATCCGCATCTTTAAATGCTTCCGTCAGTTTTTCCGCATTGTTAAAATCGGCAATTCTGGTTTCAATGCCCATTTCCTGGTATTTTTCAAGACCATTTTTTGTTGGAGCCGTAAAAATCAAAGCTTCATGAGGATATTTTTCCAGCAATACACGGGCTGATCTGCTTCCAAAATTTCCGTCTACTCCATTTAACAATATCTTTTTCATAAAAAATAATCCTTTCAATTATATAGTTATAATATTAAAAAATCGATACCCCTTTATAGGATACTCCCTCAGCTCTTTTTATTGCCTCCTTCCTTTTGTCTGAATTATATTATCTCCTCTCTAACTGTCGGCGCCTGAACAGTGTTTCCTATATATTCATAGTAAAGCAGTTGCCATCTCCCGTCATCAGTTATATAATTCATTTATACCGTCTTTTTTCGTCAAAAATAACCAAAGGAGTTTTTTGCAATGAAATCTATGAGCATTTCTGTCATCCTTGACTGGATTCCTGATAAATACAGGATTTTTTATAAATCTACGGGCTTAGATCAATTATTCCGGCATGCCCGCATGCTTGATGATTCCATGGAAATAATCGATAATGATTTTCTGTATTTAACACAAGAGAGCTCTTTCCTTGATAGGGAATGGGATATACGTAAGCCCCGGTTCCTGATTTTCTGTACCAAAACCGGATCAAAGGAGGGACAGATAAACCCTTCCTGGATGGAGCATGCCGCCATCTTATATACGGACGAGCCTTTTCATAAGGTATTCCATGAGTTTCTGGATATTTTTGATAAGTACTATGCCTGGTATGAGCAATGCCTAAAGATAATTATCGAAAACAAAGACGTTTCAGATCTGCTTGATTATGCGGCCACCTTTCTTTGCAACCCGATTGCCCTTTTTTCTCCAACCGGAAAGCTGCTGCATTATACCGGGAAATTTCAGGAAAAAATCGAGGGAACTCTCTGGGACGAGGTTATCAATTTCGGCTTTACACCGACAGAATCCATATATCCTGACGAACACCAGAGAGTTATGCAGGAAATTCACAGCGGAAACCGCTTAATCTCCAGCGTCTTTCGTCAGGATCCATCCCATCACTCTCTGACCGCTCCGCTTTATTTTGAGGGAAAAAACTTTGGAGCATTCGGTACGACAGATATGAACGGTCCCTTTACGGAAGCACAAAAGGCTTTGTTATTAGAAGTCGTTCATTTTACAGAGCTTGCTATGAATCACCAGATTCAGGCTTTTCTTTTGCAGGATGAAGAAAACTATTATGTTATACGGCTTTTACAGGGATATCCGGCAGATGAGCTTTCTACCTCTTATTATCTCCAAGCCAGAAATTATACGAACGAGGATATTTGGTATCTTTATCAATTTTCCCTTCTGGAATCTGACATCTCGGATACCCGTCAGTCTGCCTATATTCATCAGATAAAAAATATTCTGCCTCATGGAGTTGTCCTCTATTTTGAACATTCTATTGTTGCGGTTTGCCGCAGGCGGGATTTTGATCCTGATTATGAAAAATCATACGCCGCACTGGAGGATTTGCTAAAACGGCTTTCCCTTAAGGTCTATATAAGCACTCGTTTTTATAGATTCACGGAGCTTTCCATGGCATATGGACAATGCAGGCTTATGAAATCTTACCCTTTGGAGCCTCAAAAACATATTCAAAGGTTTGATGAAGCCTTTCTACATGTTTTATATGGTGTCCTTAAGGAAAAAAACTCCTTGCCGGGCTTCTGCCATCCAGCTGTTTTATCCCTGTGGCAAAGCCATATGGAGCAGGATCTCACGCTCATTCATAATTTAAAATGCTATCTTATCAACGGAAGAAATATAGCGGAGACTGCCCGGACGCTTCATCTTCATAGAAACACCTTGATCTACCGGCTACGAAAAATCGAAGACCTGCTCCATATTTCACTGGATTACCTGGATGAAAATATGCTTCTCTATTTATTAATATCCTGCTTCATCTGCGAAACACTCTAATTTGGACATCCTCCTATGCTTGAAATTTGGCTTGCGACAGCAATTTCATTGCAACATAGGAAGATTTTCATTTATTTTGTGATTCTTACTTTTGATTGTTTCCGAACTGAGGGAGTAACAGCCCACAGAGGAACATAATTACCATACATATGGATGCAAGCATAAACAACAAACTATAATTATCTCCCGCAATCGGTGTTAAGATATAAGTTGGAATCAAAACAGCTCCAAGAAGCTGTAATGTAGAGATGACACCCGCCGCACTTCCTGCATATTTAGTTCCAAGTCCTTCTAACAAAACCGGTGCGGAAAGGAAAATAGGCCTTGACGCTCCAAGCATAATTCCAGTATAAAGAACCAGTATGTGTAAAACGAATATGGACGGAAATCTCTAACACATAATAATTCCGGCAAAACTCAACACGGCAGCTCCTGATACAAACACTTTAACATTTTTGATTTTAGAGAATACAATGGGACCTGTAATAGAACCAATACAATTTCCCAATGTCAACATAGATGCAATCGTACCACATACTTTCAAATCTATTCCATACATAGTCTGCAATGCCATCGGCATAAAAGTGGATAAAGTTACCGTACTGCCAAGAGCCATCATAATGCAAATAGAAACCAGCCATATACCTTTATTAGAAAGTACTACCTTAAGAGAATCCCCAATGGAAGGTTGATTTTCCTGATCTATCTTCTCCCTTTCTTCCATTGTATCCTCTGGCTTATCTTTCACAAAAAACAACCATAAAACAAATACACTAATACAGAATATTGCTGATACAATAAAAGCAGATGTCCTGCTATCAAACAAAACTGCCGTCGTTGCTGTCGCAAAGGCTCCCGGAAGTTGTCCGCAAAATGCAAATATACCCATCAAAATTCCTAGCTTTTCCTGCTCAAACCAACTTGCAGTAATCTTGGATGCATTAATATTGACAAACATATTGGAGAAACCGGTTAATGCCATGCAAAGAAAAAATGGCATATCCATACTAAATCGTGATCGACGTGAATCAGCACCGCCAGATTGATGCATGTCCCATTCGGTCTGCGATTGCTAATCCCATAAATCCCATATTAATCAATAACGATACATGGGAATGCCGTTACGGTATAATAACGACAAACAGAAAAAGCCTTTATTTTCAAGGGGTTTGAGCGTTTGTCGTCTTTTATTCAATTCCTTTTCCAAGTTGAAAATTGACGAAAACTATAAAGAAAAAAGGAGGCTGTTTTATTAACGACAAAATTTAATAGTGCCAGCGGTCCGGCTTTATGTCTGACCGCTGGTTGCCGTGGGCGTTTCACTTTTATAGGTGGACGCCCTTTTTTCATACTCATTTTCGAGAGAAAGGAGATCCACATGGAATTAAACGAAATGGAAAAAAAGCTGCTCTTTCAAGTGGAGGGCGATTATCAGACAAAGATCCTGAATGAACTTTATATGACCGTGCGGTATTCAAATAATTCCGAACAGCGGGAGGCGGCAGAAGGTCTTATGGCAAAACTTCGTGTTCTGTCAAATGCAGAGTGCATGGACTTGGTAAAAGATATTCAGAAGAATTACCGTCTGCCCTATCCAGCCCGGACGATTGGAGAAAAGATCGCCGAGGCCAGACAACAATCAGGGGCAGAAAAATTGAAGGGGCATGACATCATGGCACTTGAACGCTTTGATCCAGAAGTAAAGCACATGATCGTCTTTGATGTATTGTCTTACGATTCCCCTGTTGGCGACAAAGGCGATAAGATGCGCTTGTTCCTTACAGATGCCGGCTATCAGAAATTTTTAGAGAGCCAGGAACGGGGCGAAGTGAAACTGAAAAACCATGCGAAGGTCTCTGACGGTCATCTCCATTATGACCGCAGGGATCATGCCTTGTAACGGAATAGTCGAAGAAAGGAGGCGATACAATGGCAGTATTCCGTGTAGAGAAAACAAAGGACTTTACGATAATGAGCAATCACCATCTGCGCAATACGGAGTTGTCCTTAAAGGCAAAGGGGCTTTTATCACTTATGTTGTCGCTGCCGGAAGATTGGGATTATACCACGAAGGGACTCGCCCATATCTGCAAGGACGGTGTGGATTCTATCACTACTGCCCTGAAGGAACTGGAGCGGCATGGTTATCTCACCAGACAGCGCCTCCGCTATGATAACGGGCAGTTGGGAGACATTGAATATACGATCCATGAGCAGCCTGTAAGTACCGAAAACATAGGGCTTTCACCTAAACGGGAAAATCCAAGACAGGTAAAACCTGAACAGGCAAAACCTAAACAGGCGGAACCTGAACAGGAAAATCCGGCACAATTAAATACTAATCCATTAAAAACAAAAAAATCAAAAAAAGATAAATCAATAACTTATCCATCAATCTATCCGGCAGAGCCGGAAGCGGCGAACCGCACGGATGGGATGGATCGGATAGAGCTGATAGAAGCATATCGTGAAATCATCAAAGAAAATATCGAATATGACTTACTGGTCTTACGGTATGGCAGGGAACGTCTGGACGAAACCCTTGAACTTATGCTTGAAGTGATTTTGTCGAAACGCCCTTACATACGCATCGCCGGAGATGATTTTCCGCGGGAGATCGTCAAGAGCCGGTTCCTGAAGATCAATTCCGGTCACTTAGAGTATGTCTTTGACTGTATCGACAAGAACACGACGAAGGTCGGAAATATCAAAGCATATCTGCTGGCGGCGCTGTATAATGCCCCGGCTACAATGGACAGCTATTACCGTGCCGAGGTCAATCACGATCTGTACGGCTGTTAGGCACCTTTGGGTGTCTTTTTTCATTCCATCACAGGAAGGAGGCAAAGCACGATGAAAAGAATCACTGTGCCGGTACAATGCCCGGCGTAACCAAAGAACAGATTCAGGCAGCGCGGGAAGCTGATCTGTTTACTTACCTGCAGTTCCATGAACCCGGTGTGCTGAAACGGGATGGACCTAATTTCCGGCATAAGGAACATGACAGTCTGGTATATGTGACCGGGAAAAGGTACTGGTACTGGAACAGCCGTGGACGGAGTATCAATGCGCTGGACTACCTGATCCAGATTCGGGGATATGGTCTTGTGGATGCGGTTCATGCTCTGGTAGGTGGCGAAATCCGACATACACCGGCTTACCGAAGTACGGCAGAAATACAGGTATCAAAAGAACCGGAAAAGAAAGCATTCTCTCTCCCCTGGGCCAGACGTTGCGCGACCGCTGCGGTCTCCTATTTGCAGAAACGGGGGATCAGCTCAGAAGTCATTCGCCAGTGTTTACAAGCCGGGATTTTTTACGAAGCCCGGTATCATGGAGAACCGGTTTGTGTATTTGTAGGGAAAGATGATTCCGGGAAAGCGAAGTTCGCCTGTATGCGCAGTATCGGCGGCAATCTCAAAAAGGATGTCTATGGCAGCGACAAAGGATATAACTTTTGTTATCCCCCGCAAAGTCCGGGTAGCCGGCATGTGGCAGTCTTTGAAGCTCCTATTGATGCGCTTTCCCATGCAACGCTTCAAGAGCTGGAGGGATGGAAATGGAATGGTTACCGCTTGTCTTTGGGAGGTACTTCCCATGTGGCGCTGACTTCTTTTCTGGAACGCCACCCGGAGATCCGGCGTGTTACCCTTTATATGGACCACGATCTTGCCGGATTTGTCAATGCCCGGAAAATCAAGACCATGCTCCACGAGGATAAACGTTTCCGTCATATCCGGGTAAGTGTCAACCCTCCCCGGATGGGAAAAGATTACAATGAAAAATTGCTGGAGGTTCGGGAACAACTGCAAACCAGCCAGCACCAACGCCGCCCAAAAGAGGCGGCTGTTTCAATTTAGGGAGGATTTCAACATGAATGGATCTCAACATATCTGCTTTACAGACAGCGCCGGAAAAGCGCTGTTTTCCATTCCCGACAATGGTTTACTCTGCCTGTTCTATGGAAACGGGGACAGGCACTTTGCTGTTTGTCATCGTCTGGATGACACCCATGCAGAAATTGACGGGGTAAATTATTCGTTGCCGGATTTTGCCAAAAGGATGAAACACAACCAGATCAGCTTTGCCCCGGCATAAGGCTGGAAAACAAATAACAGGAGGATTTGAAAATGAAAAAAATTGAAAATACCGCTTTGCAGATGATTGCCGAGGCTTCCCGGTGTCCAGACTACGGCCCCGATATGGTTAAATCGCTGATGAAAAAGCTGGACATGAACGAAAAGGGCTTTGCGCTTTTGATGAATGTTGCCCCATCCACAGTGCGTCTTTGGACTAGCGGAGCTGCACAGCCTTGCGGCACAGCAAAACGCCTCATGCAGATTTATGAAACCGGTCCGGAGATTGTCGGCAAGATTGCCGGCGGGCAGCTACCGGCAGATGGGAGGGATTGATTAAATGGCGGGGACAGATAGCCAGCCGTTTGCGGAAAATGAGCAGGTCAAAGAGCTGCTTCACATGAAAGGAGGAATTTGATTGGATCAGGAACCACTACCGCAGATTCATTTGATCCGCGATACAGACTTATCCGTCTTTGCGTATGAGCTCCATATTTTTGCCGGAGATTTTCTCAGGGAATGCGAATTCAATATGCGTTCTCTGGCGACAAATGCCGGGGCTGATTCCATTGCCATCATGGGGAAAAATCACATGTGGCTTTCCGACGCTTTGTTTGCTTATTGTTCTACGGCAGATCTTCATCAAATGATCTTAACAACGGAGTTTATCGGAGCGAGGGCTTTCCTGTTTCATACGGATCGCAGAGAGGGCGGTCACTTGTACGGAGATGTCCTGATGATGGATTTAGACACGCTGCGGCAGGATATAAAACGAAATATCCTCTATCCCTGCGGCGTCAATATCGAACGCAAAGATGGTTCAGTGGCTACGGTCAGCCTGAAAGAATGGACTGGAATGGAGCTTTACGAAAAAGATGCTCTGAAAAGCTGGGGATTTTCTTATGCCCCGAATCAAGTTACGGAATGGCAGTACCACTATTCCACGATGTTCAGACAGTGGATGGATCAGGCATTTCGTTATATGCCCCAGGATTTAGAAGAACGCCTGAATATGCAATATATGGAGGTAGCCCAGAACCCGGATATGGATAAGTACCGCATACCACAGGGAACGGCAAAGCAGATGCTTCTTTATGACGAAGCCCCTGTGTATCGCCTTCTTCCATCCGGTTCGGAGAAAATTGCGCCCATCGCGGCAATCTCTACGGGCCTGTGGTATGAAAATTACCGGGAGTTTGCCATTGCACCGGAGGATTTAGGCGCTCTGGACAAACTGATCCGCAGGGAAACTGACCGGCTCACAGGAAACCTCCCACAACTTCACAAAAACGAAGAACGTCGCCCTGCCCCGGAGCGATAAGAATTTTACACTGACTGGAGGTGATGAAGATTGGCAGGAGTGCATGAAGATTTCGGCGAAAAGATCGGCGGTGCTAAAAAAGATCTGTGGAAAGACCGCGGGCTGTATGCAGATGATCTGGAAGCCATGAATGAGCGCGAAGCCGAAAAATTTGTGAAAAAGGATAATGTCTGGAAAAAGCCGGACTATGCAGCCATACTGGAGGAAGGGATTCCTCTTGGCGTGGTCTATTTTATCAAAAAAGCGAGGGACGGCTTAAACGCTTCCCCTCAGTATTACCGCACGGATGACACCCCGGAAAAACGGACCGCGAGACAAAAGGAATATATAAAAACAGTTCGGGAATTGCAGGCAGTGCTTTCAGATGTCCGTACTGCGGAGGATGCTGTGAGAGCCTATGACCGCTTTTTCGTTGACAATGGATATTTAGAAAAGGTACAGGGCTGGGGAAGCGGAATCCATTACCGGGCAACGAAAAAGGGACAGGACAATCCCGTGATCACAAACAAATTGTCCAATACCATGCTGATCCGCTCGGCTGAATATTTTGAGCGCAACTTTACTCAGAAAGCAAAAAAGGAACAGTTTTGTGTTTCCAAAGAGCAGAAAATACCGAAAGGTTATGCGATTCACTTCAACGACGGGAAACATACCTATTCTAAAAATGAGGACTGGAAGCCCGGTACCTACTATGTGACAAAAGGCTATTCGATCCTGCGGACCAATTTTGAGACCAAAGAAGCTGCCCTGAAATGGGTGCAGGAACTTGCCAAAGGCAGGAACAAAAATGGGAAGATCCGGTTTGTCCCTCCCCAGCTCGCCCATGTCAAACGTACCGGCCCGGATTATCGGAATGGCGTGGAGATCACCGGACAGCATTATCTTGATACATTTGGGTTCCGCGGCGGCGAGTTTGGAAACTGGATGAACCAGAACGACCGTCAGACCTCCCTTAACATGGGATTTGAAGCACTAAAGGATTTGGCGTCAGCCCTTAAGATCAGCGATAAAGATATTGCTTATCAGGGAACACTTGCTATCGCTTTTGGTGCAAGAGGCAGTGGCAATGCTGCAGCTCATTATGAACCTTTGCGTACAGTCATCAATCTTACAAAAATGCACGGGGCCGGTTCCCTGGCACATGAATGGTGGCATGGACTTGACGATTATCTTGGTACAAAGATGGGAGCAAAAGGGATGCTGTCAGAACAGCCCCGCCTCTATGCGCCGTTCCAAAAACTCATTGACACCATGAAGTATAAACCGGAAACACCGGAACAGGCAGCAAAGCGCACGGAAGCACAAACAGAACGCACCCGGAAAAATGCGGCAAGCTGGCTGGATTCCTCGGTTCTTGCCTCCCTGAAACGGTATGGCAATGAGGAACAGATGGAAACCTACGCAGTCTTGCGGGAAGCATTTTTGTCCGGCGAACCCGGCTCTGTGGAACAGATCAGCGCATTTAAGAAGAATGTTACCGGCCGGGTAATTCCCAAAAGTGAACGGGAACGGCTGGAAATTTTTGAGCGTATGCTTTCCGGGATGCAGGCGCAGGAAGCTCCGCAGATTGGACGGACGGAAACTGATTTTTACCGTAATTCGGTACGCATGGGAAAAGAATGTGAAAAAGACGGCGGTTATTGGGACAGCAATGTGGAAATGACAGCCAGAGCCTTTGCCTGTTATATCAAGGACAAACTGCCCTACACATCGGATTATCTGGCAGGCCATGCCGACTGTGCCCTTACCCTGGTTTCCGGTAAAGACGGAGAAATGGAGGTATTGAAAGCCTTCCCTGTGGGGGAAGAACGCCGTGCAATCAACGCTGTTTTTGACGAGATCATTCAGGATTTGAAACGGGAACAGCTATTGACCCATGCCGATGTAACGCTTCCCCTCTCTGTTTCTGAACTTCGTGAGGCGGCGGACGGGCAGCTATCCATGTTCGGCGTCGGCCGTCCTTCCGTGATGGATCAGCTTGCGGCAAACAGGCCGGCAGATAAAAAATCACCGGCACAGACGTTTTCCAGAAAAAACCACGAGCCGGAAATATAGCAGGAGGTGAACAGCATTTTGGAAGAAAATAAAGATTATCATGCCTACCGGTATGGCGACCACTTGACGCCGGGATCGGAGCTTAAAATTGAGCACAGCGTAGTTTGTGAAAATGTGGATATTTCTACACTGATCACAATGGGAACAGATAGCCTGGAAGCCATGCGCCAGGGAAGTATCGACGGGGAGCAGAAAGCCTATGAAATCGTGGTGGCTGCCGCAAAACAGTGGGAACAGCAGGCAGCGGCAACACAGACGATCAACCGGGCTTTGGAATATCTTCGTACACCTGAGATTGAACATACCGGCAATCAGTGGAAAGACACCGATAACTGGAGGGCGGATCAGAAAATCAGCAACCGGGTCTATCAGATGACCTGCAGTATTTGGGAAGATACGAAATATGACAGGGAAACAAAACAGAGTATTCCGGTTGCCTGGTATGTGACATGGGAAGTCCGTATTCATTCCCCGAAGCAGGGATATGGAGAAAAGATTGCCGGACAAAACCAGAAACGATATACAGATAAGAATGCAGCCATAAAATACCTGGACGGGCGGAAGAAAGCCTATTCCCATTTATTCACGGAAATTTCCCCGCCAATTCCGAAAGAATATGAGCGTCATTTTATGGTTCATGGCACTCTCTTACCTGGTTATACGGTTGAAGGACTGGAACAGACCAAAACGGAACATGCCGCCGCCGAGGTTTCGGAGGGCGGTATTTTTACGCCCCAAAACCAGGAGAAGCCTTCCGTCCTGGGGAAGCTCTCTGTGGCAAAAACCCAGGAAAAAACGCCAGCCGCTCCCGGTATGGCAATGAAAAAGAAGGAGGATATACAGTTATGAAAGTGTTAATGGTAGAGCCGGGCAAGTCCCCTTATGCTGCGGAGATTGAAAGCGGTCTGAAATCTTTGCAGGCGGCAGTGGGTGGAGACATTCAGGCGGTCTATCCGTATGAGGACCCGGTGGCTCTGATCTGCAATGATGAAGGCAAGCTGATGGGACTGCCTCTGAACCGGGCTCTCTTTGATGATGACGGCCACGTTTATGATATTGTGTCCGGGAATTTTCTGATCGTTGGTCTTGGCGAGGAAGATTTTACAGACCTTTCCCCGGACTTGATGGAGAAATACGGGGAGCAGTTCAAGTACCCTGAAAAATTTGCAAGGATTGCCGGCGAGATCATTGCAGTCAAGCAGCCTGCAACCAATGAACACCGGGAAAAACCGATGATGCACCATTCCGGCCCGGATTTGTAGAAAGAAAGGAGCCAATTATGTTAATGGCAGTAAATGAACCTTATGCCCTTATGGTGCAGCCGGACGATATTCTGATCTCTCCCCGTGAGGTAGATGAACATTTTGGGACGATGGTATGCTTCCATCCCCGCTATGCGCTGGGCGACCATCACAACTATATGGACAAAGACGACTTCCTGCGGGAAATGTATTTAGATACCGTAGGACATGATGAAGCCGGCATGAAACGCTATGAACGGATGGTAAACATTGTAAGCAGCCGTTTCCGGCATGGACCAAAGACAGAGGAACGGGCGATCGATGAAGCAATGCAGAAAGTAATTTCGGAAAAGTATCTGATGCTCCCCCTCTATCTCTACGACCACTCAGGTCTTGCCATGAGTACAGAAAGTTTCTCAGGCAGGGCCCCTCATGCAGAATGGGACAGCGGACAGGTCGGCTGGATCTATGTTTCCAAAGAAGATGCCCTAAAGGAATTTGACGCTGACAAGATGACCGGCGCCATCCGGCAGAAAGCGGACGCACTGATGCGCAGTGAAGTCGCCGCTTACGATTCCTATCTGCATGGCGAATGTTATGGGTTTGAGCTTTATAAAAACGGGGAGCTGTCGGATAGCTGTTGGGGCTTTATGGGTAACTTTTCCGATGTGTTGAAAGATATGGCGGAATACCTCCCGGATGAGTGCAAAGGGATGGTCGATCATCTGGAGGAACAGGAACGCCCGGCTACGATCATCAAGACGCTTTTGAAACATGCTAAAATTCAGGTCGATCAGGCAGCAAAAGCCTTTGAACACGCTTCCCGACAGCAGGTTCTTGGGGAAAGCCGGTAAAAAGTTATTTCCATATTATAAATACCGATTTTATCAGAAAGGAGGATGCTCTTGCAGGAAGATCTCGAACAACGAACGGTTTCTGTTTCTATACAGGCAGCAAAACTGTCAGGGCGGGTACTGCGTGCGGCTATTGCTGCGGTACTCCAAAAGATGGAACAGGAACGCACAATGCCAAAAGTCGGGCGCAACAGCATGAAGCGGCTGACTTATAAAGACCCCGGAGCCAATACCATTGAAGTTTCAGGGCGAATCCGCTCTTTTGAACGGTATGCCAGGAAACATCAGGTACGCTACCATATAGAAAAGGAACTTGGGACCGATCCCCCAAAATGGACGGTATATTTCAAGGCAAACCAGGCGGATGCACTGACGGCAGCTTTTAAGGAATATACGAAGAAAGACCTTACACGCAGCACCAGACCGTCGCTGCTTACACAGCTTCATAAGTTCAAAGAACTGGCGCAGTCGCTTGGCCGTGACCGTGTAAAGAACAAAGAACACGGAGGACCGGAACGATGAAGATTGATGCAGAAACACTGAAAAAACAGGTCATTCTCCATCTGCCTTATATTCTGTTCCTTCTGGTATTTGCCAAGCTGGGCGAGGCGGTGCGTCTGGCTCCCGGAGCAGACGCTTCCCAAAAGCTGTTAGGACTGTCCGAAGGCTTTGCCCTTGCGTTTCAGAGTATGTGGCCGGGAGCGGCAATGGACTGGCTGATTGGTTTATGCGGTGCAGCCATTATGCGGCTGGCAGTCTATCTTAGAGGGAAAGACGCTAAGAAATACCGCAAAAATGTGGAATATGGTTCTGCAAGATGGGGAAATAAAGCCGATATTGCCCCATTTATGGACCCAAAGCCGGAAAACAATATCATTCTTACCCAAAGTGAAGGACTGATGTTAAACGGACGGCCCAAAAATCCGGCCAATGCAAGAAATAAAAATGTACTGGTAGTCGGAGGATCAGGTTCGGGAAAAACGCGCTTTTTCATCAAGCCCAATCTGATGCAAATGCACAGTTCCTACGTCGTCACCGATCCGAAAGGTACAGTCCTTGTGGAATGCGGAAAGATGTTGCAGCGAGGCACACCAAAGCTGGACAAGGACGGAAAGCCTATGCGTAATGAAAAAGGAAAGATCATCTATGAGCCCTATAAAATACGGGTATTCAATACGATCAATTTTCAGAAAAGTATGCACTTTAACCCATTCGCCTACATTCATTCCGAGAAAGATATTCTGAAGATCGTCACTACCCTGATCGCCAATACCAAAGGCGAAGGAAAAGCCGGAGACGATTTCTGGGTCAAAGCAGAAACCTTGCTTTATACGGCACTGATCGGATATATCTACTATGAAGCTCCGGTAAACGAACAGAATTTTGCCACACTGGTAGAAATGCTGAACGCAATGGAGGTCCGTGAGGATGACGAGTCATTCAAAAATGCCGTTGACCTTCTCTTTGACGCTCTGGAACAGAAAGACCCGGATCATTTTGCCCTGCGTCAATATAAAAAATATAAGCTCGCTGCCGGTGTTGTATGCTCTAAAAGACTTCTTAATCAAGCAGTTGGGAAGTCTCTTAGAACACACAACCTAAAACCGAAGAAAGGAGCGCAAGTTATGAGAAAAAACGAGAAAATCACAGCTCTGTACGAACGATTGAGCCGTGATGACTTCGGCAAAGACGATGACCAACAGCGTGAGAGCAATTCCATTTCCAATCAAAAGGCTATGTTGGAGGAGTTCGCCGCACGGCAGGGCTTTACGAACATTGTCCATTTCACGGATGATGGTATTAGCGGCACTTGCTTTGATCGTCCCGGATTTTTGGCAATGATGAAAGAAGTGGAAGCCGGGAATGTGGAGTACCTGTGTATCAAGGACATGAGCCGCATGGGTCGTGACTATCTGAAAGTCGGTCAGATTATGGAAATCCTGCGTCAGCGTGGCGTGCGACTTATCGCCATCAATGACGGCGTGGATAGTGCCAGAGGTGACGATGATTTTACCCCTTTCCGCAACATTATGAACGAGTATTACGCCAGAGACACCAGCCGAAAAATCCGTTCCACTTTCCAGTCCAAAGGCAAGTCCGGCAAGCACCTCACAGGCACGGTCATTTACGGCTATCTCTGGAACGAAGCCAGAGACCAATGGTTGGTTGACCCCGAAGCCGCTGATGTGGTCAAGCGCATCTTTGCCATGACGATTGAGGGCTACGGTCCGTATCAGATCGCCAGCAAGCTGAAAGAAGAAAAAATCCTCATTCCGTCCGCTTACCTTGCCCAGCACGGCGAGGGTGTGAATAAAAACAAGACTTTCAAAGATGTGTACGGCTGGGGTTCTTCCACCATCTGCAACATTCTTGAAAAGCGTGAGTATCTGGGACACACCATCAATTTCAAGACCCGAAAGCACTTCAAGGACAAGAAAAGCCATTATGTCCCGGAGGACGAATGGACAATTTTCGAGAATACCCATGAGCCTATCATTGACCAGCAGACCTTTGACCTTGTGCAGAAAATCCGTGGGAATGTCAGACGCTACCCGGACGGCTGGGGCGAAGCAGCTCCCCTCACGGGCTTACTCTATTGCGCCGATTGCGGCGGCAAGATGTATGTCCACCGCACCAACAACGGCAAGCGTATTTCTCAATATACCTGTTCCCAATACAGCAAAGTCCCAGTTGGAAAGCTCTGCACGACACAGCACCGTATCAATGAAGATGTGGTACTGTCCCTTGTTTCCGAAATGCTCAAAGCCATTGCCGAGTATGCGAAGCATGACCGAGCCGAGTTTGTCCGTGTGGTGCAGGAAGCGCAGTCCAGCCAGCAGACGGCAGAGGTCAGAAAACAGCGCACACGCCTTGCCACAGCAAAGCAGAGAGTTTCCGAGCTGGAAGTCCTGCTCTGCAAAATCTATGAGGATAACATTTTAGGCAAGCTGTCCGACAGCAGATACGCCACTCTGGACGCTCAATACGAAAAGGAACAGTCCGAGCTTACCGCTGAAATCTCTGTTCTGGAAAAGGCTGTCAAGAGCTATGAGAAGCACGAAAAGGACGCTGACCGTTTTATCGCTCTGATTGACAAGTACGAGAACTTCGACAAGCTGACCATTGCCATGCTCAACGAGTTTATCGAGAAAATCCTTGTGCATGAGCGTGACCGCAAAGGCAGTATACAGACCACACAGGAGGTCGAGATTTACTTCAATTTTGTCGGTCGATTTGTTCCCCCGGCGTTTGGTGAAGTGGAGCTTACCCCGGAGGAATTAGAGGAAATCCGCAAGCGTGAGGAACGCAAGGACAGGCTTCATCAGAACTACTTGAAGCGGAAAGCCAGCGGAGCGCAGAAGCGATACGAGGACAAAATCAAGGGGAGAAAAAAAGCAGAAATCGAAGCCAAGAAAGCCGCCATTCGTGCGGAGGACATTGCAAAGGGCGTGTTCGTCCCTGCCAGCAGTTTACCGCAAAGAGAGCCGATGAAAGGAGTACAAACAGCATGAATATCACTTACACACAGAACGGCGATTATCTTATCCCAAACATCGTTATCCGCAAGACAAAGCCCCTCGGACACTACGGCAGACTTCGCAAAGCATATTTGGAAATGCGCCGCCCGATACTGTTCAATGAGCTGGTGCTATCCGACAAGCTCTTTGAGCATTGCGCCGAGATTGACGAAGCGGCACGAAACCGCATGGAGCTGATCGTGCGGTCACTGGCAAAGCAGTACGGCGTGACCGAACAGCTGAAAGCCGAAAACCAAATGGAATGGGTGCGGCAGATGAACGCTTGCAAGGCACAGGCAGATGAGATTGTGAAAGCGGAATTGATTTATGATTGAGTGAGAAAGTCCGGGCAGAAAACCGTCCGGACTTTTCTCATACAGTCCAAAGTTGCGGTAGAATTGTTCACAAGTTTTATGGTATAATTTATGCGAATAAAGAAAACGGAAAATTAGAATCTAACAAGAGAATGTGGTTGTATGAAAAAATCCATATTAGTATTTTGGGCAATCGTGTGTCTGTTACCTATTCAAAGGAGGTTTAAGAATTTCAAATGAAACATATAAGAAATATATTGCTGTTGATTACGATTATTTTTGCTTTTGTTATGCAAGCTGAAGTATATCAAAATATGCTCTGGAACTTTAATGGTGCTTATTATTTATCGTCCAGATACACAACTACTAATGACGATATGGATTCATTTTTAGCCAATGCAGAAGATACAGCTGAGAAGCATGGTGTTCATATTTTTTCGACTTTTAATCAGAGAGTTTCTAATTATCAGACAAGACTTTATATTTATGGTGATGATACCGTTGTTCGGGATAGTCTTAAAAGCACAATGGATATTGAGGAAAAAACATATACGGCTTTGATAGGCGGAATCACCGTAATAGAATTTGAAGATTTTAGAGAAGCAAAAAACACAGGCAATGGACAGGAAATAATGGTCAGCTATATCGGTGACGATGATGACATTATTGCCACATATCAAGATTTGGCAAAAGAATATTCTATATCGCAGCCAGAGTTTTGGCAATCAACCGAAACTGATATGATGTTCATTGTTTGGGGCCTGGTTGCCATATTGATGATTGTACTTAATATGATTGAGGTGATACGCAGACAAAAGGAAGTAGTTGTACGAGCTTCTCTGGGCGAAAATGCTGCTGTGATTGCTCTAAAAGCTGTAGTGGCTGATATGATTTCATATGCTGCATTATTCGTCTTAGCAAAGTTGCTTGTTTCTCAATTTATATCGGGAGCGTATGAAGATCATCTCATTTTGGCAGTGTATTGTGCCGGAGCAGTTCTTTCCGTAATTCCTTATGCTGCTTTTGTCCGCTTTGATGTAAAAAAAGCCTTTGCCAATGCTTCAGATAAAAAAGGTATGTTTTATCTTCTGAACGGTCTTAAAGTATTTGCTACTGCTATGACAATTTTTACAATAACTACAAATCTCAGTAGCATTCAAGGTAATTTACTTACAAACACTACTCTTTTAGAAAATCATTATAATGATTATTATTTTGGAGTTATGCAGATTGAACCTCCTTTTGAAGAAAATGAGGAGGAATCCAAAGAGAGCAAATTTTGGAATGACCTTTACGAAAATGAATACAACACTATAAATCCGGTGGTCTGCATAGGCAGCCGGATAAGCGATACGGATAATTATATTTTTGTAAATCATAATGCCAGAGATATGCTACAAGGGTTTTCTGATATGCTTACTGAAGATGATGAAAAAGAGGATATCGTGGTCTTCGTGCCAAAGGGAAGAAATGCGGAATCATACAAAGATATCGCAAAAGAGGAAATTGACTCTCTTACCCAAAATGCAGAAGAACTGCGTGTTGTTTATAAAGAATATTCTGGCAGAGAGCAATTTTATTATCTCAATTCGAACAGAGAAGAGGCTATTGACGGATTGTCAAGAGCAACAAATCCGATTGTTATTTATCAGGCAAATGAGGCTGTTGCTTTGAATGGAAGTTATATCGAAACAGGAACATATAATGGTGAGGTAATCTACGGATGCGATGAAAGCACAATTCGTAATGCTGCGAAAAAATATGCAGAACAGCTTGGTTCACACTATTTTATGCTGACGAATGTCGGAGAGGATTACATTTATAGTCATAGTTTCCTTGTAAAATTGATTAGCTTTATAAGCTCTCTTTGCGTATTAGTATTGCTGTTAGATATAGCTATCATCGTATCTGAAGCGAAAATGGAATTTAGACTTAGCTCTATGGAAATCTCCCTCAAAAAGGTTTTAGGTTATAGCTTTTATGAAAGGCACAAAAGATTTATTTCCGTTAATCTCATAGAAAATATAGCCGTTGTGATATTGATTTGCATTGTTTCGATTTTTATATCTAACGCAAGTGTCGGGATTGCTTTACTAATTGGATCATTGCTCACCATTATTGAAATGGCAATCATTTTCACAAATATTATGTGGGTTGAAAAAACAAATATCTCAAAGTCATTGAAGGGAGGATGTTTATGATTATAATTCGTGGCTTAAATAAAGCATTTGGAGAGAAAATAATTTTCTCCAACTTTAATTTGGAAATTCCGGATGGAAGTTTTGTAGTAATCAGCGGGGATAGCGGCAGTGGAAAAAGCACTTTGCTCAATATGATTGGTGGTATCGAAAAGCCGGATAGCGGCAGTATCATAATCGAAGGGCTGAATATTACCCGGCTTAAAAATAAAAACAGTTTTTTTGCGGATACAGTGGGGTTTCTTTTTCAGAATTTTGCACTGCTTGAAAATAAGACAGTTAAAGAAAATTTAAGTTTGATTAAAAAATCAAGCCGAACTAAAGTATCACTTAAAGAAGCTCTTAATCGTGTGGGGTTATCAAAGGAAGTTAACAAAAAAGTTTATCAGCTTTCCGGTGGTGAACAACAGAGAGTTGCTTTAGCTCGTCTTATGATGAAAAAATGTTCTGTTGTTTTGGCAGATGAACCTACTGGCTCACTTGACAAGAAAAATAGAGATATTGTTATGAGGTTGTTGCACGAACTCAATGAAGAAGGTAAAACGGTTATCATTGTTACCCACGATCAGGGTATTATTGAAGATGAACCTTATGTTGTGAAAATCTGAGAGTACCTCTTAGAAATGTCTTGATCTACATTTTATATAATTTGGGTCAGAAGAAAATCCCTTTAGGAACTAAAGGGCGCACTTCTATACTCTCCTATCGGGAGTATGTGCGTCCTGCGGAGCTTCATTCCCAGTCAGCAGAAGAAAACTGCCCGACCGAGAATGTTTCGTCACTTCGTTCCGTCAAGGGAGCTACACTCCCTTGCGACGCTTGTGCGTCTATCCCTTGTGGACTTGCCGTCCGCAAACAGCATAAAATGCTGTTCGCCGCCAGCAAGTTTGGAAAAACAAATACTGAAAATCAGACCGTTGACTGGTCGCAATGTGCGAAAAGTTGACGGTCTTTTTTTATCCCAAAAATCAAAAAAAGGAGGTCAATCACAATGACAAAACCGAAAACCCTTGACCAGCTTCGAGCCGAAAAGGAACGAGCCGAGACGCAGCTTGCACAGGAACAGCACAAGTTGGAGCGTCTGGAGAACAGAAAGAAGTATCTGGAGAAAGGCGAACGCACCAAGCGCACCCACCGCCTTTGCAATCTGGGCGGCACGATTGAGAGCCTTGCCCCGGAGGTCAAAGATCTCACACGCACCGAAATGACAGAGCTGATGGAACACATCTTTTCCCTGTCCGAAGTCCAGCGAGCCGTCCGTCACATGGCGATTACCCACATCAGCCAAGCAAACAGAGAAAAGGAGTTGAAAGCCGATGGCACTATTTCATCTGAGCGTCACGCAGACTAAGCGAAGCGCAGGACAGTCCGCTATTGCTTCTGCCGCCTACCGTGCCGGGGAGCGATTGTATAGCGAGTATTACGGCGAATACAGCGACTACACCCGCAAGGGCGGCGTGATCTGCTCCGATATTCTCCTGCCGTCCCATGCACCGCCCGAATACGCAGACCGCCAGACCCTATGGAACGCCGTGGAAAAAGCCGAGCGTGGAAAGAACGCCCAGCTTGCATACAGCTTTGACATTGCCTTGCAGAATGAATTTTCCCTTGAGGAAAACATCGCTCTTGCAAGGCAATTTTTGTTGGAGAACTTTGTGAGCCGTGGCATGGTGGTTGACTTCGCCTTACACCAGCCAGACCGGGAGGACGGCGGCATACCCAATCCGCATTTTCATGTGCTTTGCCCCATCCGTCCCATCGAGCAGAACGGCAAATGGGGACTAAAGCAACGCCGGGTGTACGAGCTGGACGAGGACGGCAACCGTATTCGAGACGCAAACGGAAAGTTTGTGTTCAACGCCGTTCCCACTACCGACTGGGGCAGTCCCGAAACGCTGGAACATTGGCGTCAGACATGGGCGGAACTATGCAACGCCAAGTTTGCGGAAAAAGGTCTTGATGTTCGTATCGACCACCGAAGCTATGAGCGTCAGGGCGTAGAGCTTCTTCCCACCGTCCATGAGGGCGCAACCGTCCGGGCGATGGAGAAGAAAGGCATACGCACCGAGAAAGGCGAGTTCAACCGCTGGATCAAGGCAACCAATGCCGTTATCCGGGACATTAAGAAGAAAATCGCTCTCCTGTTTGATTGGATTGCCGAAGCAAAAGCGGAGCTTGCCAAGCCGCAGGCACCCAACCTTGTTTCTCTGCTGAACGCCTATTACACCAGCCGCAGAGCCGGGGCATATTCGCAGAAAGGTAAGGTCAGCAACCTAAAGGAGATGAACGAGACTTTCAATTATCTCCGGGCAAACGGCATTTACTCCCTTGAAGATTTGGAACACCGTGTCAGCGAACACAGTGCTGCCACAGAGAGCTTGAAGAAAACGCTGGACGAACAGACCGCCCGAATGAAAGCAATTAAGCAGCTCTATGACAGCTCCGCTGCTTTCCAGAGCTTGAAGCCTGTCTATGACGGCTTGCAGAAAATCAAGTTTGAGAAGCCCAGAGCCAAGTACAAGGCAGAGCATGAAGCGGAACTGAAACAGTTCTACGCCGCCAGACGTAAGCTGACCGGAGAGTTCCCGGACGGCAAGGTGGATATGAAAAAGCTGACCGAAGAGTATGACGAGCTGGAACAGGCGCACAACACCACCTATGGCGAGTTTAAGACCGTCAGAGACGATTTACACCGTCTTTGGAAGGTCAAGTCATGTGTAGATACTGCCGCCCGATTTAACGAGCGTATAGAGGAACAACTGCACCAAAATCGACCCCAAACACGACACAAAAAGGAGGATATATCCCGATGAATTACACCCAAGCACAGATTGACCGGGCGAACGCCGTCAGTCTGGAAGATTTTCTCCGCACACAGGGAGAGACGCTTATCAAAAGCGGACGGGAATACCGCTGGAAAGAACATGACAGCCTGACCGTCCGGGGAAACAAATGGTTTCGCCACAGCCAGAGCAAGGGCGGCTATCCCATTGATTTTGTCATGGAGTTTTACGGCAAGTCCTTTCCCGAAGCTGTTCAGATGTTGACAGGCGAAAACGGCGAGGGACAGACCGAAGCCACCACAGCACCGCCCACAGCGTTCCACTTGCCCTTGCACAACAGAACAGCCAACAGAGCAATTCAATATCTTTGCGAAAGCCGAGGTCTCAACAAAACGCTTGTTGAGACTTTTCTTCTTTCCGGGGATATTTACGAGGACGCAAAGCGGCACAATGTTGTGTTTGTCGGCAGAGACCGAAGCGGTACGCCGAGATACGCCCATGTGCGAGGAACGGCAGACCCATTCAGACAGGACATTGCCGGGTCTGACAAGTCCTATCCGTTCCGCTATGAGGGAAACGGCAATCAGCTCTTTGTCTTTGAAGCACCGATAGACCTTTTGTCCTTTATCTGCCTTTACCCGCAGGACTGGAAAAATCGAAGCTATCTTGCCCTGGGCGGCGTTTCGGGCAAAGCCCTTGACCGTTTCCTTTCTGAACGCAAGGACACCCGAAAAGTGTTCCTCTGCCTTGACAGCGACACCGCAGGAAGCGATGCCTGTACCCGACTGGCACAGTCCATTCCCGGCGAGATCGCCGTCATTCGCCTTGTCCCGGCAAGGAAAGACTGGAACGACGTTCTCCGTCAGCAAGGGGACATTCCCAGCCGCAAATTCATAGCCGAGACAATCACGCTGCGAGAGCTGCCCACCGCCCAGCCTGTCCCCATGCTCCGCATGGCAGATGTGGAGCTGACGAGCGTGGATTGGCTATGGTCTCCGTATATCCCCTTTGGAAAGCTGACGATCATACAGGGCAACCCCGGCGAGGGCAAGACCTACTTTGCTATGCGCCTTGCGGCGGCTTGCACCAATCGAAAGCCTTTACCCGGTATGGAGACCCTTGAGCCTTTCAACATCATCTACCAGACCGCAGAGGACGGTCTGGGCGATACCGTCAAGCCCCGACTGATGGAAGCGGAAGCAGACCTTGAAAGAGTGCTTGTCATTGACGATAGGGACACACCGCTGACCCTTGCCGATGAGCGCATAGCAAGGGCAATCAGGGAAAACAACGCAAGGCTTGTTATCATTGACCCGGTACAGGCGTTTCTGGGCGCAGATGTGGACATGAACCGGGCAAATGAAGTCCGTCCCATCTTCCGCAGTCTGGGAGACATTGCACAGGCTACCGGGTGCGCTATCGTGCTGATCGGACACCTGAACAAAGCCGCAGGAACGCAAAGCACCTACCGGGGATTGGGCTCTATCGACATTACGGCGGCAGTCCGCAGTCTGCTTTTTATCGGCAAGCTGAAGGACAGCCCCACAACGAGGGTGCTGATCCATGAGAAAAGCTCCCTTGCGCCGCCCGGACAGTCCCTTGCCTTTTCTCTGGGAGACGAGAAAGGCTTTGAATGGATAGGAGCTTATGACATTACCGCTGACGAGCTTCTTGCCGGAACAGACACCGCCAAGACCGAGAGCAAGACCGCACAGGCGCAAATGCTTATTCTGGAACTGCTTGCGGACGGAAAGCGTATGCCGAGTGCAGAGTTGGAAAAGGCAGTCAATGAGCGTGGGATTTCCTCACGCACCATGAGAACGGCAAAGAGCCGTATCGGGGACAGACTTGTGACCGAGAAAGACGGCACAGCATGGGTCTGCTATCTCCGAGACTGACAACAGGAACACGGCAAGCGTGGCAAAGACGGCAAGGTTTTTATAGATACCTTAATGTTGCCGCCTTGCCTTCTTCCCTCATACCGATCACCGCCCGATGATGAAAAGTCACCGGGCATTTTTTATTTACAGGAGGATTTTGAATGAACAATACCGCAACCAACAGTACCCCTTGCCCGACTGTCAGAAAGCAGATCGGCAAGACCACCTATATCGTCCGTGTGCATTTCAGCCAGACCGCAAAAGAAACGATGGAGGACAAAATCAAGCGTCTGCTCCGTGAGGAAGTCCGCAAAATGTGACTTCTTTTTGAATTTGATGAAAAAGTCCTTGACTTTTCGTCTCTGGAAAAACAGCGAAGTCGATCCTTATTTCCTGTGCTTCCAGACTGGCTCCTTTTGACATTAAAGAAGTCAGGGAAATTACCATGTATGACGAGCTGGATCTGGATATGCTGGGGGATGAACGGACCGCTCTTTTCCTTATTATGAGTGATACGGACGGAACCTTTGCATTTTTGATCAGTCTGATCTATTCCATTTTGTTTAACCGCTTATGCGAGCGGGCGGATGATGTATATGGGGGCAGGCTTCCCATCCATGTGCGCTGCCTGATCGACGAGGCGGCAAATATCGGGCAGATCCCGAACCTGGAGCGTCTTATGGCGACCATCCGAAGCCGTGAGATCTCTGCCTGCTTGGTGCTGCAGGCGCAAAGCCAGCTCAAAGCCCTGTATAAAGATAACATGGACACCATCATCGGTAACTGTGACGCCTCTCTTTTCTTAGGAGGCAAAGAAGAAACTACCTTAAAAAGCTGGAACTCCCTATTAGGGAAAGAGACTATTGATCTGTATAACACCAGTGTCACAAAGGGAAATCAGGAATCCCACGGACAAAATTTTCAAAAGCTGGGAAAGGACCTGATGTCGGTGGATGAACTGGCAGTTATGGACGGGGGCAAATGTCTGCTGCAGATCAGGGGTGTGCGGCCGTTCCTCTCCCGGAAATACGATATAACCAAACACCCAAATTACAAACTGCTTTCCGATTTTAATGAGAAGAACGCTTTTAATATCGAAAAGTTTCTTTCTACCCGGATGCCGATGCGTCCCGGTGAACGATACCGCAATTATGAAGTCACAGCCGAAGATCTGGCTTCCCAGACTTTATAGAGTTGTTCCTGCCTGTCAAAGCATGACGCCCTGGCAGGCTTTGTTTTTGTCACGATGAAAGGAGGATATTTTGAGGATTCGTGATTCTCCCTGAAAAGTAAATAACCGCAGGATTTTTCCTGCCCCATGCCGCCGTGCTGTTTGAAACAGATTTTTTTCTAAAAACAGTGCGGCGGCTTTTTTTGTTTCCGGCCTGATACGGCCATATCACAAATTAAAATTTCTGAAATTAAAGGAGGAACTATATGGCATTTTTTGCAAGCGCGATTGATACTTTGAAGATCCTTGTGATCGCCCTGGGCGCAGGTCTGGGCGCATGGGGTGTTGTAAACCTTCTCGAAGGTTACGGAAATGATAACCCAGGTGCAAAATCCCAGGGGATCAAGCAGCTTATGGCAGGCGGAGGTATCGCTCTGGTTGGTGCAACGCTGATCCCGCTGCTTTCCGGCCTGTTCGGTTAAGGGCTGACTTATGGGCAGTCTGTTTGAATGGATAACAGACTGGATTAAAGAGGGCCTGATCGATGCGATCACCGGACAGTACACCAGTATTTTCAACTCCGTCAACAATCAGGTTGCGGATGTGGCAAATCAGGTAGGACAGACCCCGCAGGGCTGGAATGGCGGCGTGTTTTCCATGATTCAGAATCTTTCAGAAACCGTCGTCATTCCCATTGCGGGCATGATCCTGACCTTTGTTCTGGTGTATGAACTGATCCAGATGATTCTCGAAAAGAACAACATGCACGAATTCGATACATTCAACATCTTCAAGTGGATTTTCAAGACTTTTGTTGCCACTTACCTGCTCACCAACTGTTTTACGATTGTGATGGCGGTCTTTGATGTGGCCCAAAATGTGGTGTCGCAAAGTGCCGGTGTCATAAACGGGAACCTGGATGTGCAGGCGGCGTTGTCTGATCTGAAAACCCAGCTTGAAGCAATGGGAATGTGGGAACTGATTGGACTGTGGCTGGAAACCAACATCATCAATCTGTGTATGTGGGTACTGTCCATCGTGATCTTTGTCATTGTATATGGCCGTATGATCGAGATTTATTTAACCGTGAGCCTTGCACCGATCCCGTTTTCCACAATGGCAAACCGGGAATGGGGACAAATGGGAACCGGGTATCTGCGTTCCCTTTTTGCCCTGGGCTTTCAGGGGTTTTTGATCCTGATCTGTGTTGCCATTTATGCAGTGCTGGTCCAGTCTATCCCATCGTCCGGCGACGTGCACGGCGCGATCTGGGGAACGGCGGGTTATACGGTACTGCTGGCTTTTGCCCTGTTTAAGACAGGTTCGTTATCCAAATCCATATTTAATGCAAGATAGCATGAACAAAACCAATTCTAAAAAGGAGGATTTTATATATGAGTAAAACCAATACAGAAAAAATGGCGCCGGAGACACAGACGCCGGAAATGGCAAACGGCATGAAGCTGGATGTCCGCGTGCGTCCGATCGCCCCAATGGGAAACCTGCTGGCGTTTGCCAATGTTACGATTGGCGGATGCTTTAAGATTGACGGCTTCCGTATCTGTTCCAGTGAAAAGGGGCTGTATGTCAATATGCCCGCAACCCAGGATAAGGGAGGCAACTGGAAAGATGTCTGCTGGCCGGTTACGGCAGAGTTCCGCAAGCAGCTCAACGATGCCTTAATCGATGGGTACGGGCAGGCTATTGAAAATTTGCAGGCAACTCTTGAAGCGACAAAGGGAGCAGCGGAAAAACCTTCCCTGACCGGTGCATTGAAAGAAAATGCCGGTAAGGTCAAAGAACAGCCGGCCAAACCGGCCACATCTAAGAATGAGCAGGCTCGCTAATGCCGGAAACGAAACAGTACGGCATTATCTATGCCGATCCGCCCTGGCATTATGACAGGAAACATGGAAGCGGCGTTGCGGAAAACCATTACCCCACAATGAGCATTGAAGAAATCTGTGCCCTGCCGGTATCGGAACTTGCCGCAAAAGACAGTGCCCTTTTTCTGTGGGCGACCTTCCCGCAGCTCAATGAAGCCTTCCGGGTGATCGATGCCTGGGGATTCAAATATAAAACGCTGGCTTTTCTATGGCTCAAACAGAACCGGAAAGCGGATAGCTGGTTTTATGGCATGGGCTTTTGGACCCGCTCAAACGCGGAGGTCTGCCTGCTGGCAACCAGAGGCCGTCCGAAACGCCAATGTGCGGGAATCCATCAGTTTGTGATCTCCCATATTGAGCAGCACAGCAAGAAACCGGACGAGGTGCGGGATAAGATCGTAAAACTCATGGGCGATCAGCCCAGAGTGGAACTGTTTGCAAGACAAAAGACACCCGGCTGGGATGTATGGGGCAATGAAGTGAACTGTACGCTGACTATGCCGGAGCGAAAGGGGTGATTTTGATAGAACAAGATGCAAAGCGGCTGCTTATGGAACGGCTGGACGAGTGTTTGAAGGTTCATGCGGATATGCTGGATGCACAGAACATCGGCAGTATTTACGAGTTACAGGGACTTTCGGAACTCCACTATTATCTGAAGGTTGAGCATGTATTTACTCCGGCGGAAGTAGAGGCGCTTCTTTCTTTTCAGGACCCGTTGGATGTAGCCCGATGGTGTTGGGAAGAAAATAACCATGAACACAGTTTCCCGATCTGCGATCTTCTCAAAGAAATTGATGCAGCGCAAAAATTTGAACATTTCACAAGCGAACCTTCCGCACAGGACAAATATACGCTCCTGATGAAACGGCTGGGACAGAATTACTTTGCTTACAGGGAAAGCCTTATGTCAAGAGATAAGGAATCCTTAATTGAAAAAGCTGCTGAAATTACAGCCATGCAGGAGGCGTATTCCTATCTGACAACAAAGTTTGAGTTCAGGGATGAAATGCTGGATGATGTGCTGGCGCTTGAGAATCCTTTGAAATACTTTGCAGACCGTTGGCTTATGCCGGTTTCAGATGTGTTCGACGTGGATATGGATATTCGGGAAAATATTGCCGGAATCCGAGACAGCCAGGAATACCTGTGTCAGAGAGAGCCGGCTGTTTCTGTCCTGGCACGGCTGCAAAATGCGGCTCAGGAAGTGCGGGAATGTCCGGCTGTGGAGAAACCGGTACGCGATTTCGGTGCACGGTAATGGGCCGGAAATTATATTACGATGGGAGGTGTATAGATGCCTTATGTACCTGTACCAAAGGATTTAACCAAAGTTAAGACTAAGCTGGCCTTCAATCTGACGAAGCGCCAGCTTATTTGTTTCAGCCTTGCCGGACTTGTCGGCCTTCCGGTGTATTTCTTTACCCGCGGGGCGATCGGCAATTCGGCGGCTGTACTTTTGATGATCGGGCTGATGATGCCCTTTTTCTTCTTCGCCATGTATGAGCGTGACGGGCAGCCGGCAGAAAAGATCTTGAAGAACCGGCTCCGTTATAAGCTCTGGCCGAAGGACCGTCCATACAGGACGGATAACCTGTATAAATCTATGTCAAAGAAGGAGGTTACAAAGATTGCCAAAAAACAAGCAGCAGGAAGCTCAGGAAAAGCGTCTGCAAAAAAACATCAGGCAGGCCAAAAAGACCGGAGCCGATGCAAAGCAGGGCAAAACTAAGTCTGCCCGTTCCAAGCCGTCTAAAAAAGGCGGCTTTTTTGCCGGGCTGAAAGCAGATGCCCCGCAGACGGTCCAGCAGAGCATTCCCTACCGTGAAATGTACCGGGATGGGATCTGCCGGCTGACCGATACCCTTTACACCAAAACGGTGCAGTTTTTTGATATTAACTATCAGCTTGCACAGGCAGATGATAAAGCACAGATCTTCGAGGGTTACTGCGATTTCTTAAATTACTTCGACGCCTCGATCCATGTGCAGCTTACCTTTATCAACCAGCGAGCCAATATGCAGGATTTTACCAGAAGCATTGACATCCCTCCCCGCGGCGACGAGTATGACGGAATCCGCAGGGAATACGGGGATATGTTAAAGAACCAGTTGCAGAAAGGAAATAACGGTCTCACCAAACGTAAATACATTACCTTTGGGATCGAGGCAGATGACCTGCGTACTGCGAAAATGCGTCTGGAACGCATTGAAACGGATGTGCTGGCAAATTTCAAGACCCTTGGAGTCCAGGCAAGATCCTTAAACGGACTGGAACGTCTGGAGCTTCTTCACAGCCAGCTTCACCCGGACGGTCAGGAAAAGTTTCATTTCCAGTGGTCGGATCTGCCTAAGACCGGTCTTTCTACCAAAGACTTCATTTCCCCATCCGGGCTGTCTTTTTCAAAGGATGGAAAGACATTCCGGGTAGGCGATCATTCCGGTGCTGTCTCCTTTTTGCAGATTTTGGCGCCGGAGCTTACCGACCGGCTTTTAGCGGATCTTCTTGACTTAAACGACGCCGTGACCGTCAACCTGCATATCCAGTCTATCGACCAGGCGCAGGCGATCCGAAACATCAAGCGTAAAATGTCGGACCTGCAGAAAATGACCATTGAGGAACAAAAGAAAGCGGTCCGATCTGGGTATGACATGGACATCATTCCCACCGACCTTGCCACCTATGGAGAAGAAGCCAAAAATCTTTTGCAGGATTTACAGAGCCGCAATGAGCGCATGTTCCTTGTGACGGTACTGGTGGAAAATATCGCTGCCAAACGTCAGAAGCTGTTCAATGATATTTTTGCCGCTTCGGGTGTGGCACAGAAATACAACTGTGCCTTAAAACGGCTGGATTACCAGCAGGAACAGGGGCTTATGTCCTCGCTTGCTCTTGGTACGAACCAGATTGAGATTGAGCGCGGGCTTACGACCAGCAGCACAGCGATCTTTGTACCGTTTACCACCTGTGAACTGTTCCAGGAGGGCGAGGCATTGTATTACGGCCTGAACGCCCTTTCCAATAACTTGATCATGGCGAACAGAAAAACGCTGAAAAACCCCAATGGGCTGTTTCTCGGTACCCCAGGAAGCGGCAAATCTTTCTCTGCCAAGCGTGAGATCGTCAATGTGTTCCTTCTGACGGAGGACGACATCATTATCGCTGACCCGGAAAATGAGTATGGGCCGCTGGTACAGCAGTTCGGTTCCCAGGGGCAGGTCATTGATATTTCCCCTACTTCCACGAACTACATCAACCCGATGGACATCAATCTGGACTATTCCGATGATGAAAACCCGATCACTTTGAAAAGTGATTTTATCCTGTCGCTGTGTGACCTTATCATCGGCGGCAAAGAAGGACTTTCCCCCATTGAAAGGACGATCATCGACCGTTGTACCAGACTGGTGTACCGGGAATACCTGCAGGACCCGTGCCCGGAAAATATGCCGATCTTAGGTGATCTTTACGAGCTGCTTTTGAAACAGTCTGAACCGGAGGCACAGAATATCGCAACGGCGCTGGAAATCTATGTCAATGGTTCCCTTAACGTGTTCAACCACCGTTCCAATATCCAGATGGATAAACACCGGGTACTGTGCTT
The DNA here is from genome assembly GCF_003479665.1 of Blautia sp. AF14-40. Taxonomy (NCBI): domain Bacteria; kingdom Bacillati; phylum Bacillota; class Clostridia; order Lachnospirales; family Lachnospiraceae; genus Blautia; species Blautia sp. AF14-40. The sequence goes on from NZ_QUHK01000014.1 coordinate 32,144, forward strand.
CCAGCTTAAGTCACTGGGAAAAGCCTTAAAGGAAATCGGGCTTTTGATCATGCAGGATGCGGTGTGGAACCGTGTCACGGCCAATCGCTCCAAACATAAAACAACCTGGTTCTATATCGACGAATTCCATCTTCTTTTGAAAGGGCAGACAGGAAGTTTCAGCGTGGAGATCTGGAAACGCTTCCGTAAATGGGGCGGAATCCCATCAGGTTTAACGCAGAATGTCAAGGACCTTCTGGCTTCCCGTGAGATCGAAAATATTTTTGAGAACTCGGACTTTATCTATATGCTCAACCAGGCCCAGGGAGACCGTCAGATTTTGGCAAAGCAGTTGGGAATCTCCCCGCACCAGCTTTCGTATGTGACCCATTCCGGTCCCGGCGAGGGGCTTTTGTTCTTTGGAAATGTGATCATCCCTTTTGTGGACCACTTCCCGAAGGACACACTCTTGTACAGCGTGCTTACCACAAGACCGGATGAAGTAGCGGGGACCAAAGCGTGAGACAAAAATTAAAATGGATCGGAGGTGAGAACAATGGCACACGACAGGGAATTTCAAAGGAGGCGCAAAGATACCCGGATGCCGGTGCGTGATTCCCACGGGGAGGATCAACCGGCAGCCAGGCAGACCGAACAGGATTTTGACCTGCGCAGGGCACGGGACACCCCTTCTTCTGTCAACGGCAAGACACACAGGCAGGACATCCCTGTACAGACGGAATTTTCCCATCTGTCACCGGAAACACCGGCGTCCTTGCTGGAACAGGGCGAAGCGTATGCAACCGCTTTGGATGGTTTTTCGGAACACTTTGAGACACCGGATGCTACCAGGACAGCGCCCCCGATACAGGACAACGTGCGAAGCAATTTCCGGCAGGAGGCTTCCAGGCGTTCTTTTGTAACAGAGGATGTGACAGACCATGATACCGGAAAATATGCTCCTTCTTCCGAAGGCTCAGCCCCACCGAACGGCACAGACAGATCCGGTCAGGAACACCGTTACCGAACACACCAGCATGGGAACAAATATCAGCAGCGTTTTCAGGAAGCGGCACAGGCGGAGGAACAGGCAGCGCAGAAGGAAAAGGGTATGGATAGCGAACCGCCGAAAACATCCAAGCTGGAATTTACTGCGGATGAACTACCGCCGGAGACAAAGGATAAAAAGCTCACCCATGCAAGACGGAAGGCGGAACGGACTGCACAAAAAGCAGAGCAGGCGCAAAATCGTCTACCTGCCCGGAAGAAACTGCGCATGGAGACGGTTTCCGACCCGGAGACCGGAAAAGCCAAAAAACACTTAAAATTTGAAAAGGAGGTCAAATCCCAAAAGGTCCATGTAAAAGGACCTGTACCCCTGCGTCCGGTCAAGGCGGGCGCCAATACTGCCATTGGTTACGCTCATAAAAAGATTTATGAGGCAGAGGATGAAAATGTGGGCATCAAGGCAGCCCACCGCTCTGAACTTGTGGGCGAGGCAGGGCTTCGCACGGCATATCACCGGCATAAAACTGCCCCCTACCGAAAGGCAGCGAAATTACAGCAAAAATCAGCAAAAGCAAACGCAAGACTTGCTTACCGGCAGGCTCTTAGCGACCACCCGGAGCTGAAGAAACATGCGATTGCCCGGATATGGCAGAAACAAAAACTGAAAAGGCAGTATGCCAAGGCTGCCCGTGAAGCCGGGAAACAGGCAAAAAATGCCGCAGTCGCAACAGAGAGGGTCAGCGTCGGTATTGTCCATGCGGTCAAACGGCACCCTGTAATCTGCCTTGTCCTCCTGCTTCTCCTTTTGGTAATTTTCCTGATCACATCCCTGTTTTCCACGTTCTCCAATATCGGGACCGGCGGTTTGGGAAGTCTGGCTGCTTCTACCTATCTTGCAGATGATCAGGACATCAACCAGGCGGAGCTTACCTATACCGAATGGGAAACGGATCTGCAAATGGAAATAGACCGGGTGGAATCAGACCGCCCCGGCTATGACGAATACCGGTATAACCTGGGCGCAATCGAGCATGACCCGTATGTGCTGATGGGGTATCTGACTTCTGCTTATCAGGGATTTACTTACGATGAAGTGGAAAGCGTGCTGCGGCAGCTTTTCCAGGAACAATATACCCTGTCCTTTTCAGAAGAAACCGAGATCCGTTACCGCACCGAAACTTCCGTTGATCCGGAAACCGGGGAAGAAACCCAGGAGGAAGTGCCTTATGAATGGCGCATCTTAAATGTCAAGCTCACAGTCACACCTCTAGAAAACCTGGTCGTTTCCCGGATGAACGCAGACCAGAAAGAGATCTGCGAGATCCTGCTGCAGACAAAAGGAAACCGCCAGTATGTCAAAAATGTCTTTGGCACCAACTGGCTCCCTTATGTGACCAGTTATTACGGCTACCGGGTACATCCCATCAGTGGGGAAAAGAACTATCACACCGGTGTGGACATCGGGATGCCGGAGGGCACAGAGATCCTTGCCGGGCATGACGGAACGGTCACCCTTGCGGGAAATGCCGGCGGTTATGGCTTGTGTGTCGCTATTGAAGGCGAGGCATACGAAGGACATACCCTGACGACCAAATACGGGCACTGTTCCCAGATCCTTGTTTCTGCCGGGCAGGAGGTCAAAGCCGGGGATGTGATTGCAAAGGTCGGGAATACCGGAAATTCTACCGGGGCCCACCTGCACTTAGAAGTCCTGGTTGACGGCCAGTATTTGAATCCCCTGTATTTTGCCGATACCGGCGATACCAGCGAACGGCACCTGCCAGAAGTTGGTTCAGGCGGCACAGGAAACTACTTCGATTATGACATTCCACCGGAAGCCCTTGCGGATGAACAGTTTGCCGCAATGATGGCCGAGGCGGAAAAATATCTTGGCTATCCGTATGTATGGGGAGGCGCAAGCCCTTCCACTTCCTTTGACTGTTCCGGCTATGTGTCCTGGGTGATCAACAACTGCGGCGTTGGCTGGAATTTCGGAAGGCTGACCGCGGATGGTCTTTTAGGTGTATGTACGCCGGTATCAAGTGCGGATGCAAAACCGGGCGACCTGATCTTCTTCCAGGGGACCTACAACACCAGCGGCGCAAGCCATGTAGGGATCTATGTGGGAAATGGAATGATGATCCACTGTGGAGACCCGATTTCTTATGCAAACATCAATACAAGCTACTGGCAGCAGCATTTTTATACATTTGGGCGTCTGCCTTAACAGATTGGAGGTAATAAATTGAATCCTAAAATTGAAAAACTGGAAAAGGAAATTGAAAAGACCAAAACAAAGATTGCGGAAATGCAGGCAAAGCTCCATAAGCTGGAGGAACAGAAAACAGAGCTGGAAAATACCGATTATGTAGCGGTGGCGCGCAGTTTCAAACTGACGCCCCAGCAGCTTGCGGATTTTTTGAAATCACAGCAGGCAGCCCCTTCGGAAACTGTTTTACCGCAGGAGAAGGAGGATGTGCATGAGGCTTAAAAAACTTTCCCTGCTGCTGGCGCTTACGCTTCTTGTAAGTGTCAGCGCATTACCTGTAACGGCTCATGCCGGCGGTTCCAAAGACACCACACCGCCAACGCTGACTGCTTCCATGGAGGGCGATGCCCTGAAAATAGAAAGCAGTGACGATCTATCCGGCGTGGAGGCGGTCTTTGTTGATGAAAACCGTATCAACTCCCTCACCGACGGGAAAGCGTCGGTCGCACTGAAAGATTATGCCGGAACAGAAAAACAGGTAAGCATATACGCAAAAGATTATGCCGGTAACCGTTCTGATGTGGTAAAGCTGGATAATCCGTATTACAAAGAACCGGCTCCTGAAAAGAAACCTGCTACGACAGCACCCCAGAGTCCGTCCGGTACACAGACAAAACCGCCTAAGGAAGAAAAACCTTCCGGCTCAAACGCTGCAACCCCTTCCGGCGGCGGAAATTCTTCCGGTTCAGATAACAGTACCGGACAGCAGGAAAATACTTCTGCGATCCCGGAAGGTGCATTTACCCCGGAAGGCACCGGAACGGTACAGGACAACATCAGCGGTACGGATGGGGAAAAACAGTTTTACACCATCACTACGGACGCGGGCAATGTCTTTTATCTGGTGATCGACGGGAAACGGGAAGATAACAATGTCTACTTCTTAAACGGCGTCACAGAGTCCGACCTGATGGCACTTGCAGAAAAGAACAATGGCAGCATGAGCATGATCCCCCAGGAAGAAAGCTGTAACTGCACAGAAAAATGTGAGGCAGGAAAGGTTAATACCGGCTGTCCGGTCTGCAAAAATGACTTAAATGGCTGCAAAGGAAAAGAAAAGCCGGCGGAAACTGAAAAACCGGCAGAACCGGAAAAGCCGAAGAAAGAAACCGGCAGCGTCGGCACGATCCTGTTTATCCTTGCTGCCTTACTTGCGGTCGGCGGGATCGGTTACTATGTAAAAATCGTGCGTCCGAAACAGCAGGCCGAGGACGATGCGGAATTTGAGGATGACGGTTATGGCGAAGGCTTTGACCCGGATGAGGCATACGGGGAACCGGAATATCTTTCCGAGGATGATTTTGACGACAAGGACAGCAAATAAGGCTGTCCTTTTAGATTTTATGAAAGTGAGGATTTTTTCATGGAACATATCATAACCAGGCGCCGCGGCTTTCGCAAGCTGTTGGCGTTTTTGCTCTGTATGGCAAGCATTTTGGGGCTTCTTCCGGCTCAGGCTTTTGCCATGTCTGTCGGACAGACAGCAAGCTCCTGGCTGGGCGATCAGTATGTAGGCTCTGATGGGAACCACTACCGCGCCCCAGCGCCTTACACCTATCTTGCCTACCATGCAGACGGAACCATCGACGTACACACCAGTTCCGGGGGCAATGCTTACCGGCATTATATGCTGACGGATTCTGACGGGATCAGCCATCAGGTTTACTGTGTGGAGAGCGGGATTCCTTACCATACTTCGGAAAACACCTATGTTTCGGAAAGCGGGACCAACAGCCAATATCTGAACCTGCTTCCTGCCGAGGCAAGGAGGGGGATCACCCTGACTGCAATCTATGGCTGGAAACCCGGTTCGGCGCTCCCTGTTTCCGGGATCAACGAGGACGACTATAAGATGGCGACCCAGATCATCCTCTGGGAATACCAGCAGCAGCTTAGAAGCGATCCGTACAGCCGCCACGGAAACGGCCACGCAGACGCCGACCAGTATTTCAGCGTGATCGCCGGACGACCGGCAGAAAAAGCCTATGACTGGATTCTGGCACAGGTAGCTTCCCATTCCACAGTCCCTTCCTTTACTTCTTCTAAGAAAAGCGAAGCACCGGAACTGGAACTGAAATGGGATGTTGAAAAAAAGGTCTATACCCTGACGGTCACAGATACCAATAACTTGAAGATCGATCTGGAGGCTTTGAAAGGCAGCGGCGTTTCTGTGACAAGAAACGGAAATGAATACACCTTTACCAGCAGGCAGATGATGATGGACCCGGTGCTGTTTGAATTCCGAAAGAATATCCCGGTGGCAAACGACATGCTGATCTGGGGCAGACCCGGCTACCAGACCATGATGACCGGCGCCAGCGATCCGGTTTCCTTCTTTGTAAAATTCAAAACGGAAACTTACGGTACCGCAAAACTTGTCAAGACCAGTGAGGACGGCATTGTTTCCGGTATCACCTTCCATATCTCCGGTACGGACATTTTGGGAAATGAAGTCAATGAGGAAGTTACGACCGGAGAAAACGGCCAGATTGAAAAGAAGCTCCTGCCGGGAACCTATCTGGTAAAAGAACTTCCGGTGGACCGCTATGTGACCCCTTCCGCACAGTACGTGACCATTGAAAGCGGGCAGACTTCTTCGGTACATTTCAGCAATATTCTGAAGAAATTTCGCGTCCATGTGGTAAAGAGTGATGCTGACACCGGAAATGCTCAGGGGGATGCCACGCTTGCAGGGGCGGCCTATGGGATCTTCCGTGATGGCGAACTGATCGACACTTATACTACCGGACCGGATGGCAGCTTTATGACCCGCTATTATGTATGCGGGGATGGCTGGACGATCCGGGAAATCGAACCGAGCACCGGGTATCTTCTGAATGAAACCATTTATGAAGTGGGTGCATCCCCTTCCCTGTATGAAGTGGAACTCAATACCACAGAAAATCAGGTGACGGAAACGGTTATTTACGGAAATATCCAGCTTGTCAAGCACACCGATGACCTGGACCCGGATGTGCCTGAGGGCGAAAATACCGACGATCCCAATGCTGGTATCATCGAACGCCCGGAAGCAGGCGCAGTCTTTGAAGTTTACTTAAAGGCAGCCGGGAGCTATGACGCGGCAAAGGAAAGTGAACGTGACCTTCTTACCACGGATGCGGATGGTTTTGCTTCCAGTAAACCGCTTCCTTATGGACATTATACGGTCCATCAGATCGCAGGCGAGGAAGGCAAAGCCTTTGTCCCGGACTTTACGGTATTCATTTCCTCTGACGGAAAGACTTACAGCTATATCCTGAACAACCGCACCATCACAGCCCGTCTGAAAGTTGAAAAATGTGACGCAGAGACCGGAAAGATTATCCCTGTGACCGGAACCGGTTTTCAGATCAAGGATCTTTCCACCGGGGAATTTATCACCCAGACCGTCTACTATCCGAACCCGGAAACACTGGATACCTTCTATGTTTCTGACGAGGGCTGGCTGATGCTGCCGGAGCCTTTGGCCGCCGGGGATTATGAACTTTATGAGGTGGCTGCCCCTTATGGCTATGTGCTTTCCGATCAGCCGGTACCGTTTACCATTGACGGCAGCGAGGCGGTTGTGACGGTCACTCAGTACAATATGCCGCAGAAAGGCCAGCTTACCATCACAAAGACCGGAGAAGTATTTGCTTCTGTCCAGGAAAACGACGGACTGTACCAACCGGTATATGAGGTTGCCGGACTTCCTGGAGCGGTCTATGATGTGATCGCAGATGAAGATATTTATACCGGTGACGGTACCTTGCGGGCAGAAAAAGATACGGTTGTGGAAACACTTACGACCGGCGAGGACGGCACAGCGAAAAGCGGGTCTCTCTATCTTGGCCGTTATCGTCTGGAGGAACGTCAGGCGCCTTCCGGCTGTGTGTTGAATCCTCAACCGGAATATGTGGAACTGACCTATGCGGGTGAGACCGTAGAGGTTACACAGACAGCGGCCGGTCTTTATGACGAACGCCAGAAAGTGGATGTCACACTTTTCAAGGCAATGGAGACCGATGACCTGTTCGGTCTTGGCATGAACGAGGAATATAAGGATATTTCCTTTGGACTTTATGCTTCCGCAGACCTGACGGCGGCAGATGGCAGCGTAATCCCGGCAGGTGGACTTCTGGAAGTGGTCTCTGTTTCGTCTGAGGAATCCGGCGGTTACAGCGCTTCCTTCGCTTCCGACCTGCCTTTTGGCAGCTATTATGTCAAGGAACGCACAACCAACGGCGCCTATATCCTTTCGAATCAGGAATATCCGGTTGTCTTTGAGTATGCTGGTCAGGAAACCGCCCTGGTACAGATCCTTGTCAATGAAGGCGAGGCTGTTTCCAATGAACTTCTCCGTGGGCGTGTAGACGGTGTAAAAGTCGGGGAAAACCCGGAAGGCGGCGAGGATGTCACGCTTGCCGGTGCGCTCATGGGTCTGTTTAGACCTGATACCGAAGAATTTACTGAAGAAAATGCGCTGCTTACTGCTATTACCGGAAAAGACGGCAGTTTTTCCTTTGAGAACATTCCTTACGGACACTGGATCGTCAAGGAGATCTCTGCCCCTGACCTTTATACGGTAAGCCCGCAGCAGCACCATGTATATATCGGTGCAGACGGACAGCATATCGAGATCCGTGTGGAAAACACCCTGATCCGCGGCAGTGTGCAGGTAACTAAAACCGAAGCTGTGGAGGAACCGTCCCCTGTGGAAAAGGAGGATAAGAAAGACAAGAATTCTTTCCTGCGCTTCCTGCCCGGTGCAGTGTTCGACCTGTATGCGGATTCCAACGCCAACCAGGAATATGATCCTGACGATCAAAAGATCGGTACGCTGAAAGAAACCGATGCAGGCTATCATACGGCGGAAAACCTTCTGGCTGGCGGCTACTTTATCAAAGAAAGCAAAGCGCCGGAGGGCTATCAGCCTGACTCAAACGCTTACTATTTTTCCATCACAGAAGATGGACAGGTCGCAGTTGTGGAAAATGGAGAAGCCGGGCACGGATTTACCAATGAGGCTTACCGCGGCAACTTAAAGATCACAAAGGATTCCAGCGACGGGCGCAAAGATGGTTTTGCCATCGAGGTTAAGAGTGCGGACGGCTCCTACTGCGAGACATTCACCACTCCAAAATCCGGCGTGATTGAAGTTAAGGGCCTTCGTGTCGGTATTTATACCGTAACAGAAGTTGCAAACCGGGCAAGCAAGGATTACATCATTCCTGATGCCGCTACGGTGGAGATCAAGGCAGATCAGACATCTACGGTCCAGTTCTTTAATGAAAAACCGGAAAAGCCGGATAACCCAAAGAACCCGGAAAAGCCTTCTGTTCCCTCCAATCCTTCCACCCCTCAAAAGCCGGTACCGCAGACCGGGGATGATCCGTATATTTTCCTGTATGGCGGACTGCTGGCAGCCGCACTGATCGGCGGCAGCGTATTTGCTGTGTATTATTTCAAAAAGGGAAAATACAGCAGGACTTCCCTGAAAAGAACGGCTGTCGGGGTTTCTGTCCTTTCACTCTGCGTTCTGGTGGCTCTTGGCAGCGGTTTTTTGGTGTTCCGTGACTTGAACCAGTATGCTGAGAGTAAAGATGCCTATCGAGATCTTGCCGGATATGTGGAAGTGCCGGAGCAGACAGCTTCCCCGGAGTCGGCACCCGATCCGACAGAACCAAAACGGGACGATACCGATATTGTCCTGCCTTCGGTAGACTTTGAAACGCTCCGTGAAAATGGACCGGACATCATCGGATGGCTTTCTCTTCCTGATACGGTGCTCAATTATCCGGTGACGCAGACCGACAACAACGAGTATTACCTGAACCATCTTTATGACGGGACCTATAACAAGGTTGGCTGCCTGTTTGCCGACTATGAAAACCGGGCAGATTTTTCAGACCGCAATACGATCATTTACGGTCATAATATGCGGGATGGTTCCATGTTTGCCTTGCTGAACCGGTACGATGAACAAAGTTACTTTGATACTCACAGGCAGATGTATCTCGTTACTCCGAAGGGGGGTTATGTCATGGAGATCTTTACGGCATTTGCAGCAAAACCGGAAGAATCCGGCAGTAAAACTTCTCCCTGGCAGCTTTCCTGGAAGGATGACGGTGCTTATACTACCTGGCTTACAGCTATGAAGGAACGTTCTGCGGTGGAAAGTGATGTGACTGTGACCTGCAGCGATAAGGTACTGACCCTTTCTACCTGTACGCCGGGCGGCACAGGACGCTTTCTTGTCATGGGAAAACTCGTGAAAGTAGATAACGAAATATAGATTTTAGACGGTGCGGGGGCAAAAGCTCCCGCACCTGCTGTTTACAAGGAGGATTTTATTTTATGGTAAATACCATGATTTCCATTCCCGGCTATGTCCATCTTTACCGCTCGCTTTTGCGGTTTTACGACATGCCGGAAAATGAAGTCCGGGAAATGCTCTATCTTCTGAATACGGCAAACCTGGACTGCTATGAGTATTATCACCCGGACCGCAGTGTGATCCAGAGCGGACCGGTCGCTTTTTGCGGATGGCTGGAAACGAAAGACTGCCGCCCTTACCGCACAGAGGTACAGCTTTACAAATCGCTGCTGTTTTTGAAGCGCAGCATCGACCGTGACCTGATCGTATCAGCTCAAAGGGAGGCTCTGCAAACCCTGCGCTGTATTATCTCCAATCTGGAATACCGCTTTTATAAAGCCTATGGCATGGAGATCGAGGACAAACGCACGGTCTATGGGGAATGTACCTACCGTCTGGTTCCCAGGGAGGATGAACCCAGCGTGTGCCTGATGCACGACTGGATCTACCTGCCAACTGCCTGATGTCACGAATAATATATAAAATATGTGACATATATGAAAACTGTACTGCCTTGCAAAATTTTTGATTTTTGATGTATAAATCAGATTTTTAATGGGAACACTCAAAATAAGAGGAATAGGACCTATTGCAATCATGTCACGAATAATATATAATATTCGTGACATGAAGGGAGGCGGTATTGTGGACAACGGATATACAAAACGAATACGAGAGCGTGTTCTTTCTCTTGAAGATGGAACTGTTTTTGTGATGTCTGATTTTGCGGATATTGCAGATACATCCACTATTCGTCAAAGTTTAAGCCGTTTAGTGCAATCAGGAACATTGCGCCGTATTTTGAAAGGAGTTTATGAAAAACCAAAATATAGCAAACTTCTGGATGAATATGTGGCGGCAGACCCGGAAGCGGTGGCGAACGCATTGGCACGAAGTTATCACTGGACGATTGCCCCATGTGGGAATACAGCATTGAACCTGTTAGGTCTTTCAACACAGGTAACAGCAGTATGGTCCTATATCAGCGATGGTCCATATAAGACCTACGAGTGGAACTCTACAAAGCTGGAATTTAAGCACCGGACCAATAAGGAGATTACCGGATTGTCCTATATGACAAGTTTGGTTATACAGGCATTAAAAACGCTTGGCAGATCGAATGTTACGCCAGAAGTCATACAGATGCTTTCCGAAAAACTGACAGACAAGGATAAACAGGCTTGTTTGAAGGAAGCAACCGAGTCTACGGATTGGGTTTACGATACGATACGGCAGATTTGTGGAGGTGAAAAGGTACAATGAGAAATATAGCAAGACTTTCAGATAACGACCGCAGGGAGCTGTTCAGAAATACAGCAGATAAAATGGGGCTGAATGATGCCATCGTGGAAAAAGACTTTTGGGTATGTTTTACGCTGGATTATTTATTTCACCGCTCACCATGGAAAGAGTCCATCACCTTTAAGGGTGGTACCAGCCTTTCAAAAGCCTTTCACCTGATCAGCCGGTTTTCAGAAGATATTGATTTGATTCTGGACTGGCGTGTATTGGGATATGGCAAAGATGAACCATGGGAGAAACGTTCCAATACAAAACAGGATGCTTTTAACAAAGAAGCCAATGTGCGTGCAGAGGTATTTCTGTCCGAAACATTCTGCCCGGCAGTCAAAGCCGGCTTATCCCAGGAAATCGGTTGTGAAGCAAATGTCTACATAGATGAAAAGGATAAACAGACGGTCATTTTCGCCTATCCGCACCTTTTTACGAATACGGCGACTTTACAGGTGATCCGTTTAGAGATTGGTGCGCTGGCAGCGTGGACTCCTGCAAAAACAGCGCTGATCGAACCATACGCGGCAAAATATTATCCGAAGATTTTTGAGCAAAAAGAAACCGCAATCCTTACCGTTGCCCCGGAACGGACCTTCTGGGAAAAAGCCACAATCCTGCACCATGAAGCGAACAGACCGGAACATTTGGAAATGCCGCAGCGGTATTCCAGACATTATTATGATCTCTACCGCATGGCTGCAACACCGGTCAAAGAAGCTGCTTTTTCCAGGCTGGATCTCCTGAAGAAAGTTGTAGATTTCAAAATGAAATTCTATCCCAGAGCATGGGCGAAGTACCCGGAGGCTGTGCCGGGCACATTAAAATTACTCCCGCCGGAATATCGGTTCGCAGCATTGGAAACGGACTATAACTCTATGCAGGATATGTTGTATGGGGATATTCCGACATTTGAGACAGTCATAGCAGCGGTCCAGGAACTGGAAAAAGAGATCAATACACTATAAACAATTACATATCCATTTATTTGCCGGCTATTCTAAGATGCTTTAGAATAGCCGGTTTCTTGTTTTCAAAGGAGGGATGCTATATTACGCAAAATGAAGTCAATGCCGTTTTTGACGAACAGGTGCGGCTCTGTGCTGATACCTTGAAACGGAAAACCAAAGAATACACCGGGGATGATCCGGACCGGCTGGGTGCATTTAAGGCAGCGGCAGCTTTACAGCACACAACGCCCCAGCGTGCCCTTGCCGGTATGCTGGCAAAGCATATTGTTTCTCTATACGATATGTGCTTTGCCGAGGAAACAGTTTATCCGATGGACACATGGGACGAAAAGATCACAGACAGTCTTAACTATCTGTTCTTACTGAAAGCGATTGTAAAGGAGGGACATACCAATTAAACAGATTGAAGTAAAAATTTTGAACTGCCAGGCGGTAGCGGAAGCAGAAAAAAACATGGTCTTTGCGGCAAGACTTACCCAGCAGGGACATAAGATTGCCTCAATGGACGACCTGATGGAGCTCTACGAAAAATCATTCAGCGTTCAGACAGTAGCAGCTATGGGGGCGCTTCCCCATCCTACCATCCAGAAATTTGCGGTGATCACGGTAGCCATTGTCGGCGCCAGCAGGCGTTTTCTGGCGCAGATCACCCGCCACCAGAACGAAGTAAAATTTATGAGTGCATCGCTGCAGTACAGCAACTATACGGGACAGGCGGATTTCGCTGTCCCGTATTCTATTATGACGGCTCCGGCAGTGGTACGGGAACTGTACTTAAAAAGCTGTAATGAAAGCATGAAATGTTATGAAGCCCTGTGCACTGCCGGAAGCGGGCACGATGCGGCCGGCTATGCCACGCCCCAGGGATTGCGGAATGTACTGCTCATCAGCGCCACCCCTTATCAGTGGAAACATATCATCAGCCAGCGGGTATGCCGGAGAAATACAGATGAAACAAGGATCGTGCTGCTAAAGGTCTGGAAAGAACTTTATGAACTAAGCCCTACTTTGTTTGCCCCATCACTGACCGGGCCTTTTTGTCAGATGGATCGATGTCTGGAAGGGAAAATGACCTGCGGACGAAAACTGCAGGCAAATATGACGCCAGAGGATATTTTGGAAAAAGATTATCCTGCTCTTTGGGAAGGAGACTGCCGATGAAAATAAAACTGATCGACTTTGGCGTACCGGAGCACCAGCGTCCTTACCGTCCGCATGGCAATGATGCCGGAGCGGATGTTTATCTGCCCTATGACTGTACCTTACAGCCCGGAGAAATCGCCAAAATTCCTTTGGGTTTTGGACTGGAAATACCGGATGGATATGCGGGATATATCTTTCCCCGTACCAGCATGGCGGTAAAAGGTCTGGTCTGTGAACTGCCGCCTGTGGATTCCGGCTACCGTGGAGAGATCCATGCGATCATCAGCAATGTAAGCAATCAGGCGCAGTCTCTTTTTAAGGGAGCCCGTATCGGGCAGCTTGTGATCACGCCGATCGTCATTGCGGATTTTGTAACCGATCTGGGAACAGAACGAGGAACCGGCAGCTTTGGCAGTACCGGCGAATAGAAAAAGGCTGTTTGGAGAACAGTTTTTGAATACTTATCGGTATAGGGAGCGGACATTTCGAGAACATTATAAAATATAATAAAGAAAGTCACGAAAAAAGCGGCCATTACCGTGACCGCTTACTTTCTGCTATTGAGTTCTTTCATAATACCGAGGATATATTGCATGGATTGAGGATCAAGCTGTCTTGCCTCTGCAATGAATTCCTTTAAGGTTTCCGGGTAGGTATTTCCTTCATCAAAGAATTCCTGCGGTGTCACACCCAGATATTCGCAGATGTAGAAAAAAGACTGCATAGCGGGAAGTGACTTTTTATTCTCAATATTATTGATGTAGTTGTTTGCCTGACCTAACGATAAAGACATATCGCGTGCGGAAACTCCTTTTTGTGTCCGCAGCTTCGCTAATCGTTCCGGGACAAAATCTTCATACATCGCCTTCACCTCCCATTCTGTAATAGATTGTACCTCACGCCCCTTTATTATCCGCAAAAGGAAAAAGGGTATTATCGTTGACTTGCTAAATTAAATCTATTACTATATGAAAAGTGAAGAATTTTACCTATCAGATGGAGGGATGACCGATGAAAGGAAAAACTTGCTGTGTTACCGGACACAGGGATTTACCGCAGAATGAGATCAACAAAATAAAAGCCGCTTTGGCACATGAGATCGATGCTGCTGTTACAGATGGGTTCACCTGTTTTATGAGCGGTTTTGCAGATGGCGTAGACCAGTATTTTGTGGAGCTGGTGCTGGAAAGAAAGCAGACCACCCCGGCACTGGAGCTGATCGCAGTGATCCCTTACCGCAAGCGTCTGGACAGCCTAAATAAGAAAACAAGAACCCGTGAACTGCTGGAGGCTTGTGCGGATGTTGTTGTGATACAGGAAAAATATCTCCCAAGCGTCTACTCCCACAGAAATCGTTATATGGTGGAACACTCCGACCGAGTGATCGCTGTATATGACGGACGGGAAACCGGAGGTACAGCAAAGACGATCCGCTTTACCCATCGGATGAAGAAGGAACTGCGGGAAATCCCAGTTGGAGAAATCGTCCTGCCGGATCACTTGAAACCAAAAACAAAATAGATACCTGTTGATGCGCTCACTTTGAAGTGGGCGTTTTTCTTTACCCATTTTTAGGAGGAATGCTTATGTGGAACCTGATCTTACATTTCCTTACCTTTGCCGGAGGGATAGTTTCCGGCGTTATGCTGATGTGTCTTATGCAAACCGGAAAACTTGCGGATAAAGAATTTGAAACTATGAAGGAGGAATAAAAATTGAAACTTGTGATTGCAGAAAAGCCCTCTGTTGCTATGTCACTGGCAGCAGTATTAGGCGCAACGGAAAGAAAAGACGGTTATCTCGAAGGTTCCGGCTATCTGGTGAGCTGGTGCGTGGGACATCTTTTGGAACTGGCACAGCCGGAGGCTTACAAAGAACAGTACGCCAAATGGCGGTATGAGGATCTTCCGATCCTACCGGAAAACTGGAAATATGAAGTGCCAAAGGATAAGAAAACGCAGCTTGCCCTTTTGTGCCGATTGATGAAGGACAAACGGGTGGATTCCGTGGTATGCGCTACGGATGCCGGACGAGAAGGAGAACTGATCTTCCGTCTGGTCTATGAATATGCCGGATGTAAAAAGCCTATGGAGCGCCTTTGGATTTCCAGTATGGAGGATGCGGCGATCCGTGAGGGCTTTGACCATCTCCACCCCGGCAGTGATTACGATAAGCTCTATGATGCGGCGGTCTGCCGGGCAGGAGCCGACTGGCTGATCGGGATCAATGCCACCCGGCTTTTTTCTGTCCTGTATGGTGTCACCCTAAATGTCGGCCGTGTTATGTCACCGACACTGGCACTTTTGGTACAGCGTGAGTCGGATATTGAATCCTTCATCAGTAAGCCTTTTTATGTGCCGGAAATCACCTGCGGAGGTTTTACTGCTTCCGGCGAAAAAATGACGGAACGATCCGAGGCTGAAAAAATCCGTATGGACTGTGACCACAACTCCGCTTTTGTGCGTTCTGTGGAAAAGCAGGTAAAAACTATACAGCCTCCCCGCCTTTATGACCTTACAACTCTGCAAAGGGAATGTAACCGTATTTATGGCTATACGGCTCAACAGACCCTTGATTATGTGCAATCTCTCTATGAAAAGAAGCTGGCAACCTATCCGAGAACGGACAGCCAGTATTTGACGAAGGACATGCAGGCAACCGCCGCTTCCCTGATCCTGTGGCTGCGTGACAATATGACCTTTGGAAAAGGCTACGCCGGAGAGCCGGACATTGACCGGGTAACAGATGACAGCAAAGTGACTGACCACCATGCCATTATCCCAACTGTGGAAATCGCACGGACAGACCTGTCAGAGCTTCCTTCCGGGGAGCGGGATGTGCTTACCCTGCTTGCCGTCAGACTGCTTTGTGCCACAACGCAGGTACACCGATTTGAAGCGGTCACCGCTATATTGGACTGCCAGGGATATACTTTTACGGCAAAAGGAAAGACTATTTTACAGTCCGGCTGGAAAGAGGTGGAACGGATTCACCGTATGAGTATCAGGCAGAGTGAAACGGAACACAAAGAAAATGAAGCTGTCGCTCTCCCTGTGCTGCAGGAAGGACAGACTTTTGAAGCTGTATCAGCAAGTCTCCGTGAAGGGAAAACTTCACCGCCGAAACACTATACGGAGGACACACTGCTGTCCGCTATGGAGACTGCCGGTGCGGAAGATATGCCGGAAGATGCCGAGCGTAAAGGATTGGGTACTCCGGCTACCCGTGCGGCAACACTGGAAAAGCTGGTTTCTGCCGGATTTGTACAGCGAAAGAAAAAGCAGCTCATTCCTACGGAAAAAGGAAAGAACCTGATCGCAGTCCTGCCGGACAATATCAAATCTCCCATCTTAACTGCAGAATGGGAATCCATGCTGAAACAAGTGGAACATGGCGAACTGTCGGCAACATCTTTTATGGATCAGATTGCAGATATGAGCCGGACGCTGGTAAAAGAACATACTACCCCGGAAGAACGTTTTGCGGATCTGTTTCCTTCTTCCAAAGGAACTGCACACGAAGCCGTGGGGGTATGTCCCCGCTGCGGTGCCCCGGTATTTGAAGGAAAGAAAGGTTTTTTCTGCGGCAACAGGGAATGTTCTTTTGCTCTTTGGAAAGATAACCGTTTCTTTTCCAGCAAGAAAAAATCTATCACAAAGTCTGTGGCAGCGGCTCTTTTGAAAGAGGGCCGCATTTCTATGTCCGGGCTTTACAGTGAAAAAACAGGAAGGACCTATGATGCGGAAGTGATTCTGGATGATACCGGCGGTAAATATGTGAATTTCAAGCTGGAATTTCCAGCAAAGAAAGGCAGGCGTAAATGAGCGATCGAAAAACCTTTGAATATGGCGGTTATCACTTCACGCCCATACGAAAATTTCACAAAAAAGAAGGCGACTTTTTCGCCATATCGAAACGGCTGGCAAGTGACCCCAACTTAGGGCTGTGTACCTATCAGGATCGGCAAAAAGCACCTTATGATTACAAAGACTTTTATACCGTTTCAACAGACAAAGAATGTGATATTTTCCGCTGCGAAGAAAATGGATTGTTGTATGTACCAGGAAAAAATGAACTTTTTATTTACCATGAACCAAAACAGAAAAAGCGGAACTCTATCGCCGATGCCCTTTCACAGCCCAGGAATGTTACTGATACAACCGAAATTTCCAGCGGTCGGCAAAGCAGAGCCCCGGAAAGGTAGGCGTTATGGCGGAGAGAGAATTGAACCGCTCGGAGCGGGCTGCGATCCGAAAGCTGGTTACGGAGCTTTGCGCCAACTATGACTCCCAGGATAAGATCTGCCTTCCTCTGGACAGCCCTTGTTACATGCTGAATAAATGGTGGACCGGTGCTTATTGCAGGTACTTTGAAAAAGCGGTGCTGCCGGTGGATGCAGCACTGGAATCAGCCATTACCGGCGAGGACACCTCCATGAGACAGAAAATATGCCCTGTGTGTGGAAAGGCATATCTTCCTACAACCAGCCAGGCATATTGTTCCGCTGCCTGCCGGGTCTATGCAAGACGGAAATCCGAGCGGGAACGCAAACGCCGGAAGCGGCAAAACCAACCATGATATGTCCGCAACTTAGCCTTAAAAGTCCTTGATTTTCAAGGGCTTTTTGCACCTGTTTTCAAGGGAGCTGTATAAGAATACTCCGGTGCTTTGAAATGAGGTTAAGTTGCAGACAAAACATATATTTTAACAAAAACGATAGGAGGCGATTTTTTGAATATCAACACGATTACCGCGGAGGACCTTCGCCGCATGCCGGATAAGGAAGGACTGATTTTACAGGGCTGTGGCGGGGATCTGACAGAGTGGGTGGACGGGATCAATGAAATGCTGACAAAAGCAGGCATATTGAAAGATGGCTGTCAGTTTGAGAATGTGGCTGCTTTTCAGCACGGCGAACTGACCTGTCTGCTTTACCCGTTTGATGATGTGAAACTGGATATAGGAAAACTTGCCCTGTGGCGTTTACAGACCCATGAAGTCTATGGCGGCACATGGCTGTCGGACTTTGTGCCGAATTATTTAGGCGGATTTATAGAAACACCGGAAGCGTTGGCAGATAAACCGGATTGTCCGCTGATCGGAGCAGATGGGAACATTTTTAATCTGCTGGGTATTGCTTCCCGTACTTTGCGGGAGCATGGTTTGAAAGAACAGGCAAAAGAAATGTCTGATCGGGTATTTGTTTCCGGCAGTTATGGAGAAGCGCTCTGTATCATTGGCGAATATGTCAACATCACAGATTCCGAACCGGAGCATAAGAATTCTCTCCGTCAGCAGCTAAAGGCAACAAAACCGGCAGACCCAGTAAAAAAGCAACAAACTTCCAAACAGCAGGAACGATAAGGAGGGATGCGAAATGGAAAGGAAACGGACCTATGGTGTATGGGCAGTACGAAGCAGCACTTCTATTTTCGGACCGGCACAAAGCAGGTGCAAGGAAAATGGAAAACCGTTGGAGTTTGATAGCAAAGCCGACGCTGAAAACTATGCAAAGGAAGCCAACGAGCATACGACAGCAAATGTCCGATACTATGTGAAAGAAAAAGAACCGGAACCCGGCGCTGTTCGGAAAGGAACATCTCAACCGGAACTGGATGCGCGCAGCCATGAAGAAGTAATACCAAGAAATGATGCAGCGGAAAAACAAAACGAGATTCCGGGCCGACAGATTCCTTCTCAAACAGATCCGCTGGTAGAAATCCGCTCTGCGGTCCATAGTAATTACGCGGGTATGGTCGCTATGCTGGGTGCGGACAACCGTGTGTATTTGGGGCGTGAGGAACGTTGCCATTACCAGGATATGCAGCCATCTTACTATGACAATCAGGACGGTTCCCTGTGTTTTGTCTGTGATCAGCCCGATATGTATTATTTTCTTTATGGAGAAGGCTGGGCGCATACCCAGACGGAAATGTTGGAACGAGGGCTTACCTTGCGCCAGTATGAAGAATTTGCGAGACTGCAAAATGGGGTCCTTGCACAGTTTACCACCCAAAGAGAAATTCTGTTTGCCGGACAGCCGTTTCAGGCGCCGGAAAGTTATCTTCGCAATGCGGAACTTTATGAGGAAGGACAAACCGGGAACTACAATATGCTGGATGGCAGGCTGAACAACGAACCTCCTGTGCGCCCGGATCTGACAGACGGACAGACGGATGAAGAAATCCGGGAGCTGGTGCCGGAAGCAAAGCCGTCTTTGATGGACCGTTTGAAAGCAGACAAACCGGAGCATGAAGCAAGGCAGATGATCCCTCCTGTGCCGGAAAGGGAACGCTGATGGCCGGGGTAAGATTTGAGGATGTAGATCTTTTGGGTGCTCTTTCCCGTATCGTAGATCTTCATACCCAACATTATAAAGAGGACTTTGACCTGGATAAGGAACTGATTTCAAAACTGGCTGTGTCAGACCGTTCAGAGGATAAACAGCTTCTTTGGATGTCACGCCCTTGCGGAACCTATACCCTGCGCGAACGGGAAGTTTATCTGGATGGAAGCCATGAAAATAAAGTGTGGCGGTTTTACCAGGAACAGACAAATGATCCCGTTTTGGCTTATGCCATCTCTTTGAAAGAAGTCAGGGACGGAAAAATATTTGGCAATCTCTATCCGCTAAATTATAGAGAACATGTGGAACGGATGAAAAAGCTGACCTGTCCAATCGGAAATGTAGCCGTTGCATTTGCGGATGGAAATGTTATCACGATTCCCTATCAGGAACGGAGACAGCTTATGAACCGGTTTATGCCAGAGCATGGAGCCCCTAAAACAATGACTTATCTGCCGGAAAATGAGCCGGAGCTGATGATGATTCTAAAACGGGAACGCTTCAAACGCAGCTATCATGCGACAGCCGGAAATCTGGAGGAATATCTTGATAAGCTGGAAAAGACCACCCTGCGGGAAAAACTCAAAAGAGCAAAGACGGTGGTTTCAACACAGGAGGTCTCATCTCATAAAAGAGGGTTGGAACGATGAAGGGCGGGCATAACAAAAAATCCGTCCGCGTCGAATTTGTCATGTCCGAACCGGAGGCCGAACTGGTAAAAGAACGCATGGCGGAACTTGGCATTACCAACCTGTCGGCATATCTGCGAAAGATGGCCGTAGACGGTTACATCATTCACCTTGATATGGGAGATATTCAGGAAATGATCCGGCTTCTCCGCATTTGTTCCAATAACTTAAACCAATATACCAGACGGGCCAATGAGACCGGCAATATTTATGCCGCAGATATAGATGACATCCGCACCCGTCTGGACAGCCTTTGGGATGGCATGGACAAACTGATCCGGGGATTTGCAAACATTTCATAAACAGCCGGAAAGCCGTTGCTTTCTTTTTGCCGTCACGGTAAAATTTTTATAAGGGCAGATGCCCTTCTGAAAGGAGGCAAAGCGTATGCGTTTGATAGGTAAATTACTGGCACTTCCCTTTATGCTGGTTACGGGGATTCTTTATCTGGTATGTAAATTTTTAGTGGTTCTTTCCGGTGCGGTACTTGGGATTCTTTCTGGGATCATCTTTCTGGCGGCATTGGTGCTGTTCTTTGTCGCAGGATTTTTGCCGGGTCTTGCATGGCTTATGATCGCCTTTCTTATCAGTCCATACGGTCTGCCTCTGGCGGCTGCATGGCTGGTAGGGATCATTGGCGGGGCAAACAGTGCCTTAAAGGATTTTATATTTGGTTAAGCAGATTTGGCGGGGCGCATAGGCAGCCCCGCTCTTTTTCTGCAATTATAACTTCTCTGATTGGAATTAAGTTAAGGAGGTGACGAAAATAGCGACCACAAGACTGATGCCTCTGCATGTAGGAAAAGGTCGGAATATCTCTACTGCGATCTCAGATATTATTGATTATGTAGAAAATCCGCAGAAAACCGATTTTGGAAAATTCATTTATGGCTATGAGTGTGATACCCGGCTTGCTGATGCAGAGTTTCTTCTGTCCAAACGACAGTATGCAAATCTGACCGGCAGAAACCAGGGGGCGGATGATGTGATCGCCTACCATCTCCGTCAGGCATTTAAGCCCGGCGAAGTTACGCCAGAAGAAGCTAATCAGATCGGCAGGGAGCTGGCGCTAAAACTCACAAAAGGAAAACATGCCTTTGTCGTCTGTACCCATGTAGATAAGCACCATGTCCATAATCACATCATTATCAACTCTACTACACTGGACTGTCAGAAAAAATTTCGCAACTTCTGGGGCTCTACCTGGGCAATCCGGCGAATGAATGACAAGCTGTGTTTGGAGCATGGACTTTCGATTGTTGAAAATCCGAAACCCAGCCGGGAGCATTATGGCACATGGCTGGGAAATAAAAAGCAGCCTTCCTTTCAGGAGCAGATACGTATTGCTATTGATGCTGCATTAGAGGAAATGCCAAAAGATTTTGAGGAACTTCTAAAGAAGCTGGAGGCTGCCGGGATTGAAGTTAACCGTGAAAGAAAACATCTTCGGTTCCGAGTTCCGGGACAAGAAAATTATACCCGATGCGATACGCTCAAAGGCGATTATACAGAACAGGCCATCAAAGAACGAATTGCCGGTACACGGACAGTAAAATCCCACCATACTTTTTCAAAAAAACCGGTTTCCAAAGTTGGATTGCTGGTAGATATAGAGGCTGCAATCCGTTCCGGCAAAGGTCCCGGTTATGAGCGTTGGGCAAAAGTGTTCAACTTAAAACAGCTTTCCCAGGCAGTGCTCTACTTAAAAGAACATGGCGATATGGGTTATGAGGATCTTCTGGAAAAAGCCAACGCCGCTACCACTAATTTCAATACCTTATCCGTTCAAATTAAAGATTTAGAGTCAAGAATGAACGCCAATGCCGAGCTACAAAAGCAGATCGTAAACTATGCGAAAACGCGGGCTGTCTATGTAGAATATCGCAAAGCCGGGTACAGCAAAAAATACCGAATAGTACATGAGGCTGAAATTCTGCTGCACCAGGCGGCAAAGAATCATTTTGACGAGCTAGGAATCCAAAAGCTCCCCTCTGTTAAATCTCTCCGGGAGGAATACACCGATCTTCTGGAACAAAAACGGAAAGCCTATTCTGCCTATAAGCAGGCCAAAAATGATATGAAAGAACTTCATAATGTTCGGGCCAATGTGGAATACCTATTAGAGATTTCTTCCCCACCACAACCGCAGCGCAGCACAGAAAAATCCCGTCAATAAGGTTTGCTAACTTGAATTCTATAGACCTTGACTTTCCGGGACTTCTTAACTATAATAATACTCAAGCAGGGGGACTACCTTGTAGTTGAGAAGGTTAAAACCTGACCCTTTGAACCTGTTGGCTAATACCAACGCAGGGAGCTAAAGAATACAGATTCGTATTTTTTGGACATTCTCTGTTTTGGGAATGTCCTTTTTTAATTGAATAAGATATGATATGTGTTTGCGAGGGAACTGAACAAGTTGAAAAAGGTAAGACCTGACCTCTGGACCTGTCGGCTAATACCGGCGTAGGGAAGCAATTTCTTACGCTCGTATTGCGTCTGAAAGAGCTTCTAATTGTTTTAGAGGCTCTATTTTTTTATTTCAGGAGGAACAAACATGGCATTTATGAAAGACATTTTAACCCGCAACATCCCCATTTGGGAAGAATGTGCAGCTACCCCATTTGTGCAGGAAGTGCAAACTGGAAAGCTACCTCTTGAAAAGTTCAAGAGATATATGATTCAGGATAGTATCTATCTGAAAAACTATGCCCGTATATACGGCAAGGCAATTTTTCATGCTGATACATTAAGAGAAATTCAGCTTTACTATTCCATGCTGAATTTTGTAAATGATACGGAATCAGAAGTGCGTCTGGATTATCTAAAGCAGTTTTGCATGACGGATAATGATATTGAACTGATCGCTCCTCTGCCTGAAAATCAAAATTACATTGATTTCATGTTTGAGATTGCGTCACATGGAAAGAATGAAGAAATTTTAATGGCGGTTCTTCCCTGTATGCTAAGTTACAGCTATATATTCCGCAAATTGGCGGCTGTTCCTACAAGCAGACAGTCAAGATATTGGGACTTTATCAAAGATTATGCGGATGAACAATATGCAGAAAGCTGCAAAGAATGGTCTGCTTTTGCAGAGCATAAATGTGCCGGGTTATCAGTAGCAAATAAAAAGTATCTGGCTGATATTTTTGAAAAAGCAAGTTTGTTAGAGCTTGCTTTTTGGAAGATGGCCTATCGGAACGAGAGAATGGAGGAAAATGCAAAATGAAAAAAGTATTGTCCATTGCCGGATCAGATTGCAGCGGAGGTGCAGGTATTCAGGCTGATTTGAAAACTTTTTCTGCTCACGGTGTATTTGGAATGAGTGTTATTGTTTCTGTTGTTGCAGAGAACACCAGCCGTGTTATCGACATCCAAGATATTACCCCGGATATGATTGAAAAACAGATTGACGCCGTATTTGAAGATATTGAAGTGGACGCAGTAAAAATCGGTATGCTTTCTACACCAGAATGTATGAAAGCGGTGGCAAAGAAACTATTACAATATAAGCCCCAAAATGTCGTAATCGACCCGGTTATGTATGCCAAAAATGGCTGCCCATTGATGAATCCTACGGCGGTTTCCACCTTGATAGACACAGTAATTCCACTGGCCGATGTACTTACTCCGAATATTCCAGAGGCAGAGAAAATAGCAGATATGCAGATTTCCACAGTTTCAGATATGGAGGCTGCCGCAAGAAAAATATATGCCATGGGTTGTAAGGCGATTGTTGTCAAGGGTGGACATCATATAGGAAATGCTGTTGATGTCCTATTTAATGGAGAAAATTTCTACCATTTTGAAACATCCCGCATTGATACGAAAAATACTCATGGGACAGGCTGTACCTTTTCTTCTGCAATCGCTTCCCAGCTTGCAAAGGGAAAAAGTGTTCCGCTTGCAGTCGAATCTGCAAAGGCTTATGTCACAATGGCAATCGAACACTCTCTTGCGATTGGAAAAGGCTGTGGCCCGACGCACCATTTCTACGAATTGTATCAGCATGGTTTATCTAAAGAATAGGCAGGTGCAAAATGAACTTTGATTATACACTTTATCTTGTTACTGATCGTCAACTAATGAGCTGCGATAGCCTGACAGAAGCGGTAGAACAGGCAATTTTAGGAGGCTGCACAATGATACAACTCCGAGAAAAAGAATTGTCCTCATTAGAATTTTACAATCAGGCTGTTGCCGTGAAACAGGTTACGGATAAATACCATATTCCCCTTATCATAAACGACCGGATAGATATTGCAATGGCTGTGCAGGCTACGGGGGTACATATTGGACAGCATGATTTACCTGCGGCTGCCGTCCGCAAAGTAATTGGGGAAAATATGCTGTTGGGAGTATCTGCATCTTCCATTGCAGAAGCAATACAGGCACAACAGGATGGTGCAGATTATTTGGGAGTTGGCGCAATGTTCCCTACTGGAACTAAAACCGACGCTGATTCTGTATCAATGGAGGAATTACAGAAAATCCGCACAGCCGTTTCTTTGCCGATCGTTGTTATTGGCGGTATCAATAAAGGAAATACAGGGCGTTTCAAGCCCATGGGAATTGACGGGCTGGCTGTTGTATCTGCCATCATAGCGCAGTCCGATATAAAAGCTGCTGCTGCGGAACTGAAAGATTTATTTTGCGGAAAGGAAAAGAAACATGGATTTTAATGCGGCAATCTTTGATTTAGATGGAACAATTCTGGATTCAATGGATGTATGGGAGCATATAGATATTCAGTTTTTGAAAAAGAGAAATCTTCCTGTCCCGGAAAATTATGTAACTGAAATATGTGCAAGGAGTTTTGAGGAAGCCGCACAATATACCATTGATCTTTTGGGATTGCAAGAAACGGTAGAGGGAATTATTGAGGAATGGAATAATATGGCGGTCGAGGAATACAGTAACCATGTCGGTCTGCTGCCCCATGCCCTTGATTATCTTCTGCGCTTAAAAGAACATGGAATAAAACTTGCAGTTGCTACGGGGTTGCCGGAAAAGCTCTATATTCCATGCTTAAAGAACAATTCTATTTTAGAATTATTTGACGCTCTATGTTCAACAGATGAGGTTCAGCGGGGAAAAGAATATTCGGATGTCTTTGAATTGGCCGCAAGAAAATTAGGGGTTGCACCTGAACACTGTATTGTGTTTGATGATGTGCTTCCAGCAATTAAAAGCGCAAAGGCAGCCCGTATGTTAGCAGGCGGGATTTATGATAAGTATTCCGCAGATCAGCGTACAGAAATAGAAAGGATTGCGGATATTTACTTACTTGATTTTCGGCAAGCACCGATCCCACACAAAGAGGTATGAAAATGGAAAAATGGGATTTATATAATGCAAAACGGGAAAAGTCTGGAATAACAGTGTGCCGTGGAGAAATCATACCCAAAGGGCTGTATCATTTATCTGTGAGTGTATGGATCGTCAACCAGCAGGGGCAGTATCTTTTATCACAGCGGCATCCGAAAAAGCAATACCCTCTTTATTGGGAATGTACGGGTGGTTCTGTACTTTCCGGGGAAACCAGTTTACAAGGAGCAATCCGAGAGGTAAAAGAAGAATTAGGAATACTGCTTACTCCCGGAAGTGAAAAATTGATTTATCAGAGCAGACGGGAAAATGTGCAGGATTTTTACGATGTTTGGCTATTTCATAAGGACATAAAGATTGAAGAAATGCGTTTACAGGAAACAGAAGTTGTGGATGTTCAATGGGTAAATCCAGATAAGTTATTTGAGATGTTTCGCCTGAAACATCTGCACCCTCTAATTACCTATGTAGATCAGCTAATAGGCTGAAAAAGCGCCGGGCGCATAGGTATCAAAGCCTCTGCATCTGGCGCTTCTTTTTTGTCCTTTTTCCCGCATTTAGAACCCCGTTTTGCAGGGAACAGGATAACTTTATCCACCTGCCTGCCGGCCATGCGGAAAAACCCTTGATTTCCGTGGACTTTTAACGCCCTAAATGCGTAGACAGGAGGTATCTTTTCCGCTGGCGCTCAGCCTTTTAATTCCGTGTTGCACATGAGGCGGAAATCTTACTGCACCAGACAGCGAAGAATCATTTTGACGAACTGGGAATCAAAAAGCTCCCCTCTGTCAAATCTCTCCGAGAGGAATACACCGATCTTCTGGAACAAAAACGGAAAGCCTATTCTGCCTATAAGCAGGCCAAAAATGATATGAAAGAACTTCATAATGTTCGGGCCAATGTGGAATATCTATTAGAGATTTCTTCCCCACCACAACCGCAGCGCAGCACAGAAAAATCCCGTCAATAAGATTTGTCTGCTTTTGGTTTTCAGCGTTCCAACGGAACGCGCAGCCATTGCCACCGGCAATGATCTCAGGGGTTTGGGGATATGTCACCAACAAGCATTAGCAGGAATTCCGGAAACGGGATTTCTGCTAAATACGCAATCTTACGTAAGATTGCATTGCTTGCCAGTAGTTTTAAGAGTTTTTGGCAGAGGATCTGTTTACAGTTGCCGCATTGATAAACCTTTGATAACTGCCTATAATAGAGTTGTTATTTTGAACTGCTATAACAGAGAAATGCAAAAAATTAAAATTTTTTGTCCGCTGTAACATTTCGCGGACATTTGCCTGTTATACTATCTACAAAAAGCAAAGGAAGTGAGGATATGAAGCAGATTTTAATTGTCGAGGACGACAGTTTTTTGAATAAGATGGTGGCCTATAACCTGACCGCAGACGGCTACGGCGTGACTTCTGCCCTAAACGCCAGAACCGCAGCCGAAGCCATACGCCAGCGGGAATTTGACTTAGTGCTGCTGGACATCAACCTGCCGGACGGCAACGGTTTTGAGCTGTGCAAACTGATAAAGCCCCAGCACCCGGACACCATTGTGATTTTCCTGACCGCCAACGATCAGGAGAGCGACCAGATACGGGGCTATGAGGTGGGCGCGGTGGACTACATCACAAAGCCCTTTGTGATCGGGGCCTTGCAGCGAAAAATCAAAGCCATGTTCGCCATGCTGGAACACCACAAACCGGCCAAGGACATTTACGACGACGGGCGGCTGTTTCTGGACTTCTCGGAGCAGACGGCTTCCTTAAACGGCAAGCCCCTGACCCTATCCCCGATGGAGTACAAAATGCTGAACCTGTTCCGCAAAAATCCCCGGCAAGTGCTGACCCGTGGGCAGCTTTTGGAAAAGCTGTGGGATATAGACGAGAAGTATGTGGACGAACACACCCTGACAACCTCCATCAGCCGGATTCGGAGTAAGATCGAATCCGACGGCGGCGCGCCCTACATCAAAACTGTTTACGGCATGGGCTATCAATGGACGGGAGGCGAGGCAAAATGAAGTTTCAAAACCTCTCGGTAAAGCGGCTGTTTGGCCGGGTAGCAATGGGGCTTGTCCTCTTCATGTCCGGGATCACCATAGTCCTGTTTTTTGTGACAAAACAGATTGCGGTGCTGCTGACGGGCGGGGCGCTGCTGCTGTGCGCTCTTGTGGGGATTTTTGTACTGACGCAGGCGTTTGGAAAGCGGCTGTCGCAGTTTACCGCTGACCTGTGCCAGACCTTAGACCACATGATCGCCGGGAATGAAGCGCCTCAGCGCCCGGAGGACAGCGAAACCCAGCTTGCCAGAATTGGACACCGGCTGGCAAGGCTTTATCAGATCATGCAGGAGAACCGCCGCCGGGTGGACGAGGAACGACAGGAGTTACAGACCCTTGTATCAGATATTTCCCATCAGGTAAAAACGCCGGTAAGCAATCTGAAAATGGCGACGGACACCCTGCTGGAAAAGCCTATGACCGAGGCGGAGCGCACCGACTTTATCCGGGGAATCCGCAGCCAGACGGATAAGCTGGACTTTCTCTTTCAGGCTCTTGTGAAAACCTCCCGGCTGGAAACGGGCGTAATCCAGTTGGATAAGAAACCGGGCCGCCTTTTTGATACCGTGGCACAGGCCATGAGTGGAATCGTGTATGCAGCGGAGAAAAAGGAAATCGCCGTGTCCGTGGACTGCCCGGAGGATTTGACTGTTTCCCATGACAGCAAGTGGACATCCGAAGCCCTCTTTAACCTGCTGGACAATGCGGTGAAGTACACCCCGGCGGGCGGGAAAATCGCTGTGTCGGTGGTGCTGTGGGAAATGTATGTGGAGATCAAAGTGACCGACACTGGCAAGGGCATTTCCGAAAGCAATCAGGCCGCCATCTTCCGGCGCTTCTATCGTGAGGAAGAAGTACACGAACAGCAAGGTGTGGGTATTGGACTGTATCTGGCCCGCGAGATCGTAACGCGGCAGGGCGGCTATATCAAAGTGGTTTCGGAGCCGGGCAAGGGTTCGGAATTTTCCATTATGCTGCCTACAAAATAGAACGCGGCGGACGGCCATTTCCGGCTGCCCGCCGTAAATTTTTTTGAAATGTCCGAGCATTGTAACATTTTACCCCGATTTTCAATGAAATTTTTTGGCCGCTGTAACATTTCGCGGACATTTGGGTTTTACAATACCCTTATCAAATATGGAGGTGATACAACTATGACATGGCCTTTTGAGAACGATACAAGTGCCATTACAAAAAAGTTGGCAAAACGAAACTTAAAAGCAGATAAAAGTAGAAACATCCTCATTATCATTACGATTGCCTTAGCTACCTGCTTGATAATGACAACGACCTTGTATTTTTTTGCTTCGCAGCGAAAATCATTAAATGATGCGGCTGGGCGTTATCAAGCAATTATCAATGAAGTCGATAATGATACCATTACGAAATTAGTAAATGACGATAGGGTTCAAGTAGGTGTAAGTCATTTATTGGGTTTAGTATCTTATGGGGACTACAAATTAACCGTTCGTTCAATGGATGAAACACTAATGAAATTAGCAAAATATCCTGATTTAGAGGGAGAATTGCCCAAATCTACAAATGAAATTGCTATCACAAAGGCGTTTCTTGATAGAGCTGGATTGTCCAAATCCATAGGCGATACTATATCGTTAAATCTGGGAGATGGAGAAAAAGATTATACCTTATGTGGTATTTTGCCTGTCGAAAATTCAAATTATTCCGTATTCGTGTCGCAGTCTTATATTGAAAACAAGATCAGCGAACCGGCATCCTCCGCTTATATCCGTTTGAATGAATCTGATGGTTGGTCTAAGGCTGCTATACAAGCTGAATTATCAACATTGTGCAGAGAATTGGAAATACAGCCGGAGCAAATGCAGTTTTCAACATATTATTTTTCTCTCATTGAACAGAGAAGCAGTCAATATATCACTGTAATAGCATTTATCAGTCTTATTATCGCTTTGGCTTGTACTCTTGTTATTTACAGCCTGTTTTATGTGTCCATAGCCAGAAAAACAAAAGAATATGGAAAACTGCGGACAATAGGGGCAACTGGAAAACAAATGAAAAGAATCGTTTTTAGAGAGGGATTTCATCTTTCCAGAATTGGTATTCCGATTGGAATATTAGCCGGTGCAATAGCGGGATATGTCCTTGTCCCGCAAGGCTGGAACACTTTAATGGTATTTGTAATTGCCGCTGTCACAGCTCTGTTTGTGTATCTATGTGTTATGATTGCTGTAATTAAGCCAGCCAAAATTGCTGCTCATGTTACGCCTATTGAAGCAGTCCGTTATATGGCGGGCAATAATGATGTAATGTCCAACAGTACAAAAGTGTTACATCGTTCTCTATCCGCGAAAAATTTAGCATTCCTTAATTTTGCGAGGAACAGAAAGAAAACCGCTTTAACGATCCTGTCGTTAGGGGTATGTGGAATTTTGCTGATGGCAAGCTCTGCATATTTTAATTCCATTGATCCTTTAGCGATGGCGCGTAGGAGTTTTCCTTACGGAGAAATTCGCCTTGAATTAGGCGATTACGGGCCGCAGGCACATAACAGCGAACAATATTCAGAACTCCAAAAATCGAATCTGCTTACAGAAGATTTTAGAGAATCCATTTTGGACATAGATGGTGTGGAAGAAATAAAAGAATACCAAGGCACCGTTTTGAATGTTCGTATGCCAACGGGGGATATTGAACCGATTGTTTCAGACGCATATACGCCAAGCTCTCAAAAATTGCTTGAAGAATACTTGATTGATGGTACAGCAGATTTACAGGAACTAATCAATAATAATGGCATTATTATTGAAAATGGCCCACAGTGGAAAGAAACTTTTGGGTGGGATGCAGCGATTGGGGACGAACTTCTGATTGAAGTTGGCGGACAAACATTGGAAGTAAAAGTAATGGGAATTGTGGACACTAATATTCCGTATGGCGGATATGATACGCTATTTATTCCTTTAGAAATGCTGTCAAAGATCGTTCCTATTGAAAACCTCAATTATCAATTTATTGTAGATACAGATGACAGTAAATGGGCAGCCGCAAAGGATGAAATCCAAAAGATAATTCCACCGACTTCCAGCCTCTATGTTAGTACCTTGAATGATTGGGTAGAGGCATACAACGAAAAACTATTGAACTATCGTATGCCAGTCTACATTTTTGTGATGTTTATCGGGGTTTTTGGCATTATCAATCTGCTAAATACACTGATAACAAACATCTTGACACGGAAGCGAGAATTGGGTGTTTTGCAAGCGGTTGGTTTGAGCAGTAAACAGCTTTCAAAAATGTTATTGATAGAGGGCTTGTTCTATACATTAGGGGTGCTGCTTCTTTCCATATCATGCGGAACTCTTATCGGGTATCTTCTCTGCACTGTCTTTAGTGCAATGAGTATTTTTGGAAAAGTAAGCTATCATTTTCCGACAGTTGAAATGTTCAGTTATTTTATACTGATGCTTGCCATCCAAATGCTTTTCTCGTATTTGGCAATTCGGCAGATAAAAAAACAATCTCTGGTAGATCAAATACGGGAATCGTCATAAAAATTTTTGAAATGTCCGAGCGTTGTAACATTTCACCCCGATTTTCAATGAAATTTTTTGGCCGCTGTAACATTTCGCGGACATTTGGGTTTTACAATGACCTTATCAACAAAAGTGAGGAGGCGACGCAATGGAACTGACCCCGACATTGATTTTGAATCTGGCGCTGCTGATCGTCCTACCCGTTGCCCTTGTGCTGGTGTTCCGGCAATGGCTGGCTCGGCACATCCGCTGGGCGGTTGCCTTGACTGCTCTCTATGATGTTCTCCTATTTTGGGATGAACTGTTCTACTATGAGAGCTTCGGCCTGTTCGCTGTGCTGATTCTGGTGCAGTTGGCGGCCACCGGCGCAGCAGCGTTCCACATTTACAACAAACAAAGAAAGGATTGAATTTTATGAGCATTTTACAGACTATCGACCTGAAAAAGTATTACGGCACAGAGCCGAACATCACCCGCGCCCTTGATGGCGTGAACTTCTCCGTGGAGGACGGCGAATTTGTGGCCGTTGTGGGAACCTCCGGCAGCGGCAAGTCTACCCTGCTTCACATGATGGGCGGGCTGGACACCCCTACTTCCGGCAATGTGATTGTCCGGGACAAAGAGCTGTCAAAAATGAACGACGAACAGCTTACCATCTTTCGCCGCCGCAACATCGGCTTTATCTTCCAGAACTATAACCTTGTTCCCATCCTGAATGTGTATGAGAACATCGTCCTGCCGGTGGAGCTGGACGGGGACACGGTGGATCAGAAGTTTTTGGACGAGATCGTTCGCCTGCTGGGGCTGGAAGATAAACTGAAAAATATGCCGAACAATCTTTCCGGCGGCCAGCAGCAGCGTGTGGCGATTGCCCGCGCCCTGATTACCAAACCGGCTATTGTGCTGGCCGACGAGCCGACCGGCAACCTTGACAGCAAGACCAGCGCCGAGGTGCTGGGGCTTATCAAGCGCACCAGTGCGGAGTTCCGGCAAACTGTCGTGATGATTACCCACAACAACGACATTGCCCGCCTTGCAGATCGGATTGTCCGCATTGAGGACGGAAAGATTGTGGAGTAAGGAGGTGGCAAGCTATGACATGGCCTTTTGAAAATGATACCAGCGCCATTACAAAGAAGCTGGCAAAGAAAAGTTTACAAAGTGAAAAGCGCCGGAATCTGATGGTGGTGATCGCCGTTGCGCTGGCGGCGTTTCTAATCTGCTTTACGGGAATTGTATCTACTTCCCTGACACAAATGCAGCGCAATCAGGTTGTCGATACTTATGAGGCGGTCTGGCTGGGCGTAGAGGAAAACGACATTGAAACCCTGAAAGGGGTGCCGGAGTTTGAGCGCGTAGGCGGCTACTATATGCTCGGTGAGGAACTTTCGGAACAGGGCTATCATGCGTCTTATGTGTATTGCGACGCGCAAATGATGGAGATTACCAAGGCGCAAATGAATCTGTTAGAGGGCCGGGTTCCTGAAAAAGCAAATGAAGTTGTCGTAAGCGAATACTTTCTTTCCACCTATGGAAACAATGCCAAGATCGGGGACACTGTGACCTTAGATACCGAGAGCTTTCATGGTGATTATGTTGTTACCGGCATTATGGACAGCGTAAATGAAAAAGAAGCGAATACCTGCGCGATCATCCTTTCCAAAGCTGCCCTGACAGAATGGAATGGGTTTGACCCGGCTGGCTATCGCGCCTATGTCCATTTCAAAAACAGCGACCAGTTGGGTGAAGAACTGATAACCTCTTATTGCAGGGAGATTGCAGAGGAATATGAACTTCCTACCCCCAGCATGAACAACAGGTATTTCACTTATGCCTCCAAACAACCCTTTGACGACTTTACCTTGATGGCAGGTGTGATTGCCCTTGTTCTGATCGGCGGCTATATCGTAATTCAAAGTATTTTCCGTATCTCCATCAATGACAAAATCAGGAGCTACGGGCAGCTTCGGACGATTGGCGCGACCCCAAAGCAAATCAAGCGGATTGTAAAGAACGAGGGACGCAAACTCGGCAGTATCGGGATTCTGATTGGCACAGTGCTGGGCATATGCGGCGGTTTTCTTCTGTTTTCCAAGGGCTTTAACGCTGTTTCCTATGTGGCAACGGTTATTTTGACGCTTATAAGCAGTTGGCTCATGGTATCTATTTCCATCCGTAAGCCGGTGAAGATTGCGGCAGGGATTTCCCCCATTGAAGCCGTCCGTTTTACCCCGGCGCAAAAGGCCATCCGCAGCCGGAAAAAGAACATCAAACTCAATCCTGTTTCAATGGGAATTGCGAATTTTAAGCGTGACCGAAAAAAGACAATTAGTATAGTTGCATCTTTGAGTATCGGCGGAATTTTGCTGATGGTGGTATCCTCCATTGTTTTAGTACGCTCACCAGAACAAATTGCAAGACTATATTTTCCAGACAGTGATTACAAAATCTATCTCCAAGATCTATCGGAAGAAATGTTGGTAAAAGGTAATCCGCTGAATGAGGAACTAAAACAGGAAGTTTTATCTATTGATGGTGTCACGGATATAATCGTAGCTAGACAGTCTCTCTATACCAGCATTAAAACAGATGCTAACCAAAATTCGGGAATATGTGATACGCTGACCGACCAGAATTATGCTATGGTTGAGGCTGCATTGACAGCGGGAACGATGCCGACAGATTCTCATAGTATTGTAATTCACGACAAGATTGCAGCTCATTTTGAAGATATGGGCGTCGGTTCCACCGTTGAATTTTCTTCTGTGGATGGTAAGCAATCCATTCCTGTTACAATATCGGGAATGTTTTCCGCTTCAAAAATGCCTGTGATTTTCGGACATGGACGCTCTCATACAGATGGTTCGGTTTTCTTTGCTCCAAAAGATTTATTCTGCGAACTGCACCCAGAAATTACTACTTTTGATTACTCATGGAGCATTGTAAGCGATCCGAAAAAAGACGAAACTGTAAAAGCTGAACTGAAAAATATTGTAGCCGAACATAGTAACCTTGCTTTAGACGAAATAGATACAGCGATTGCGGCTGAAAAATCACAAAATTCTGTGGCGTTTGGTAGTATGCAGGTTCTTTCATGGCTGGTATTCCTCTTTGGTGTTATCAACCTGATTAACACGACCCTCTCTAATCAGATGTCCAGAAAACAGGAAAACAGTGTTTTGCGTTCCATTGGCCTGACCCAAAAACAGCTATGCAAAATGAATATCTGCGAGGGCCTATGCTATGCGTTCTTTGCAACATTGGCAATCCTGATTGTCGGACTTCCTATTTCTGTCGTCGTAAGCAGAGAAATGGGCAGCGCTACCCTACACGGAAAAGTAGTGCCATATCAATTCCCGGTTTTGGAAATGGGGCTGTTCATTCTGGTATTGTTCGGAATGGAACTGATCTTGTCTGTTTGGACAATCCGCAGACAGAAAAAACAATCCCTGATTGAACAAATGCGGGCGATGGAATAACCGTATGGGATCGGCGGGGCGGCGTGTGCTGCCCCGCTTTTTTCGCCATTTCTCAAAAAATTTTGAAATGTCCGAGCGTTGTAACAATTCAGCCTGTTTTTTTGTCGAAATCGAAGGCACCTCGGACATTTGTGTAACATTTGTAGTTTATGCTTGTGGTAAATCAATATTGGGGGTGAGGACACATGAAAAAGATACTGCTGATTGACGACAGCGACACCTATACATGGTGTCTGCAAAAATACTTACAGCACCGGGGCTACCCTGTGAAAACGGCTTCCACTCTGAAAGAAGCGCGGGCCGCCATCCAAGAGGAAATGCCGCTGGTGGTCTGCTGTGATCTCGACCTGCCGGACGGTTCCGGCATGGACTTTCTGGACGAGGTGCGGGCCGCAGATAAGGAGCTGCCTTTTATTCTGGCGTCCTGCCATGACAAGGACGACTACGAACAAGAGGCTATGCGCCGGGGCGCGACGCTGTGCATGGACAAAATGAAAGGGCTGCTGCTGCAAGATAAGCTGGTGGAATACGCCTACCGGCAGTTATCCGGCGAAAAGGCCCCGACTTTTCACAAGCTGCTCTTTGTCTATGCAGAAGATACCAGCGCCGAAGTGCTGCGGGCTGCTATGCTGCAAAAGGGCTTTGACCTGATTTTGATTCCCTCGATTGGGGAGGCCAAGCGCCGGATTTTTGAGGATAAGGAAATAGAACTGATCTTGTGTGATCTGGAACTGCCGGACGGCACAGCAATGGAGCTGTTTCATACGCTGCGGCGGGTGGCGGGGATGTTCCAAATGAAGAATCCCCCTGTCCGGCTTCTGCCGTTCTTTATCCTCACCGAGAACAACGACCTTGCCACGGAATATGAATACCAGCATGAGGGCGTGAACGACTATATCACCGCCCCGGTAAATATCCCGGAGCTGATCCGGCGGGTTTTGTTCTTTGTGGAATGAAAATTTTACGGAGGTGATGATATAATGGGACATTAGCTGTTTTTGATATAGAAGAATCCGGAAAGCAGATCGGAGAAAAGTTATTTCTGCTTCTTAACGAGGAACAAAAAAATGCTCTAATGCAATATATTTTGGAACAAGGAGTCTGTCATGGAACGGTATTCAATTCCTGTCACACTTCCTCCGCAGCAAAGAAGAATCCTCTAACAGAAATACAGGAAGGCGAGCTTTATCTATGCCTGGAGCACCGCACTGTCAGGGTTCGTGAACAGATTATCAACCTGACAAGTAAAGAGTTTGATATACTGGCATTGCTCATTGCCAATCCCAAACGTGTTTTTACTTATGAACTAATTACCGATTTGGTTTGGAAAGAGGATTGTGATTTCTATTCGAGAAAAGCCATTCATAATCATATAAGTAAGTTGCGTAAGAAATTGCGTTTTGAACCGGATCTTCCAAACTATATTGAGAGTGTCGCCGGGATTGGCTATAAATTTGAACACTTGTAAGCTAAAGCCATGAGATTTTTTATCTTGTGGCTTTAGTTTTTAATATTTATTTCCAAACACTTAATATGGGATGTTGTATTCTTCGAGCAAAAGAAATATAATAATCCATATTGGAGGGACACTATATGGACTACATGACTCTAAAAGAGACAAGCGAGAAATGGGGTATCTCTCCCCGAATGATTAACTACTATTGCACCGAGGGTCGCATCCCCGGCGCTGTGAAGATGGCCGGTGTTTGGCTGATACCAAAAGAGGCAGAAAGACCGGTTGATCGACGATATAAGAAAAAGTGAAAGGAGGCCCCTCTCTATGGCAAATATTTTAATCGTGGAAGATGAAAAAAATATGCAGAGCATTATTGCCGAGTATATGCAGCGAGGCGGCCACACCTGCTTTACGGCTGACGATGGCGTGGACGCACTAATGATCTTGAAAAACAATCCTATGGACTTAATGATACTGGATGTGATGATGCCCCACCTTGACGGTTTTTCCGTCTGCAAGATGGCAAGAGAAATGAGCAACCTCCCTATTATCATGCTAACTGCGAAAAGTGAGGAAGAAGATAAACTGAAAGGCTATGAGCTGGGAGCTGATGACTATATTACCAAACCATTCAGCCCAAAAGTGTTACTGGCAAAGGTGGGCGCTTTGCTGCGCCGTTCCTCTATCACACCTACCGATTCTGTGAACGCCGGAAAAATTACGATCATCCCCACATCTCATAAGGTCTTTGTAGATGGACAGGAAATCAATTTAACCCACAAGGAATATGAACTGCTGTATTTCTTCATGGGCAATCCCGGCCAGATATTCAGCAGAGAACAGCTTCTTAACCGGATTTGGGGCTACGACTTTGAGGGAACAACACGGACGGTCGATACCCATATCAAAACCTTGCGGCAGAAATTGGGCGATGAGGGCAAGCATATTGTCACCCTGATCCGTTCCGGCTACAAATTCGAGGTGAGCGTATGAAAATCAAGGAAAACATGAACATCTTTACCATACGGAAGAAGATCCTGCTGGCCTCCAAACTGATCGGCGTTGTCCTGATTATTTCTTATGTACTGTCCACCAAACTGCCGATGGACACAGATATTTCCTTTGTGATCTGGCTGGCTTTTGTGGTGGTTCTGGTCTGTGCCATTGACCTACTAATGGCTCGCTTTATCACAAAGCCGGTTTCGGAACTGAATGAAGCTGCCCGGAACATGGCAGAGCTTAATTTTTCCCATCCCTGCCATGTGGAAAGCCATGATGAATTTGGAGAACTTGCGGAGAGCCTGAACAAGATGGCTGAAAATCTGCAACAGGCGTTTTCTTCTCTGGAAGGTGCCAACCGGAAATTAGAGCAGGATGTTGAGCAGAAAAAAAGACTGCTTGCCGAGCGTAAAGAACTGGTGGACAACCTCTCCCATGAAATGAAAACTCCGCTGGGCGTGATCCGGGCCTATGCCGAGGGATTGCAAGACGAAACGGACGAAGCAAAACGGCAAAAGTATTCCGAGGTCATCATAACGGAAACAGAACGCATGAGCCGCTTAATCACTACGCTGCTTGATCTGTCTGCATTGGAAAATGGGGCTACCCAGCTCCGCCCGGAGCGGTTCGACTTTGTAGACTTTTTGGAAACGGTGGCAGGACGGCTGCTGATCGACACCCCGGACGCAGATTTTGTTTTGGAATATGAACTGCCGGAGCATCCTGTCTATGTCAATACAGACAAAGGGCGGATGGAACAGGTCTTGAATAATCTGATCGTCAATGCCAAACGAAATAACAGGCCGGGCGGGATTTTGAGATTGTCCCTGCTTGAAAAAGACGGCCTTTTGAACTTCTCTATCTTCAATCAGGGGGCGCCTATCCCGGAAGAAAGCCTGTCAAAGATATGGTCGAAATTTTATCGTGATAAAAATTCCAAATACAGCGGTTCCGGGCTGGGCCTTGCCATTGTTGCACAGGTCTTGTCCATGCAGCACCTACAC
Organism: Blautia sp. AF14-40; assembly: GCF_003479665.1. NCBI lineage: Bacteria > Bacillati > Bacillota > Clostridia > Lachnospirales > Lachnospiraceae > Blautia > Blautia sp. AF14-40. The sequence continues at coordinate 70,040 of NZ_QUHK01000014.1, forward strand.
TATGGCGCAGAAAATCAGCCGGGGGGCGTGGCCTTTTATTTCTCCCTCCCCACAGTAAAATAACAAATTCATATTCTCTCATAGGCTCTGGTTTCCAAATGGAGATCAGGGCCTTTTCTTCTGCCGGTAAGATTTCACACCAACTTCACAGCGACCTCACACCGACTTCAACGCATTTTCGTACCTTTATCCCACAAGGAGGGAATGACCCTCCAGATAAAGGAGGTAGCGATTATGTTTTTAGGTATGGAATGGTACTGGTGGCTTTTGATTGTTGTGGCGCTGGTGATCTGCATCCCGTTCAAGGTAAAGTTTATGAAATGGTGGAGCAAACGGGAACAGGAGAAGAAAAAGAACCAGATCGGAAAATGGGGTGATGAAGATGATCGAGGTTAAAAACCTGACTTTTTCCTACGGAAAGGATAAGCAGGCGTTACATGGCTTGAATTTTTCTGTGGCAGATGGGGAGATTTTCGGATTTTTGGGGCCGAATGGTTCCGGGAAGTCCACCACCCAAAAGATATTGACCGGCATCTTAAAAGGGCATGGCGGCGAGGTTTCCCTATTCGGAAAGGATTTGAGAACCGTGCAGACGCAGGAGTTTTTTCAGCAGATCGGCGTCCTGTTTGAGTTTCCTTATCTGTACGCTAATTTAAGCGCAGTGGATAATCTGAACTATTTTGCGTCCTTTTATCCCAAAGAACAACTGCGGGATGTAAAAGAACTGCTGGAAGAACTGGAATTTAAGAAAGACTTTCTCAATAAGCCGGTGTCCTCCTACTCCAAAGGGATGCGGCAGCGTGTAAGCATGGCGAGAGCTTTGATCAGCAATCCGAAACTTTTATTTCTGGACGAACCCACCAGCGGCCTTGATCCCGCCGGCGCTGTCCTTTTTAGAAAAATCATCGAGGAAGAACGGCAAAAAGGCACAACGGTATTTCTCACAACACACAATATGCTGGACGCTGACCTACTCTGTGACCGTGTAGCGTTTATCACGAATGGAAATATCGTTGCGCTGGACACGCCCCAAAATCTGAAAGAGAAAAACAGCAATCACCGCATTGTGGTTTCCTATCTTTATCAGGGCAAGCGAAAGGAGCAGACCATAGAAGCGCCTGAACTGAAAGCCGGTATTCCTTTCGCCTATGATGAAATCATCAGCATCCATTCGCAGGAGCCGACACTGGAAGATGTCTTTATCCAGTACACGGGAAGGGGGCTGTCTTAATGTGGAAAAGCCTTTGTTCTCTGTTCAAAAAAGACTGCCGGATGATGATGTCCGGGAAATTCTTTCTGGTGGCGCTGGGTTCCCTTGTTTTATACACGCTGTTCATCAATTTCGGCTATGTGAAATTCATGGACGCCCAGCTCTACAATGTGTATCTGTATGATCCGGCTGGGATGCAGACAGAGGTTTCCTCCCTCGTTCGGCCCGTGTCCTCTTTGGAAGAACTGAATAATGCCCTTGCCAGTGATACGAACGGTGTCGGGATTGACGCCAGCGGAAAGACACCCCATGTTCTGTTCTATGCGGCCACCGAAAAAGCAGACAGACACAGAACAGACTATGCGTTGTCCCTGCTTTCCCCAGATGGGAATGATACAGCAAAAACCGTCGGCAGCAACAGCCCTGAAATGAAGCAGCGCCGGGAGATCACCTGTGAACTTCTCTTTATTGAGATTGTAGCCGTTGGATTTTTGGGGATTGCTTCGGTGCTGTTTAAGGAAAAGCAGATGGGAGTGATCCGCGTCCATGCCATTATGCCGCTGCATAAGAGCCTGTTTGTATGCTCCAAAATCATGCTCTTTCTGATTACCGATCTGGTTTTTGCGGCCTTAATGGTTCTGTTCAATGTGGGGTTGGACGGGATGTCGGTTTTGCCTGCGGTGCTGGTGCAGACCGCTATCCTCTCCTTGATTATGGCACTGGCAGGCTTCGGCTGTACCATGCTTCTGCGGGACTTTAAGCAATTTTCACTGGCGTATCTGGTAATTGCGCTCTTTGCGGCTACGCCGGTATTTCTGGCGGCAAATACTTCCGTAAAGATGGCGTGGATCGATTACCACCCGTTTTACCATGTATATATGGGACTGAAAAACGCCTTTTTCGGTGTCCCGACTACAAACCCGGTCTACTATGCCGGTGCGATAGGCGCAATCATTTTACTCTTTCTCCTTGTAGAAGCTGCGTTCCGCAAGGAAATGGGAAAGGAGGGCTGACCATGAAAGGACTGCTCTATCAACTGAAAAGTGTCCGAAAAGACAAGTTCTGTATCATGTCATTTCTCCTGCCTATCGTGGTCGCTGTGGCATTGAATTTTGTCGGCTCCATTGACCTTTCTTCATTGGGGGAATTTCATTTTGGAGTAACGGCAAAGGCCACCACTTCGGAAGTCAACACATGGCTGGAACGATATGGTACTGTCACAGTTTATCCCACACAGGAAGAACTGATTGAGGCCATCAATGAACCGTCAACAAACCTGATTGGTGTGGAAATGTCTAACGGCAGCATCCAGACAATCCTTTCCGGCGATGAACTGGATATGTTTCAGCAGACAGCCAACACGCTCCCGGCTCTTTACGAGCAGAGGGAATGGGCGGCACAGGCCAGTGTGCAGGTATTGGAGCGCCCGGATATGATGGCGGGTTATCAGAATATCTTTATTGCCATTACGCTGATCGTGGCAATGTTCATGGGCTGTACCTTTAATGCCATGAACATTATTTCCGAAAAAGAGGATGGCGTTGCGCTGATCAATGAAATCCTGCCTATGACGCACAGGCAGTACATGATGCAGAAAATCTTTGTGGGTTTTGTATTCGGCTGCCTGTCCGCTATTCTTACGGCGGCCATCTGCTTCCGGCTCTCTTTCACAGGGGCGGCGGTCATGCTGGCATTGATCGTCCTTTCCGCATTTGTGTCGGCTCTGATCGGTTTGTTTGTAGGCAAACTCTCCGATGGCATGATGGTAGGCGTGGTCTATATTAAAATCGTGATGATCGTATTTATGGCAGTTCCAATCCTGAATTATCTGGTCGGTGCAGGAAACAAAGTCCTTTCCTACATTTGCTATCTGATTCCGTCCAGCGCCACCTTTGAGGGCATTATGGATTTGGCAAATGGAACTGCATCAACAGCGGTTAAGGACATCGTTATTCTCACTCTCCATTGTGTTCTTTGGTTCTTGTTTTATCTGCTTGTATCTAAGCGACAGAAAAAACATATTTAACAAAACTATTATTCTTGGGTATATTAGCACTTCTATGTAACGTTAAGATACAAATGGTTTAAGGATGGTGATGTGATGGGACATTAGCTGTTTTGGATATAGAAGAATCTGGAAAGCAGATTGGAGAAAAGTTATTCTTACTTCTTGACGAGGAACAAAAGAATGCTCTGATGCAATATATTTTAGAACAAGAAGTCTGTCATGGATCGGCACTCATTTCCTGTCACACTTCTTCCATAATAGAGAAAAATCCTCTGACAGAAATACAAGAAGGCGAGCTTTATCTATTCCTGGAACATCGTACTGTTAGGGTTCGTGAACGGATTATCAACCTGAGAAGTAAAGAGTTTGATATACTGGCATTGCTCATTGCCAATCCCAAACGTGTTTTTACTTACGAACTGATTACCGATTTGGTTTGGAAAGAGGATTGTGATTTCTATTCGAGAAAAGCGATTCATAATCATATAAGTAAGCTGCGTAAGAAGTTGCGCTTTGAACCAGATCTTCCAAACTATATTGAGAGTGTCGCCGGAATCGGCTATAAATTTGAACATTTGTAAGCTAAAGCCACGAGATTTTCTTGTGGCTTTAATTAACATCCACTTCCGAACGCTTAATATTGAAGGTTGTATTATTCGAGCTAAAGAACTATAATAGATTCTATGGAGGTGCGATATGGAATATATGACATTAAAAGAGGCCGCCGAGAAGTGGGGCGTGACACCTCGTAGAGTAAATTATTATTGTGCTGGTGAACGTATTTCTGGAGCAGTAAAGATGGCCGGTATTTGGCTGATTCCCAAAACTGCAGAAAAGCCGATTGATGGTCGGACAAAACAAGGGAGAGAATTGCGCCATGAATAAAATTTTGATTATAGATGATGACAGAGAACTGTGCGCTTTGATTAAACACAGCGTACAATCAGAACATATAGAAGCCGATTTTTGTAATACCGGAAAAGAGGGCTTGCAGAAATTAAAAGAGCAAGAATACCAGCTTGTGGTGCTAGATGTGATGATGCCCGGTATGGATGGCTTTGAAACGCTGGAAGAAATCCGCAAAGAGAACAGCCTGCCGATTTTGATGTTCACATCCAAAAATGACAGCGCTTCTAAAGTGCGGGGCTTACGGGCCGGAGCGGACGATTATCTAACAAAGCCGTTTGATATGGACGAACTGATTGCCCGTATTGCGTCCCTCATTCGCCGCTACACCCGCTTTAATCAGCAAACGGGAACTATGCAAAAACTGGATTTTGATGGGTTGCAAATTGACCTTGAAAATCGTTCTGTTACGACGGAAACCGGCACTTTTGAACTTCCACCAAAGGAATTTGATCTGCTCCTGTACTGTGCAAAACATCAAGGAAAAATTTTGACAAAACAGCAGATTTATGAGGAAGTTTGGGGCGAAGAATATTTCTATGATGACAGCAACATTATGGCGATCATCAGCCGGCTTCGTAAAAAATTAGAAGTCAATCCTTCCAGTCCAAAGTATATTCAAACGGTCAAAGGGATTGGCTACCGCTTTAATAAGGAGGTATAGCTGGTATGAAGATCATCGTTTTCCTGTCCGTTGTGATTGCTATTGTAGCTGTGCTAACCTCCATCCTTCTCATTCGTCGCGTAAAAAAGCAAATAGCAGAAATGACCGATGCGCTGGTTGATGTGAAAAATGGAAATGGCAATCGGCGTATTTTGTCTGCAACAAATGAACTGATAGCACCTCTTGCCTATGAAATCAATGAGATCGTTGTGTCCTATGAAAGCAGACTTTCGATTGTCCGGCAGGCAGAGGAAACCAACCGCCAGCTTATGACGAGCCTTTCCCACGATGTTCGGACACCCCTTACAACCCTCATCGGCTATCTTGACGCTGCACATAAAGGGCTTGTTACAGGGAAAGACCGGGATGATTATATCGAAATCGCCCGCCGGAAAGCCCATGATTTGAAAGAATATATTGATGTACTCTTTGACTGGTTCAAGTTAAATTCCAACGAGTTTGCTTTGGAAATCCATCCTATTGAGGCCGCAGAGCTGACAAGAAATATCCTGATCGACTGGATACCGATTTTTGAAGATAAGCAGGTCGATTATGACATTGATATTCTCGAACAGCCTGTCCGGGTAAGATTGGATACGGACAGCTATATGAGGATTATCAATAATCTCATTCAAAATGTAATCGCTCACAGCCATGCGGACAAAATTAAAATTGCCCTGTCAAAGCAGGGAAATAACATGAGGCTGCTGCTGGCGGATAATGGTGTAGGAATTGAGAAAGAAGATTTGAAACACATTTTTGAACGGCTTTATAAGTGTGATAAAGGTCGGTCTGAAAAAGGCAGCGGTCTTGGTCTTTCTATTGTCCATCAGCTTGTAGAAAAGATGGGTGGAAGCATAACAGTTGAAAGTTTGCCGGGAAAAGGAACTGAATTTATGTTGTTTTTTCCTTTGGAAATTTAAGTGGGTTCCCGTCTTTATGGCGGGAACCTTTGTCATTTTGCCGGATTTCAAATTGCAAGGTTAATGCAAGGTTGCGGCAAGGTTAATGCAAGGTTGGCGTGATAGAATACTTTACAGAACAGGAGGTTTTGAATATGGACACAAATTACATCATTGAAACGAAAAATCTGACGAAGCAATACGGTTCACAAAAGAGTGTGGCTGACTTAAATATCCATGTGATGCGTGGGAGAATTTATGGTCTGCTGGGCAGAAACGGAGCCGGAAAAACTACTACCATGAAAATGCTGTTGGGCTTAACAAATCCGACTTCCGGGGAGGTCAAAATCTGGGGAAAACCCTTGCAGGGGAATGAAAAGAAATTGCTGCCCCGTATCGGCAGCTTGATTGAGTCCCCCGGTTTTTATCCAAATCTGACCGGCACAGAGAACTTGCGTATCTTTGCTACTCTGCGGGGCGTACCAAACAATCATGCCATCAAAGACGCTCTGGATTTGGTAGGACTGCCCTACAAAGATAAAAAGCTCTTTTCACAGTATTCTCTTGGTATGAAGCAGCGGCTTGCCATCGCCCTTGCCGTTATGCACGATCCAGAACTTTTGATTTTGGATGAGCCGATCAACGGTCTTGATCCCATCGGTATTGCGGAGGTACGCTCCTTTATTCGGGAGCTTTGCGACGCAAAGGGAAAAACGATTTTGATTTCCAGTCACATTCTTTCGGAGATTTCCTTGCTGGCTGACGATATTGGAATTATCGACCACGGTGCATTGCTGGAAGAAGAAAGTCTTGCTGAGCTGGAGCAAAAAAGCAGTAAGCATATCCGGTTTACGCTCTCTGATACTGCACAGGCGGCAAGAATTTTGGAACGCAATTTCCGTGAAAACCATTTCTCTATACAGGATGACCACAATCTGCGCCTGCACAACCTTGATCTACCTGTGGGGAAAATTGTAACTGCCTTTGTTGAAAATGGATTGGAGGTATCGGAGGCGCATACTTGTGAAGAAAGTCTTGAAGATTACTTCAAGCGTGTGACGGGAGGCGAGGGAATTGCTTAAACTGATCAAATGCGAATTTTGGAAATTAAAGCGAAAAAGATTATTATACGCACTGATGTCATTATCGTTATTTTTTCCGTTGATTTTGGCATATATGGCAAAGGCGGGAACAGGTGCAGATACAACGGAACATTATCTTCAAACCCGATTTGATTATGTTTATACAATGATGTTGGGATATGGATTGGTTTTTTTGCTTCCATGTCTAATTGGTATCATTGCCGCTATTTTGTTTTTTATAGAAAGAGATTGCGATACTTCCAAAAACCTTAGAACAATTCCTGTTACAAATACACAACTCATTATGGCAAAAATTTCTATGCTCTTTATTTTTAGCATTGCGTTTTGTCTGACAAGCACATTATCTGTTGCGTTGTTTTGTAAACTGTTTCATGTAGGAATGGTTTATGGTATGACTTATAAGATATTTATGAGCCTTATTTTTGGAGTTCTTATCGTAGCAGCTTCTTTGCCGATTGTATTTTTAATTATTTGTTTTAACAAAAGTTTTTTGCTTTCTATCCTGCTTGCGTTTTTTTATTCTATTTTTAACTGGGGCATACTGGGGACGATTGGAACATCTATAAGTGCTGCAAAAATTACTTTCTTAAATTCTTTCCCAGTTATATGTGTTATGAACTGGACAAGCGGCTTAATGATGGATCATTTGCAAAAAGACAATCTTTTGCCGGAAGCCTATGCGATTGTACCAACCACCTTCCATACAATTTTTATTCTGGCAATTACTGTTATACTTTCGTTGTGGTTGATCATTCGCTTTTATAAAAAATGGACGAGGTAAATGATATGGGAAAGATAATAAAAACGGAATTTTTAAAACTAAAACGCTATTCTGTAATAAAAGCCGGAATTATTATGACAGTGCTTTCGCCGCTGCTGTCACTGTTTTATTCCACAGCCAACGGTGGACAGACATGGACATTTGACTATTTTATGCAGCAAGTTATGATTAGTAACTGTACCTTGTTTTTTCCGATTATCATTGCACTGATAGCAGGTTATATTATAACAAGGGAATATACAGACGATACGATGAAGAATATATCAACAATTCCTATTTCATATAAACAGTTACTTTCAGGAAAACTACTTGTCCTATTGTTGTTGACAATCTGCTTTAGCTTTATAGGATGCGTGCTAGCATTAGTAATCAATGTTATTGCTGGATTTCCAGGAGTGCATTTTGGCAATCTGCTCAATATGTTTATTCGTGTTACCGGAGCAAATTTAGGAATTTACATTTCAGTTTTGCCGATTATTTTACTATTCTGTTGTTCGGTAAACAATTTTTTGGGTGGGGTTGCGTTAGCATTTGTGTATGGATATTTCGGAACTTTTGAAGGAACACTGTTAAATTATTATCCGATTAAAGCAAGCATGATTTTAGTAGACCCTACTTGTGGTGCGGAATATGGTTATACTTATCACATTTTCCCTGCTTTCATCACAATAGTTTTGACTTTCTTGATTTCTGTGATTATTCTTGCAAATAAAAAGAAAGAACCCAGCACATTGACTGTCACTAAGAAGAAAAAAGTAGTTAGAAAAAAGGGATGGTGACGTGATGGGACATTAGCTGTTTTTGATATAGAAGAATCCGGCAAACAGATTGGCGAAAAGTTATTTCTGCTTCTTAACGAGGAACAAAAGAATGCTCTAATGCAATATATTTTGGAGCAAGGAGTCTGTCATGGAACAGTATTCAATTCCTGTCACACTTCTTCCGCAGCAGAGAAAAATCCTCTGACAGAAATACAAGAAGGCGAGCTTTATCTATGCCTGGAACACCGTACTGTCAGGGTTCGTGAACGGATTATCAACCTGACAAGTAAGGAGTTTGATATACTGGCATTACTCATTGCCAACCCCAAACGTGTTTTTACTTACGAACTGATTACCGATTTGGTTTGGAAAGAAGATTGTGATTTCTATTCGAGAAAAGCCATTCATAATCATATAAGTAAGTTGCGTAAGAAATTGCGTTTTGAACCGGATCTTCCAAACTATATTGAGAGTGTCGCCGGGATCGGCTATAAATTTGAACATCTATAACATGAGCCCACAAGGTGTTGTTTTCCCTTGTGGGCTTGCTTTTTGCAGCATATATTCTAAGAGCAGAATATGTAGAAAATTGCGAATATAAAGAGTAAAAAGCGAATGTCTGCGGACTGATACAGGATACATAAACGATATAATTTTCTCCCAAGGAGGTATCAAGCAGCCGATTCAGGTTCCTCCTTGATGGGAGGAAATGCCTATGCGTCTATGCAACACAGATCCGCAGATAAACTGCTTTACATTCAGTCACCTATACGTCGTAATCCAACTCGTATGGATTGCGGCGTTTTTGGTTTCGACAAAATTTGAGCATTTTCGCTGTCAACCTCCCGGAGAAATTTCATACTGCTGCTTTGGCGCGCCTGTTCTTTGTACGGGCGCGCTTTTTTGTACCCTTTTTTTAAGCGGAAAAAAACGAAAAATCTATCACTGCCGCAGCCCACCCTCTGATTTCGATTTTTGCCATCAACTCAAACATCGAAATTGGAGGAAATTACTATGAAGAAAATCAATCTTCGGGATTATTACCCGTATTATACACAGGACATGATCGTTGAGGTGCCGGATGAAGTTGCTTTGTTGCTTCGGGAATATATGTTGTTGGAAGAAGCCTATCGGATTCGTACATACCGCTATAAAGCATTTTACTCCCTGGATCGAGACGAAGGTATTGAGCGTGAGATATCGCAAAAGCCTCTTAACCCGGCAGAAATTTGGGAACAGCGTCAAATGACGGAGTTGATTTATAAAGGTCTTTCCAAACTTCCGGTAAAGCAGCGCCAACGGATCTATGCACACTTTTTTCTTGGCATGAGTAAGGCGGACATTGCAAGAGCTGAAGGAACAGATGCTTCTTCTGTTCGCAAGAGCATTAACCGTGGTCTGCACCAGTTAAAAAAATATTTTGAAAAAATTTAGCTTACCCCGCCCTGTTTTGCCTGAAAAATGTACTGAATAATAGAGGGACATATTCGGCGGGACAAGCTGGACGGGTGTGGTAAGGAAGCATATATATCCTCCCACCCCAACTGTAATATCAATTTGTCTGCCATGCCCCTTGCTTGTTCCTTGACAACCGAATATACGCTGTTACAGGTACTTCATTCTGTGTTCCGAGCGGCAGATGGGGCGGCGCGGTGACAGGCAGACTAAGGAGGTGATGAATCCAGGCTGTCCGAGCGATAAACGCAACCTACGAAACCGGCTGTGGCAGGCCGGACGCGATAACGACACAGATCATAATGGTACTTCTTCACAGCTTCCTAAAGACTTGGGGAGAGTTCCTGCGGCGTTTGCTTGCTCTGGCAAAGCGGCGGCGTATGTGGGACTATGATGCGGTGACGCTACCCGCAGCCTGTAACAGCCCCGTCCTTATAACAGAAGGACTTGCCGGGGTGCGTGGCAAATACGGCAGTAAAATCGAAATCAGATATAATGGGCCGGATTTATGTGTGTAACAACCGTAGATCCGACCTATTCATGTGGTTTTGATAACACAGTTTTCAGAAGGGAGTTGATACTATGGAAATGAACACCATTGTCAGTGATGCGGGTACGCTGGTAGACATTCGGGATGTCTCTGTCAACAAAGAACTTTCCCGTGATGAACGGATTGCAGAATTTGTTCAGCAGATAAAAAATCCATACCATTTTAAGTGTGGCCGTTTTACTGTACAGGCCAGCTTTTCTGCTGAAGGTGCTACCCTGGAAGAATGTATCAAGGGTATTTTACGATAGGCGCAATTTTAAGAAAGGGGCTGACTTTTCCGTAAAAGCATGGTAGAATAAGAATCGGAAAAGGAATTGAATATGGACTAACCACACTTCTTGAATTGCGGGGATTTTTCTGTGCAACGAAAGGAGTGTTTTTTATGCAGGTTTACAAAGCGATTAAGTACATCCGTCTTTCTTATACGGATGATAAAACAGTAGAAAGTGACAGCGTTGCTAACCAGCGGCGCCTGATCGATGACTACATAGCCCGACACCCGGAAATTGAGGTTGTGGCAGAAAAAATTGACGATGGTTATAGTGGCGTTTTGTTTGATCGCCCGGCATTTCAGGAAATGATGCAGATGATCGAACAAGGCGAAGCTAATTGCGTGATTGTCAAAGACCTCTCCCGCTTAGGTCGTGAGTACATAGAAACAGGCCGCTATATGCGCAGGGTGTTTCCAGCCTATGGAGTGCGTTTTATCGCAATTAACGATAATGTGGACACGGAAAATGACGCTGCCGATGATCTCACGGTTTCTGTCAAAAACATTATGAATGAGGCTTACTGTCGGGATATTTCCGTTAAGACACGGAGTGCCCTGGAAGTAAAACGGCGCAGCGGGGATTTTGTAGGTGCTTTTACCATCTATGGTTATGTGAAAGTCGGCGATAAACACAAGAGCCTGGAAGTAGACGAATATGCTGCCAATGTTGTGCGGGATATTTTCAGAAAACGGCTGGAAGGATTCAGCGCTTCCCATATAGCGGATGAACTGAACCGATTAGGAATTCTTTCACCGTTGGCGTATAAGCGCAATCACGGAATGCCTCATGCAAAAGGTGGCTATACAGACCGAAAGGATTGCAAATGGTCTGCAACTACAATCATCCGCATTTTACAGGATGAAACTTACACCGGAACACTGGTCCAGGGCAAGCAGACAACGCCCCATTTCAAATTAAAAGAGCGTGAGGACAAACCTTCTTCGGAATGGATTCGTGTGGAGGGAACCCATGAGGCAATCATACAAAAGCACGATTTTGATCTGGTGCAAAGGCTCCGCAGGATTGACACAAGGACTTCTCCTAAATCGGATAAGGTTTACCTGTTTTCCGGCATTTTGATCTGCGGCTGCTGTGGCTGCCGTATGACCCGCAAGACGAACCGCTATAAAGATAAAGAGTATCACTATTATTACTGCCCGACCGGTAAAAAGAATGGCTGCACATCGTCGGTCATGCTGAAAGAGTCGGATCTGATTGAATGTGTACAGGACAGTTTGAAAGGACATATTGAAAATGTTGCTTCTCTGGATGCCCTGCTGTCCAGTATCAGTCAAGAACGGATTAACCGGGAATTGGCGCAGGAATATGCCGCACAGATCAGAGTAAATGAAAAGCGTGTGGCACAGACCGAGGGCTTTAAGGCAAAACTCTATGAAAATCTGGTGAGTGGAATTCTGACAAAGGAAGAATTTCTCTCTTACAAGCGAAAATACAATGCAGATATTGAACTGTTCCAAAAAGCAATCGCTGAATGGAACGAAAAACTTACAGATGTATTAGAAAACCGAAGCGAACGAAACCGTTGGATCAACCATTTTATGAAATTTTCTACTATGGAGGGTATTGACCGTCGGGCAGTCATGCAGCTTATCCGAAGCATACGGGTAATGGGTAAAGATGAACTGCATATTGAATTTAATTACCAGGATGAGTATCAGAAAGCAATCTCTTTGGCGGAACAGATTGCTACAAAAAACGAAGAAAGGATGGTGGGCTAAATGGCAAGAAAAAGCAGAAAACAGACGGCAGCTCCCATGCCGGCACCATCTTTGTATGTACATGTGGCTCTGTATATCCGTCTTTCTGTGGAGGATAACAAAAAGCGGGGCTGCTCAGTAGAAAACCAAAAGTTGGTACTGAATGACTTTCTTTCAGATAAACCGGACTTCGTTGTGTATGATACTTATATCGACAACGGAGCAACAGGGACAAATTTTCACCGCCCTGGATTTCAGCAAATGCTATCTGATATTGAAGCAGGCCACATTAACTGTGTGATTGTTAAGGATCTTTCCCGATTAGGGCGAAATTCTATTGACACAGGTTATTATATCGAACAATATTTTCATGCACATAATGTTCGGTTCATTGCTGTTACGGATCAGTTTGACACAGCGGATTCCGGAAATCTTCATGGTGGTATCATGCTGCCTTTGAAAAATATGATCAATGAAGCCTATGCTCTGGACATTGGACGAAAAATCAAAGCACAGGCGCGGCAGGCTATGAAAGATGGCGACTATATTGGTGCACGGGCACCTTACGGTTACAGGAAAGACCCGGATGATTGCCATAAACTTCTGATTGATGAAAATACTGCCCCTGTAGTAAAACAGATTTTTGAATGGGCACATGAGCATGTGGCACTGAACCGGATTGTCCGCAACCTAAATGAGATGGGGATTCCGGCACCGAGCCATTATAAAAAGGCCACTGGCGAGATTACCAGTCCGGGACTGATCGGAAGCGGCAAATGGCAGACCCGCACAGTGATGAAAATCTTAGAAAGCGAAGTTTATACAGGCGATCTGGTGCAAGGAAAAACAAAGATTGTAGATCATCAGCAGGTCAAGGCTGGAGAAGATAATCTGATTATTGCAAAATGCACCCATGAACCGATCATCAGCCATGAATTGTTTAATGCAGTTCAGGAATACAGAAAACAGATCTGTGAAGAAAGCAAAGCAACTCCAAAACGTCCCTACACACCAAACATTTTCAAAGGTAAAGTGTTCTGTGCTGATTGTGGCAGAAGCCTTCACCGGCAACGCGCTGAGCGCCGGAAAGGACCCGATACTTACTGGTTCCACTGCCTTACAAACAGCCGGGTAGAAAAAGATAGCTGCAAAGGTGCGATGATACAGGAGAAAGAACTGATTTCTACTGTTACGGCTATTCTTGAAAAAGAGCTGACAGTTGCGCTGGGAATGTCGCTGCCACTCTTTCAGTTGGAGGCAAGACAAAAACAGGAAAAAGATAAGCTGAAAATTCAGATGTCGGCCAAACGGCAGGAAATTGAAAAAACACGCCGGCTGATCCGTGGCCTATATGAAAATTTTGTGCAGGGTATTTTGACAAATGACGAATACTTTGAATTGAAAGCGGATTATGAACATGCTATCAATGCTCTGTCTGGTGAGATTGAAGTATTTGAAAAATCTATGGACTCTCTGGACAACCAGCTTGCCAGATACCGTGCAATGGAAAAGGATGCAAAAACACTGGCACAGGATCACGTACTGACTGCAGAACTGATCGAACGGCTCATTGAACGAATTGAGATCGACCACGAGCGGAATATTCATGTTACCTTCCGTTTCAAAAATGAATTTCAGGGAAAGGCGGTGGAACCGTGCGCAACTATGTGATTGCCCTTTATATCCGTCTTTCTGTGGAAGATTTCAAAACTGAAAGTTTGAGCATACCAAATCAAAAACTGATCCTTCGTGAAAAAGCTATGTCTCTGCCGGAATGGGATAACAGCGAGATTTTGGAATTTATTGACAATGGTCATACGGGGACAAACTTTGAGCGTCCGGCGGTGCAGGAACTTTTAACAATGGTTCAGGCCGGAAAAATCAACTGTATTATTGTAAAAGACCTTTCCCGATTTGGACGTAACAGCATTGAAACCGGCTATTTTATTGAGCGGGTATTTCCTCTTTACCACACCCGTTTTATTTCCGTCAGTGATGATTTTGACACAGCTAATTTCAAAGGTGATACCGGAGGGATTGATATTGCTTTCAAGTATCTTATTAGCGAGTGTTATAGCCGGGATATGTCCATGAAAACCAAAAGTGCAAAATACGCAAAGATGCGTCGTGGGGAATATCAGAGTGTCATCTGTCCTTACGGCTATCGCAAGAGTGCAGACGGACGTATGGAACCGGACGAGGATGTTGCCTCGAATGTGCAGATGATATTTCAATGGGCGTCTGAAGGCAACACCGCAACCGAGATTACAAGAAAATTGTATGCCATGAATATCCCCACCCCTGGGGAATATCGCAAACTTAAAGGTAAGGACTATTACAATGTTTCCCGAACAAACGGCGTTTGGAGTACATCAACGGTCCTGCGTATTTTAGAAGATCAAAGATATATCGGTACCTATGTAATTGGCAAGAGAAAGGTAAAAGAGATTGGCAGCCGACATACACAGTTAAAGGATGAAAGTGAGTGGTTCAAAATACCGAACCATCATCCGGCTATTGTAAGTGTGGATCTATTTGAGAAAGCCAATGCTTCAGTTAAGCGTTTCTCTCTGTCAAATAAAAAGCCGCGTGATTATCTGCTCCGTGGTAAGGTATTCTGTGGATGCTGCGATCATGCAATGTCTCTACGAAATGGTGCGTGGTTTTATTGCCGTCATTCCGAGGTGGCTGAAACGCTTCCTTGTCATGGTGTGCGCATAAAGATGGCAGATCTGGAGCAGGTTGTATTTGAAACAATTCGAGTTCAAATGTGTCCGGCATTGGGAATTGACAGCAATAAGGATAAATTGGATTTGCAGACAGTCCAGCAGGCCGAACATGAAGAAAAACTCCGTTCTATTCAAGACAGCAAGCGGCATCTTTATGAGCAGTATGCACTCGGAGAGATTGATTTGGAAACCTATCGAACACGAAAAGCGGTTTATGACACGGAACTGGTACAAGCCAAAAATGTTCATGCTGTCATTACTGCACAGACAAAGCAGATAAAAAGTGATTATGAGATTAAGCTGAAACAACAGGAAATTGTGCAGGAAGTCGGAAACGCCAACATGCTAACAAAAGCTCTGATTGACCGGCTTATCAACAAAGTTTACGTCTTTCCAGGAGATCGGATTGAGATTGAATATGCAACACAGGATTTCTTAGAAACTAAGGAATCCGAAAAGGAGGTATAACCGTGAACACCCATTTGAAACAGCTATGGGCAGCTATGAAGCTGCCCAAAAACTTCAAAAAAAGTTATAAATTTTTTTGTCTTGGGCTTGACATACGGGTGTCTCAAATCATACACACGGATTCGCTTCACCCCAGATATTTTTGAGCCTCTATTCATTTCATGATGCAGATAAGATTTGGAAATTGTGAAAATCCGTTCGTCCTCTTTCGGATGGCTGGTGCGTTTCTCCTGTCCAATCAGTATAACGATAGACCACTCGCCACTTCCCAGTGACATTATCTTTGTAAATACTCATACAAATTCTCCTCTCTTTCTCTTACATTTCGCTGTAACATACTTTTTTGCGGAAATAATTAGTGTTTACTCTGCCAGCTACCGTAAGATAACCCAGCTTCTGTAATTCTTCATTTAGCTGTTTGACAATCTTATAAGCATAAGACTTGGAAACTCCCAGTTCCGCTGCAACTTCTTCTAATCAGCAAGGAAGAATATGATGAATGGAGATATAAGTATCCGGAACTGGATACTTACCAGAAACGTGCCAAGATACCATCTCAGGAATTGAGTGATTACCTCGTAAAAGAATTGACTAAAAAAGAAAAATAAGGAAAAAGAAAACCTTACCGATATTCAGTTTTTTACTTCTGAAAATCAGTAAGGTTTCTTTATATACGTTATGAAATAAAATTTTTATTCGCCGAATAACCACAAAATGTTGCCATTTTGTTTCCAGATACTAAGCAAATTTGTTTGAAACTCGGAGAGTATGAAACTTTTTCTGTAAAATAATGTTTGGAAGGTTCTTCTATGATACAATAAATATCATTAGGAGGACCTTTTATTATGGCAAGACAAAAGAAACCGGTACATCGAGTACAAATGACCGAAGGAAAACGAAACATCATCCATCAGCTCCTGGAAGAGTATGATATCCAGTCTGCTGAAGACATCCAGGATGCGCTCAAGGATCTTTTAGGCGGTACCATTAAGGAAATGATGGAAGCGGAAATGGACGATCATCTCGGCTATGAAAAATCAGAACGTTCGGATCATGATGATTACCGCAATGGGTATAAGCGCAAACAGGTCAACAGCCGATATGGATCAATGGAAATCGAAGTGCCGCAGGACCGAAAATCAACATTTGAACCACAGGTGGTGAAAAAACGTCAGAAAGATATTTCTGATATTGATCAGAAGATTATTTCTATGTATGCCAAAGGAATGACTACCCGACAGATTTCCGAAACCATCGAAGATATTTATGGCTTTGAAACCTCGGAGAGTTTTATTTCTGATGTAACCGATAAGATCCTGCCACAGATCGAAGACTGGCA
>NZ_QUHK01000015.1:0-25736 GCF_003479665.1 Blautia sp. AF14-40
TCCACGCGGAAAACTGCCATAGCTTCATCAACTCCTTTGCTTCATATTTGTTACGCAGTAGAACAGCGATTTTGAGGTTTTAGGTATCAATCCCTTACCCTGTGAAAACCGCACCCGCAAAGCCTTATGTAGCAAGGCTCTTTTTGCCCCTACTGCGTAACATGAGGGTAAAAAAATAGCGGCGTTCCTATTCCCCTGTGTAGGAGTGAAGAAACGCCGCTGTATGCGGTACATTATAATTTTTTAACTTCTGTTCTATCATGCTATATGGTTCTATCCGTAGAAATCTGTATGCCCGTTTAGCAATACATAAAATGCGTTGGACTCCGGTTTTCGACTATCTTTTTACACCCATTTCTACACCCAAATGGCATGAAACTATATGATTTTGCATGAAGTTTTATAAACTTGCAATTTCAAAAAACCTTGTAACCATGCGGTTTTACGGACTTTTATTGAGGTATATAGATTTATGAAAAAAGGCTAATTTACAACGATTCCTAATTTCATAGTAATCTATATCTCCTTTGTTTTTATTTTTCGCTTCTTTTTCTGTTCGGGTTCTTTTTATGCACAAAAAGAGCCCAATGCAACTATAAATTATAGCACACGGGCTCTTTGATTTCAATGGATTTTAATCTCTTGACTGTACCATCAGAAGAATGCCGCCCTCGTACGATACATGCGCGGTCTCCTCGACGATCTCATTGCTCACGCACAGACCACCCGAAGTATTCGGCAGACAGTGATGGTCGAGCGGGTAGGCGAAGCCCTCCAGGGTGATGGATGCGACTTCCTTTTCCAGCGGGAAGAACGAAACGTACTTTCCGAACTGCTCTTCTTTCCGGATTTCAAACGAAGTTTCCACCGGAATCGTAATCAGATTGCGGCTGTCTACGATGTAAGCCGGAATTTTCTTCTCCCATGCCGTTTTCAGGTTCTGCACAATACTTAAGAAATGGTCGAGTCTTCCCCCTGTTGCTCCGAGGATCGTGATTTCACTGCTTCCCAGAACAATCGCCTGCTGAAATGCGATGTCCGTGTCCGTATTGTCCTTCATGGGATTAAATTCCCGGATCGGTGCGACATGGTTCTCCTTGTAATAATTTAAAATCTCCGGAGATAAACTGTCAAAATCTCCCAGAATATACGTCGGCATAATCTGGTAATGGTAGCAGAACTCCAGTCCCCGGTCTGCTGCCAGGATAATATCAAACTGCTGTTTCTGAAGATATGGGAAGGCAAAATCCGGTTCGATCATCCCTCCCGAAATAATACATGTTCTCACGTTTCCCTGCCTCTTTTTTCTGTCTTTTTGTATCTTATTCTGCCTTTTTGCTGTATGAAGAAATTTTTTCCTGCAGCTCGCGCACGTTCTGCTCGATGTTGCTGCCAAATACAGCAGAGCCTGCCACGATGATGTTGGCACCTGCCGCAAGGACTTCATCGATGGTCGCGCGGTTGATGCCGCCATCGACCTGAATGTGCACATGCTCCAGTCCCTTTTCATCCAGCATTCTGCGGAGCGTACGGATTCTCTCCGTCGACTCCGGGATATACTTCTGGCCGCCGAAGCCAGGATAAACGCTCATAATCAGAATCATTTCTACCTGATCCATCACGTCCGTAACCGCAGAAAGCGGCGTATCCGGATTTACGGCAACTCCGGCATCTGCGCCTGTTTCATGAATCTTTTTCACGGTTTCTGCCAGATCGCGGCATGCCTCCGCGTGAACCGTGATCATATCCGCCCCGCAGCTTTGAAATTCTTCTACGTACCGCTCCGGGTCCTTTACCATCATATGAACATCAAAATACAGACTGCTTTCTTTTCGGATCGACTTTACCACCGGCATTCCAAACGAAATGGATGGTACAAACATTCCATCCATAATATCGATATGAAGCCACCGGCACTCTGCTTTCTCTACCCTTTGGATCTGTTCTCCGAGACGGTTGAAGTCTGCGGATAAAATAGAAGGTGCCAACTGATATACTCGGCTCATGCTAGTATCTCCTCTTTTCCTGTTCTTTCAGTTCTTCATAGAACATGGTATAGTTTTCAAATCTTTCTTTGCTGATATTTCCCTGTTCCAGTGCCTCTTTGACGGCACAGCCCGGCTCTTTTCCGTGGATGCAGCCGAGGAAACGGCATTTTCCTTCGTACGGATGAAATTCCGGGAAAAAGTTTTTCAGCTCCTCTTTTTCCATATCGGTTGTATAAAGCGAGCTGAACCCCGGCGTATCGCACAGATACGTCTCATGGTCGATCGGGATCATTTGGGAATGGCGCGTCGTGTGTTTTCCTTTTTTCAGCTTTTTGCTGATCTCTCCGGTCTCCATCTGGATTTCTTTCTGCATCCGGTTTGTGATCGAAGATTTTCCGACGCCGGACGGACCGGCTACCACCGTTGTTTTCCCTTTCAGGTATGCTTCCACTTCCTGCATGCCCTGCTCTTTCGCTGCACTCACCGTAAAGACACGGTAACCGCAGTTCTCATAGACGCTTCGCAGATGGTCTGTGTAATCTTCCCCCGCAAGATCTCTTTTATTGAAACAGATTGCCGTCGGAACGTTCTGCTGTTCCATCATCACAAGAAAACGGTCCAGAAGCGTCAGGTTCGGGGTCGGATTTTCCAGCGCAAAAATCACAAGCGCCTGATCGATATTGGCCACTGCCGGACGGATCAGTTCATTTTTTCGCGGCAGAATCCGGGTCATATTTCCTGTTTTTTCCGCTTCATCCAGAATCTCGATTTCCACAAGATCTCCGACGAGCGGTTTCTGGCCTTCCTTTCGGAAAATTCCTTTTGCTTTGCACTCATAAATGCCGGATTCTTCTACGTCTACGTAGTAGAATCCGGCAATTCCTTTCATAATCTTTCCTGTCATACTCACCCTTCACTCAACGGAACCGATTGGTACTGTGCAATTGCCTGATAACTTCCGCTCGAATCCATCTCATAGAAGACGATTCTTCCGGTAGAAGAAGCAGACGATGAAGCACTCCAGTTGGTGTTGACAGAATACGGCCAGCTCGTAATGGCCTGTCCGTCCATGATGGTGATGGAGGTCTCGTTTCCGTTCCCATCATCCTGGATCAGCTCAATTTTTGCAATACCACCCTGATACTGATCCGGCGCACTTAAGGTCTGGCTGCAGGACCAGGTAACATCCGTAGCGGTATTTGCGCCCGGCTCTGCCGGTGTCGGGGTCGGTGTATTCTCATCCGGCGTCGTTGGCTGTGCACTCGGGCTATTGACATAAATCGTAACGTCAGAACCTTTCTTTACTTTGGTTCCGATTGCCGGGTCAACCTCCATGACTTCGCCCTCGGCCACCTTGCTGCTGGTTCCTGTTTTCACAATAATATTGAAATCGCTCAGGATTGATTTTGCTGTCTCCTCATCCAGGCCGATTACATCACGGATTGCAATTTCTTCCGCGTCCTTGGATCCCTTGCTGATCACCAGCGTAACGGTAGATTCCGGCGCAACCTGACTTCCCTCTGACGGGTCAACGGAAATAACCAAGCCTTCTGCAACGGTATCGCTGAAATCCTCTGTTGTGGAAACCTGCAGTCCCAGCTGAGTCAGTGCAGCACTTGCAGCGTCTTTCTGTGTTCCAACAATGCCGGTCGGAATGGTTACGGTTTCTTTTCCGGAGCTTACATAATACGTAATCGTTGCATTTTTATCGACTTTCGTTCCCGGTTTCAGATCCTGGCGGCAGATCTTTCCTGCCTCAATGACATCCGATGCCTCGGTTCCGCCGTTGACTACACCAAGGTTCAGGCTGTTTGCCAGATCGACGGCATCTGCCTCGGTTTTGTTGGTCAGATCCGGAACGGTTACTTTTTCCTCTTCTTTGCTGCTGGAAGAAACAACTTCCGTGCTGCTCGAAGATGATGCGGAACTGGAAGAAGCTGCGGTCGGTCCTTTTCCGCCGACAATGCCGGCTGCCTGTGCAATAAAGTAGATCAGCATGCAGATGATGATGGCTGCAATCGCAAAACCGCCGATTGTGATGATCTTTTCGAGTTTGTTTCCGGCTTTGTCATCGTCGTCGTCATCGTCGTAGTAGGAATCGTCGTCATCCTCATCGTAGGAATCGCGGTCATCCTCTTCTTCGTCCTCATCCTCGTCTTCTTCGTCCTCGTAGCTGTAATCTTCGTCCTCTTCCTCATCCTCGATCTTGCTGTAGCGCTTGCGGGCCGGCTCCTCTGCCGTCTGCGCATTTGCCTTTGCTGCTGCGCCGGAACGGATCTGGCTTAACTCCTCTGCGGATACCATAACAGTCTCGGCGTGAGAACTTAACGGAGTTACTTTTACGAAATTGCCCTGCGGCTCCATCAGCGAATGCTTCAAGTCGTCGATCAGCTCCGCCATGTTATTGTAACGGCGGTCCGGGCTCTTCTGGGTACATTTTAAGATGATCTGCTCCAGTGCGAACGGAAGGTTCGGGGTATATTTGGATGGAGATTCAATCTCCTCCTGCAGATGCTTGATTGCGATGGCAACGGTGGTATCGCCGTCAAACGGCACTCTTCCGGTTACCATCTCGTACATGGTGATACCAAGGGAATAGATATCACTCTTATAGTCCGAATATCCGCCGCGCACCTGCTCCGGAGAGCTGTAATGTACGCTTCCCATAACGTTCGAACTGATCGTATTGGAAGAAGTTGCCTTTGCAATACCAAAGTCGGAAAGTTTTACTTTTCCGTCTGTGGAAATGATGATGTTCTGCGGTTTGACATCGCGGTGTACAATATTGCGGTTGTGTGCTGCTTCAAGACCGAGGGAAACCTGAATGGCGATGCTGGTTGCCTCTTTTACGCTCAGTTTTCCTTTGCGGTCAATGTAATCCTTCAGAGTAATTCCCTCGACAAGCTCCATGACGATATAGTAAACGCCGCGGTCCTCCCCGACATCGTACACGTTTACAATATTCGGATGGGACAGTCCTGCTGCGGCCTGTGCCTCCGTGCGGAACTTGCGGATAAAGGTTTTATCCTCCCGGAATTCCGGTTTTAAAACCTTGACGGCCACCATGCGGTTCAGCTTGTGGTCTTTTGCTTTGTAGACATCAGCCATACCGCCGGAACCGATCCGGCTTATGATCTCATATCGTTCTCCTAAAATAACGCCCTCTTTTAACATTCTTTCACCTCGTTTGTAAATGGTTCAACGACAATGACTGCGATATTGTCTCTGCCGCCATTTGCATTTGCTTTATCAATTAAACGTTTCGCCTTGTCCTCACCGTCTTCTCGGCAGATGAGTTCGAAAATCTCCTCATCCGTTACCATGTTGGAAAGACCGTCCGAGCACATCACCAATTGATTGCCCTCTTCAAGCTGAATGTCAAAGAAATCAATCTTTACGGTATCCTGTGTGCCTACTGCTCTGGTAATAATGTTTTTGTCCGGGTGATTCCGCGCCTGCTCGGGAGTGAGTTCTCCAAGGCGCACCATCTCTGCGATCAGGGAATGGTCCTGCGTCACCTGGTCAAACGTGCCATCTGCTGCCAGATACAGCCTGCTGTCTCCTACGTTTGCAACGTAGGCATAGTTGCCGACAACCGTAGCTACTACCATCGTCGTACCCATGCCTTCCATGGATATATCTCGTTTTGCCTGCTCAAAAATCTGGCTGTTTGCTGCTTCAATTCCATGCCGAATGATCCGCACCGGGTTGAAATTCGTATCTCTTTTTACAGATTCCACCAGTACAGAAACACCGTAACGCGAAGCAAAATCGCCCGCGTTATGGCCTCCCATGCCGTCTGCAACGACAAAGAGGTTCGGAAGGTTTCCGACCGGAGAGGCGGAGGCAAACACAAAATCCTGGTTCATCGTCCGTTTCTGTCCGATATCGGTTGCAGAAAATACCTTCATGCTTTTTTCTCCTGTATTGACAGCCGCTTTTTACGGCTGTTCGTTTGATTTATCGATAAAACTTTTTCTTAACTGTCCACAGGCTCCGTCAATATCGGCGCCCATTTCCCTTCTAATAGTAACATTAATTCCGTATTTTTCAAGTTTATTTTTGAAATTCTCTACGACTTTTTTCGTTGATTTCACGTAATCGCGCTCTTTGATCGGGTTGACCGGGATCAGATTTACATGACAGTTGATATCCGAAATCCGCGCGGAAAGCTCTTTTGCATCGGCTTCGCTGTCATTTTTCCCGCCAACGAGAGAGTACTCAAATGTAATCCGACGGCCTGTTTTTGCAAAGTAATTGCGGCATGCATCGAGAATTTCATCAATAGAATATTTATTGGCAATCGGCATCAGCTCGCGGCGCTTTTCATCGTTCGGCGCATGAAGGGAAAGTGCCAGGGTGATCTGGAGTCCCTCATCTGCCAATTTGTACATATTCGGCACGATTCCGCAGGTGGAAACAGTGATGTTTCTCTGGCTGATGTTGAGTCCTTCCTGGCTCGAAAGCAGCCGCACGAAGCGCACCAGATTGTCGTAGTTGTCCATCGGCTCACCCGTTCCCATGACAACCAGATTGGAGACCCGCTCCCCGGTGTCCTCCTGAATCCGGTAAATCTGGTCGAGCATCTCCGACGGAGTCAGGCACCGCACGAGTCCGCCGATTGTGGACGCGCAGAAGCGGCAGCCCATCCGGCAGCCGACCTGGGATGAGATGCAGACGGAATTTCCGTGGTGGTACTTCATCCAGACGCTCTCGATCACGTTGCCGTCGCTAAGGCGGAACAGGTATTTTCTCGTTCCGTCGATTTTGGACTCCTGCACCTGCACTTTTTCGAGACAGGTAAGCGGATACTGTTCCTTTAATTTTTCCCGGAAGGCAAGCGAGAGATTCGTCATCTCATCGTAGCTGCCCGCCAGACGATGATGCATCCAGTCGTATAACTGTTTGGCACGGAACGGCTTTTCTCCCATCTGCTGGCAGGCGTCCTTTAATTCGTCTAAGGTCATTGATTTAATATCCATCTGTTACGCCCGTCCTTCCTCTGTTTTCCGGAATTTTGCAAGGAAAAATCCGTCTGTCTTGTGTACCCCCGGGATCAGCTGCAGCTGTCCTTTGGCCGTTTCTCCGCTTTTCAGCTCATCCGGCAGCAGTTCATCCAGACTGACTGCTTCAAACGGGAACTGTTCCAGAAACCATGCGGCATTCTCGCCGTTTTCTTTTCTGTTGACGGTACATGTGCTGTACAGCAGTGTGCCGCCCGGCTTTACGTACGATGCGGCATTTGCAAGGATTGCCCGCTGAATCCGTACCAGCTCCTCTTCTTTTTCTTTTGAAGCGTAATATTTGATATCCGGCTTTCTGCCGATGACGCCGTATCCGGTGCACGGCAGGTCTGCAATCACAACGTCCGCTTTTCCGATCCATTCCGCATCGAGCTGTTCCGCATCTTTTACCTTCGGCACGACGCAGGAAACACCTGCTCTCTGCACATTTTCCCGGATCAGATCGACCTTGTATTCGGTGAGATCACGCGCTTCCACGCATCCCTGATTTCTCATTTTATCTGCTGCATGGAGGCTCTTTCCGCCCGGTGCCGCGCAGAGATCCAGCACCTGGTCACCCGGCTTTGGATCCGCCAGATGCGCCGCCATCATGGAGCTCACATCCTGAATCTGGAACCGGCCTTCCTGGAAGGCATTCAGTGATGCGATCGTCTCAAAGTTTTTCAGATAGAACGCCTCGCCAAGATACGGCGCTTTTTCCAGCTCTGCCCCCTGGCTTTCCAGGCTTTTCTTCGTCTCCTCGATCGTATTGTTCCAGCGGTTGATACGGATCGTCACCTGTTTTTCTTTCAGGAAATCCGCCATCATCGTTTCTGCCGTTTCTTTTCCGTACTGGGATACGAACTCCTCAACCAGAAATTCCGGCATGGAGTATTTCACGGAAAGATACTGCGTAGTATTGTTCTCCTTCGGCATCGGCAGATGATCTTTCTCCCGCACGATCGTGCGCAGAACGCCGTTGACAAAGCCCTTTAAGTTGTAAAAATGCTTCTTTTCCGCCAGTTTCACCGCCTCATTGACGACTGCCGAATCCGGTACTGCGTCAAGAAAACGGATCTGGTACACCGACATCCGTAAGATCGCACGAATCACCGGCTTGCATTTGTTGATCTTGATTTTGGAATACTGATTGATGATGTAGTCATTCTGGATGCCGTATTCCACGGTTCCCTCGCAGACCCGCTTGATAAACGCACGGTCCTGCCGCGGCAGGAACTGGTATTTATCGAGGGCGTCCCTTACAGCAAGATGGCAGGGCGTTTTCTCCCTGTCCATCTCAAGCAGAATGTTCATAATCAGCTCTCTTGTATTGATTGTATCAGTCATCATTTCTCCTAAATGCTCCGGATAAAATCAGCAGCCGGAGCAGCTGCAGCAGAGAACCGATCACCGCGGCCACGTATGTCATGGCTGCAGCCCAGAGTACTTTCTTGACTCCGTCGTGTTCCGTCTCTGTCACCATACCGCCCTCACTGAGCATTTTTAATGCTCTTCTCGACGCATCGAACTCGACCGGAAGTGTTACCACCTGGAATGCCAGTGCCAGCACAAACAGCCAGATCCCGGCTTTTACCAGCATCGGAAGGCTGAAAATCAGTCCGATCAGGAACAGCGGCCAGAAAAGCTGGGATCCAAGGTTCGCTGCCGGAACAATGGCGCTTCTTACTTTCAGCGGCACGTAATCCGTATTGTGCTGTACGGCATGGCCGCACTCATGCGCTGCGACGCCGATCGCTGCGACCGAGGTTGAATCGTAAACCGCATCCGATAAATTCACGGTTTTTGTCCGCGGATCATAGTGGTCGGTCAGTTTACCGGATACGTGGCGGACGGTCACATCGTAGATGCCGGCCTGATGCAGAATGCGCATCGCCGCCTCGCGTCCCGTCATGCCGCTGTACGAGCGGACGGTCTGATATTTGCTGAAAATCGTGTTCATGCGGGCGGATACCGCCATGGAAATCAGTGCGGCAAGAATCACCAGCAGATACGTACTGTCATAAAAAAGTCCCATATCGTTTTTCTCCTTTTTTCTCAGGCACAGCAGCCATCACACCGCTGTGCCGTTCCCCGCCTCAACTTCAGGTTGCTTTTTCTCTTTTATTCGCCAAGCCTGGTACCCGGCTCGATCGCATAGCCGCGCAGGAAATCGGCGGCTTTCATCCGTTTCTTTCCTTCGAGCTGCAGCTCCTCGATCACCAGAATGCCGTCTCCCGTCTTTACATGGAGACCTGTCTCATCTGCCACCCAGACTTTTCCGGCACTCTTCGTCGGATTCTGTCCCGGAATTTTCGAAAACAGATCGCCGCCGAACATGGCAATGACTTTGGCATCCCAGATTTTCAGGTTCTTTCCGTTTACTTTTGTAAAAGCACTCGGCCACGGGCTCATCGCACGGATCTGACGTTCGATCTCAACGGCACTCTTCGTCCAGTCGATCTTTCCGTCTTCTTTTTTGATCATCCGCGCATACTCTGTAGTGCTTATCTCCGGCTGTTTTTCCGGTGTCACTTCGCCTTTTTCAAGTCTTGGAAGTGTCTCCACCAGAAGTTTTGCTCCGGCTGCGGCGAGCTTGTCAAAGAGACTGCCGCCGGTCTCATCTGCTGCAAGCGGAACTTCCACTTTCGTCAGCATATCGCCTGTGTCGAGGCCTTCATCCATCTTCATAATGGTTACGCCGCTCACTTCATCGCCGTTCATGACAGCCCACTGGATCGGCGCTGCTCCGCGGTAAGCCGGAAGCAGGGATGCATGAACGTTGATGCATCCGTATTTCGGCATGTCCAAAATCTCTTTTGGAATAATCTGGCCGAATGCAACGACAACGATCACATCCGGCTCCATTTTCCGGATCTCCTCGATCGCCTCTGCATCCCGCACGCGGCGCGGCTGATAGACCGGAAGGCCGTGTTTTTCGGCTGCCTCTTTCACCGGTGTCGGCATCATCTGTTTTCCGCGGCCCTTCGGTTTGTCCGGCTGGGTCACAACGCCTGTGATCTCATAACCGGCCTCCACGAGTGCCTCAAGTGTTCCCACGGAGAAATCCGGGGTTCCCATAAATACCACTTTCATCTGAAGTCATCTCCTTTATTTTAAGACTTACTCTTCGTCCTCGTACTCCTCATACTCATCGTACGTGTTGTCCCAGAGTTCGCCTTCTACTTTTTCTGTATACATATGTCCGTCGAGGTGATCACACTCGTGGCAGATGCAGCGGGCAAGAAGTTCGGTTCCCTCCAGTTCAAACGGCTGCATGTCGCGGTCCAGCGCTCTTACCTTTACGTAATTCGGACGGGTTACTGTACCGGATTTTCCCGGAAGGCTTAAGCAGCCTTCTGCTCCTGTCTGGCTTCCGGAAGTCTCCAGGATTTCCGGATTGATCAGAAGATGTGGGGTTCCGTCCACATCCATGACTACGATTCTCTTTAAGATGCCGACCTGCGGTGCGGCAAGGCCGACACCGTTTGCCTCATACATGGTGTCAAACATGTCGTCGATCAGCTCGCTGATTCTTGGTGTCATCTTCTCCACCGGTCTGCATTTTTTCGTTAATACGCGGTCGCCTACGACTCTGATTTCTCTGATTGCCATAATTCTTTTCCTTTCTTTTGCTCTTCTATTATAAATAATCTATGTGTAAATAGTATGAAAAAACTAATACTTTCTGCTGAAGTCGAACTGTAAATAAACGGTACGGAAGCCTTTGTTAATCTCGATATACCGTTCCAGTTTTTCCCGCAGCTCTGCCAGCACCTCTTCCTGCGGCGCGCGTACATACACGGCCATGCGGTACAGGTCATTGATTTTCGACACTGCCTCACTTGCCGGGCCGATGATCTGGACTTCGCGGTTTCCCCGGATGCGGATGAGATATCTGCGAATGTATTCCATCGCCTGCGCCAGATGCGCTTCATCCTCCCCGGCTCCGTGGATCGCCAGAAGCTCCGCCGCCGGGGGATATCCCATCAGACGGCGGTAGTCCATTTCTTTCTCGTAAAATGTCCCGTAATCCTGCTCTGCCGCCGTCTGAATGCTGTAATGTTCGGGATGGTACGTCTGAATGACTGCCATTCCCGGCTTTTCGCCTCTTCCGGCGCGGCCGACTGCCTGCGTCAGCAGCTGGAACGTACGCTCCCCGGCACGGTAATCGACTGCATTCAGGGAGAGATCCGCCGCCAGCGCTCCCACCAGCGTGACATTCGGGAAATCGTGGCCTTTTACGATCATCTGGGTTCCAATCAGGATATCGGCCTCCCCTGCCGCAAATGAGGACAGGATTTCTTCATAACTGTTTTTCGTTTTTGTCGTGTCGCCGTCCATCCTAAGAACGCGTGCCTTTGGAAACAGCTTTTTCACGTTCTGCTCGATCTGCTGTGTGCCGGCACGGAAGCCGCCGATGTACGGGGAACCGCACGACGGGCACGCATGTACCTGCGGTGTTTCATAACCGCAGTAATGGCAGACGAGCTTTCCGTTATTGTGTGCTGTCAGTGATACATCGCAGTGCGGGCATTTCATCACATGGCCGCATGCACGGCATGAGACGAAGCCCGCATAGCCTCTGCGGTTCAGAAACAGTACAACCTGTTCCTTTTTTTCAAGCCGTTTTTCGATCTCTTCCCGCAGTTTTCCGGACAGAATCGAACGGTTTCCCATCTGTAATTCTTCCCGCATATCCGCGATCCATACGGACGGAAGTGCTGCATTTCCGTACCGCGCATCCATCCGGAACAGCGCGTACGCTCCCGTCTCGCAGGCGTAAGAAGCATCCACCGACGGCGTTGCCGAACCCATCACCACATGGGCATGCTCCAGCCCGGCACGGCGCACAGCGGTCTCCCTTGCATGGTAGCGCGGCGTCACTTCACTTTTATAGGAGGTTTCATGCTCCTCATCGATTACGATCAGCCCCAGATCCGGAAACGGTGCAAAGAGTGCGGAACGCGGACCGATCATAATACTGACCTCCCCGCGCCGCGCGCGCTCCATCTGGTCGGCGCGCTCGGACGGTGTCATCCGCGAGTTGACTACCGTGACCCTTGTTCCAAACCGTGCGCAGAACCGCTCCACGTTCTGATACGTCAGCGCAATCTCCGGGATCAGCACGATCACCTGTTTTCCTTCCTTCAGCACTTGCTCCATCAGCTCCATATAGACGAGCGTTTTGCCGCTTCCCGTCACACCGCGGATCAGGCAGGGGCGGTTCTGCCCTTCCCATTCCTTTCGAATGCCGTCCACCACGGCCTGCTGCTGTTCGTTTGGTTTTCCCGCAGTTGTTCTTCCTGCCGCATCAGATACCGGATTTCTCCAGGTGCTCGTACGGCGGATTTCCAACACGCCCTGCTCTTCCATCACGTGCAGCGTATCTGCCGTGATTTTCAGTTCCTTGCTCACAACCGGCCCTGGAAGAACCGGCTGGGCCAGCAGCGCGTTTAAGAGACGGATTCTCGCTTTATAATTTTTCTTTCTGTAGTTTTCCAGCAGCTCCTCACATCTCGCAGGATCTGCAAGAAGCGCAATTTCGCGGGTTTCTTTCCCGCGCGCCTTTACTTTGACCGGAAGCACCGTCTTTAACGCCTGGATCATCGTCGATCCGTACGTATGACGCATCCACGCGGCGAGCGCGATGAGCTTCGTCTCTACAGTCGCCGCATCCTTTTGTACCGCGAGGATGGCCTTCATCCGGTCCTGCGGATATTTCGGCTCGTTTCCGACGGAAAGCACATAGCCGGTGATCGTGCGGTTTCCATTTCCAAACGGAATCTGTACCGCCGTTCCCGGACCGATCTCCCCTGTCAGTTCCGGCGGAACCTTGTACTGAAAGGTCCGGTCCAGTTTTTCATTTGTGATGTCTACGATTACATCAGCGTAAACGCTGCTCATACATTCCCCTTACTTTCTTCCAGTATTTCCCGGATCAGCACGCGCTCATCCATCTCGTACCGTTTCCCCTTCCGGATCTGATACGTTTCGTGGCCTTTTCCCGCGAGCACCACGAGATCGCCCGGCTGCCGGTTTTCGATCACATACCGGATCGCCTCCTTACGGTCTGCAATCTCAACGAAAGCGCCTTCTGTTTTCCCGATTCCCGTCCGGATATCGTCCAGAATCGCCTGTGGTTCCTCATCCCGCGGATTGTCCGAGGTGATAACGGTCAGATCCGCCAGACGCCCCGACACCTCTCCCATCTGGAATCTCCGGTCCCGCGCGCGGTTTCCGCCGCAGCCGAAGAGACAGATCAGGCGCTTCGGATGGTATTTCCGCAGTGTCTTTAACAGGCTTTCGAGGCTCATCGCATTGTGTGCGTAGTCAATGAGAAGCGTCATTTCCGGATACACCAGAACTGCCTCACACCGCCCACGGACGCGGACTGTGGAAAGTGCCTCCTGCATCGCCTTTTCCGGGATTCCCATCTGCGCGCAGACCGCAATGGCGGCAAGCGAGTTGGAAACGGAAAACAGACCCGGCAGATCTACCCGTACCGGAAAATCCGCTGCGCCCTGCACCCGGTATGAGACACCGAGCACGCCGGGCGCCTGATCGAGTGCTGCATCTGCTGCCATAAAATCAGCTTTTTCCCTGCATCCGAATGTCACCAGACGGCAGGTGCTCTGCCTTATGATCTCCGGAAACCTTTTGTCATCCCGGTTTACAATTCCGGTTCTGCAGGTGCGAAGCAGCTTCTTTTTGCAGGACAGGTATTCTGCAAACGATGCATGCTCCCCGGCGCCGATGTGGTCGTTTCCAATGTTGGTGAACACACCGTAATCAAACGTAATTCCATCACACCGGTGCTGTTTTTCCGCCTGCGAGGAAACCTCCATCACAACATGGGTGCAGCCCTCCCGCATCATTTCAGAAAACAGCTTCTGCAGCACAACAGGCTCCGGCGTTGTATTTTCTGACGGAATGCTTTTTTCCCCGATCCTCGTCTCGATCGTTCCGATGAGTCCTGCGCGGATCCCTGCTTTTCGCAGGATTTCGTAAATCATATATGCAGTCGTCGTCTTTCCCTTCGTGCCGGTCACTCCGATTGTCACAAGGTGCTGCGCCGGATCGTCCTCCCAGGCACAGGAAAGCTGTGCGAGTGCTTCTCTGCTGTCCTTTACTACGAGTACGGTTACCTTTTCCGGAATCCCTTCCAGTTCCCGCTCCGCAACCAGGACAGCAGCGCCCCTCTCGACTGCTTCTTCTGCATATACGTGCCCGTCCATCCTGTTTCCGCGGATGCAGACAAACACGTTCTGCGGCTGTACTTTTCTGCTGTCGCATGTAATTCCTGTAACTTCCGCATCCAGACTGCCCTGCTGGAGCTGATATGCGATCCGTTTTCGTAACGTGCGCATGTTTTTCATGCCGGGACCTCCCTTTCACGTTTCAAATCCCTACGACTCAGATACTTTTATAGAATACCATAGTCCGAAAAACATTTCAATGTGCGCAATGTCGGTTTCTTCTTGATTTTTGCCCCCATAAACTTTATAATAGTTTTATATTGATGCCTGGTTTTTTCGTATCAAAATCTATGAACTGCAAAGAGAGGTATCTTCCAATGAAAAGAAAAAAAATAGTTGTTGCACTGGGACACAAAGCTCTTGGAACGACGCTGCCGGAACAGAAAGCAGCCGTAAAACGTTCCGCAAAAGTAATCGCAGATCTCGTTGCTGCCGGCGCTGATGTTGTCATCACCCACAGCAATGCGCCGCAGGTCGGCATGATCCACATGGCGATGAATGAATTCGGCAAAATGCACACCGACTACAGCGCAGCCCCGATGTCTGTCTGCTCCGCTATGAGCGAAGGCTACATCGGCTACGACCTGCAGAACGCCATCCGTGCTGAGCTTCTCCGCAGGGGAATCTTCAAAACCACATCCACGATTCTTACACAGGTTGAAGTAGATCCGTACGACGATGCCTTCAACAATCCGGTCAAACTGATCGGCCGTACGCTTACCAAAGAGGAGGCTGACGCAGAGGAAGAAAAAGGAAACTACGTAACGAAAACCGAGGACGGCTACCGCCGAATCGTTGCTGCTCCGAAGCCGCAGGATATCGTAGAGATCGACTCCATCCGTCTTCTTCTCGATGCCGGACAGGTTGTCATCGCAGCAGGCGGCGGCGGAATCCCGGTTCTCCCGCAGAATGAAGAATTAAAGGGTGCATCCGCAGTCATCGAAAAAGACCTCACCAGCGGCCTGATGGCAGAAATGCTGAACGCAGACATGCTGATGATCCTGACCAGCGTGGAAAACGTTTCCATCAACTACGGTACCCCGGACGAAAAACCGCTGGAGCACATCACCGTTGCTGACGCGAAGAAATACATCGCAGAAGGCCAGTTCGGAGAAAACTCCATGCTGCCGAAGATGGAAGCAGCTGTTTCTTTCCTCGAGAAAGGCATCGGCCGTACCGCAGTCATCACTTCCATTGATTCTGCACTCGCCGGATTCCAAGGAAAAACAGGTACGATTATCGAGTAATACAAAGTATACAAAAAAGGATTCCCGCGAGTGGGAATCCTTTTTTTCTACTCTTTTTCCGGACTAAAAAACCAGATTAGAAAGTAAATTTATCTGCAAAGTAAGCATCGAGATCCTCAATTTTAATTCTCTCCTGCTCCATGGTGTCACGGTCACGGACGGTAACAGCACCATCGGTCTCGGAATCGAAGTCGTAGGTGATGCAGTACGGAGTACCGATCTCATCCTGACGGCGATACCGTTTTCCGATATTTCCACGGTCATCAAACTCGCAGTTGTATTTCTTGGACAGCTCTGCAAAGACCTTCTCAGCGCCCTCGTTCAGCTTCTTGGAAAGCGGAAGCACACCGATTTTTACCGGTGCCAGTGCCGGATGGAAATGCATCACAGTACGAACATCATTCTTCTCTGCGTCGAGAACTTCCTCGTCATAAGCGCTGCACAGAAATGCCAGAACGACACGGTCAGCACCAAGAGACGGCTCGATAACATACGGGATGTATTTCTCGTTCTTCTCTGGATCGAAATAGGTCATATCCTGTCCGGATACATTCTGATGCTGGGTCAGGTCGTAATCGGTACGGTCTGCGATTCCCCACAGCTCGCCCCATCCGAACGGGAACAGGAACTCGATATCGGTTGTTCCCTTGCTGTAGAAGCACAGCTCTTCCGGAGAATGGTCTCTTGCACGCATCTCTTCGTCTTTCATGCCGAGGCTCTTCAGCCAGTTGATGCAGAAGCCTCTCCAGTACTGGAACCAGTCAAGGTCAGTGCCAGGCTCGCAGAAGAACTCCAGCTCCATCTGCTCGAACTCACGGGTACGGAAGGTGAAGTTACCCGGTGTAATCTCGTTACGGAAAGATTTACCGATCTGACCGATTCCGAACGGAATTTTCTTTCTGGAAGTACGCTGTACGTTTTTGAAGTTTACGAAGATACCCTGTGCAGTCTCCGGACGAAGATATACGGTGTTCTTCGCATCCTCTGTAACACCCTGGAAGGTTTTGAACATCAGGTTGAACTGACGGATATCGGTAAAGTTATGTTTTCCGCAGGACGGACACGGAATCTGATGCTCCTCGATGAAGTTCTTCATCTCTTCCTGGGACCATGCGTCTACACTGCCGCCTTCGATTTCAATGCCTTTTTCCTCGCAGAAGTCTTCGATCAGCTTGTCTGCACGGAAACGCTCGTGGCACTCTTTACAGTCCATCAGAGGATCGGAAAATCCGCCGAGATGACCGGAAGCTACCCATGTCTGCGGGTTCATCAGGATCGCGCAGTCAACACCTACGTTGTGCGGGCTCTCCATCACGAATTTCTGCCACCATGCTTTTTTCACGTTGTTTTTCAGCTCAACACCGAGCGGGCCGTAATCCCAGGTATTTGCCAGGCCGCCGTAGATTTCGGAACCCGGATATACAAAACCTCTGGATTTTGCTACTGCCACAATTTTGTCCATTGTCTTTTCCATAGTTAGTTACTCCTCTATTTTATTTGTTTACTTACCATAAACAACAATAACAGGACTGGCAAGAAGAACGTCCTGCTCATATTCCTGCTCTGTTTCTTCTGTCTTAGTCTGCTCTGATGATGACGCAGAAGCACTCTCTGTGGACTTTGTGGTCCACTCGCCGGCCGTATCCACCGTGTTTTTTCCTTTGATCACGGCTGTACCGGAAACGCAGAGCACCGGATCTTCCGTTACGATTTCCAGCGGCTCCTCGCAGACAATCACGCGTACATGCTTAACGCCTTTGACCGCATCTTCGACTGAAACCTCATTGCCTTTAGAATCGACAAAGGAAGCGGAAAAATCATATCCCGCTTCTTCTGCCTCATCCAGCGTGCCTGCGAAAAATTCTGCTCCGTGATAATCCGCGTAGGACTGGTAATCTCCGTATTCCATCCGGATCTCCACCTTGTCCTCTTTGATCTGGCATTTTTCCAGCTTCACGGAATCCGCATCGCCGCGCTCCTCTGTGAATTTTTTGATGTCATCCTCCACAAAGACCTTCAGTTCGTCTTCCGTGTAATCATCGTCTTTGCTGTAATCTTCCACAATGGCTTCTGTCACAACACCATTTTTGCTCACATAGACAGATGTCGTTGTCACATCTTTTAACTTCTCACAGCCCGACAGCAGCACGGAAGCCGCTGTCAGAACTGCGAGAAGCTGTCCTGCTTTTTTCATAAAAATCCTCTAAAAACCGCCTAAATTATTTATTGCGGTAAATGATATCGTCTCTTCCCGGTCCGTTGGAGATCATGGTGATCGGGAATCCGATTTCTTTCTCTACAAACTCGATGTAGTTTCTGCAGTTCTCCGGCAGATCCTCGTATTTCTTGATGCCGCGGATATCGCATTTCCATCCCGGAAGGGTTTTCAGAACCGGTTTTGCTTTCTCAAGAATGCTGGTGTTCGGGAAATCGTGGATTTCTTTTCCGTCTACTTCGTATGCTACGCAAACCGGAATCTCGTCCAGATATCCGAGAACGTCAAGTACGGTAAATGCTACATCGGTTGTGCCCTGCATTCTGCAGCCGTAGCGGGAAGCAACACAGTCGAGCCATCCCATACGTCTCGG
Organism: Blautia sp. AF14-40; assembly: GCF_003479665.1. Classification (NCBI taxonomy): domain Bacteria; kingdom Bacillati; phylum Bacillota; class Clostridia; order Lachnospirales; family Lachnospiraceae; genus Blautia; species Blautia sp. AF14-40. Next base: position 18,083 of record NZ_QUHK01000015.1, read on the forward strand.
GCGGCCTGTGGTTGCACCGAACTCTCCGCCGTCTCCGCCGCGTCTTCTGAGCTCATCTGCCTCATCGCCGAAGATCTCGGAAACGAAAGCACCTGCTCCTACTGCACTGGAGTAAGCTTTGCATACGGTTACGATTTTCTTGATTTCATATGGCGGAACACCTGCTCCTACTGCGCCGTAGCCGGCCAGTGTGGAAGAAGAAGTTACCATCGGGTAAATTCCGTGATCCGGGTCTTTTAAGGAACCAAGCTGACCCTCAAGCAGGATCTCCTTGCCTTCCTGAACAGCGTTCCACAGGAATGCGGAAGTATCGCATACGTATGGCTCAACCATTTTTTTGTATTCCATCAGCTCTGCATAGATCTCATCCGGATTTAACTGCGGTTTGTGATACAGATGCTCGAGCAGAATGTTCTTGGTCTCGCATACGGATTTCAGTTTCTCTTTCAGGTGCTCATCGTCGAACAGCTCGTTTACCTGGAAACCGATTTTTGCATATTTATCTGAGTAGAACGGAGCGATACCGGATTTGGTGGAACCAAAGGATTTTCCGCCCAGACGCTCTTCCTCATACTGGTCGAACAGGATGTGGTACGGCATTACCATCTGTGCACGGTCGGAAATTTTGATCTTCGGTGCCGGCACTCCCTTCGAAATGATCTCATTTAACTCTTTGATCAGAACCGGAATGTTGAGTGCAACACCGTTTCCGATTACGCTTGTTGTGTGGCTGTAAAATACGCCGGATGGAAGGGTATGAAGTGCAAACTTTCCATAGTTATTTACAATGGTATGGCCTGCATTCGCACCACCCTGGAAACGGACAATAATGTCTGCCTCTTTTGCGAGCATATCGGTAATCTTACCTTTTCCCTCGTCTCCCCAGTTTGCTCCTACTACTGCCTTAATCATGTGACATCCTCCTAATTCAACGTATACTTGCGGCCTCTTTGCTTCGGCCGTTCATGCATAGTATACCATGTTTTTCTCATAAGTAAAACTTATGATTACTTATAAAATCTGTTTTTTTATTATTTCTGTTTATCAAACGCATCAGACGTTGATTTCCGCAGTCATGCCAAGTGCCTCTTTGTTTGCCTCAAGCACCGGATTGACTACGTTCTTCAGGAATGCGTCAACCTGTACGGATGCGCGGCCTGTGTATTTGGACGGATCCATCGTCTTTTCCAGCTCTTCTTTGGTCAGATGGAACATCTCATCCGCTGCGATCAGATCCAGAAGATCATTGTCGCGGCCTTCCTCTTTGACATGTTTTCCGGCGATCATGGACAGCTCGCGGATTCTCTCATGCAGCTCCTGACGGTCGCCGCCTGCTTTCACCGCATCCATCATGATATTCTCGGTTGCCATAAACGGAAGCTCTGCCATCATGTGTTTTAAGATAACCTTTGGATAAACCACAAGTCCGTCTACGACGTTCATGCACAGATCCAGGATACCGTCGATGGCAAGGAAGCCTTCCGGAATGGAAAGTCTCTTGTTTGCAGAGTCATCGAGGGTTCTTTCAAACCACTGTACAGAAGAGGTGATGGCCGGATTTAATGCATCGGTGATCACATAACGGGACAGGGATGCGATACGCTCGCTTCTCATCGGATTTCTCTTGTATGCCATGGCGGAAGATCCGATCTGTCCTTTCTCGAACGGCTCCTCAACTTCTTTTAAGTGCTGCAGAAGACGGATGTCGTTGGAGAATTTTGTTGCGCTTGCCGCAATGCCTGCCAGAACGTTTAATACTCTCGTATCGACTTTTCTGGAATACGTCTGTCCGGAAACAGGATAGCAGTTCTTGAAGCCCATTTTCTCAGCGATCATCGGATCGATCTTGTCGATGGTCTCCTGATCTCCGTCGAACAGCTCTAAAAAGCTTGCCTGTGTGCCTGTTGTTCCTTTGGAGCCGAGCAGCTTTAAGGTGCTCTGTACGTACTCGAGATCTTCAAGGTCCATTAAGAACTCCTGCATCCACAGGGTTGCACGTTTTCCGACGGTGGTCGGCTGTGCCGGCTGGAAGTGGGTGAAGGCAAGGGTCGGCTGGTCTTTGTAGGTATCCGCAAATTTTGCCAGCTCAGCGATAACGTTCACCAGTTTTTTCTTCACCAGCTTTAAGGCTTCGTTCATGACAATGATATCGGTATTGTCGCCTACGTAGCAGCTGGTTGCTCCCAGATGGATGATTCCTTTTGCTTTCGGACACTGTACGCCGTAGGCATACACATGGGACATTACGTCATGACGGCAGACTTTCTCTCTTTCTTTTGCCACATCGTAGTTGATGTTCTCGGCATTTGCTTTCAGTTCTTCGATCTGCTCATCTGTAATAGAAAGTCCCAGTTCTTTTTCTGTCTCAGCCAGCGCAATCCATAACTTTCTCCAGGTACGGAATTTCATATCCGGGGAGAAGATGTACTGCATCTCCTTGCTTGCATAACGTTCGGAAAGAGGGCTTACATATCTGTCAGTTCCGCTCATAGACACGATTCTCCTTTTCTTGTCAAAATGTGTATTCGGTTTCTCTTTTATCCCCGCTCTTTTTCATCCCCAAAAACAGAACGGGACGTATAAAGAGCGTGTTTGAAATACGTTTCAACCACGCTCTAGTATAACGCATGTTGTTTTTTTAGGCAAGTGCAACGTCGTTACTTCTCACGAAATTTTCCCAAAAAGCCCTGCATTCTGGCATTTTCGGAATCGAAGACTTCGTCCGGCGTTCCTTCCACGGCGATCACGCCCTGGTCCATAAAGATGACGCGGTTGGAAATCTCCCGGGCAAAATTCATCTCGTGGGTAACGATCACCATCGTCATGTTCATCTCCGCAAGAGATTTGATGACCTTTAAAACTTCGCCTGTCAGCTCCGGATCGAGTGCCGATGTCGGCTCATCGAAAAAGAGCACCTTCGGTTTCAGCATCAGCGCGCGCGCAATCGCAACTCTCTGACACTGGCCGCCGGAAAGCTGACACGGATACGCCTTTTCCTTTCCGGTCAGACCCATTTTTCCAAGCAGCTCTTCCGCCTGTGCTTCCACCTCCGCGCGGTTCCGCTTCTGTACATGGATCGGCGCATCGCAGAGATTTTTCATAACATTATAATGAGGAAACAGATGGAAACTCTGGAATACCATTCCAAAATTCTCCTGTATTTTCCGTAGTACGGCAGGCTTCGTATAGACGGATTTTCCGTTTTCCATTGTAACTGCCTGCTTGCCAAGGTACGCCAGATCACCGCCGTCCATCGTTTCAAGCATTGCCGCGCACCGCAGCAGTGTCGATTTTCCCGATCCCGACGGGCCGATGATCGAGAGCACCTCGCCCTCTTCTACTTTGAGGGAAATATCTTTTAACACTTCGAGATCCCCAAAGCTCTTTTTTACATGGTTCATTTCCAGATAAATCATATCGTTTTCCGCTCTCTTCTATAGTTAATGATAATAAGAAAATTTCTTTTCCAAAAATTCCATCACCCACGCCACGACAAAGTTGAAGATGTAGTAGAAAATACCGGCGGCGACGAACGGAACCATCGTGGTCTTGGCCGCCGCGATCTGTTTTGCGATCGTGAACATTTCCACATAGGAAATGGAAAAGGCCAGCGACGTATCCTTGACCAGCGTAATCACCTCATTGGTGATCGCCGGCAGAATCCGTTTCACAACCTGCGGCAGAATAATGCGGACAAACGTCTGTCCCTTCGAATAACCAAGAAGCTTTGCTGCCTCGTACTGTCCACGATCCATCGAAACGATGCCGGAGCGGTAGATTTCTGCAAAATAGGCGCCGTAGTTTAAGGCAAATCCGGTGATAATCGCCGGAAAGCGCCATTTTCCGATGTTCATACCGAACAGATAGAACGGTCCGAAGTAAACCACCATGAGCTGCAGCATCAGAGGCGTGCCGCGCATCAGGGAGATATAGAGCCGGAAAATTCCGCTCACAATCCGGTTTTTCGACATACGCCCGAAGGCGATCAGCAGACCGAGCGGCAGGGAAAATACGAGCGTCAGGACAAATATCGAGATCGTTCCCGCCATTCCGGTACTAAGCTGTGATAGAATTATGGACAACTTCATGCTGCTTTACTCTCCTTTTTTCTCCAGACACACCATGTCTGCGATTCCGTATTTTTCTGCGAGCTTGTCGAATGTTCCGTCGGCCAGAACCTGCTGCAGGCCTTCGTTTACTTTATCGCAGAGCTCGGTATTTCCTTTTTTGAATCCGATCGCATATTTCTCAGAATTCAGGTGCTCGTCGAGGATTTTGTATCCTTCTCCGCGGCTTTCCAGCTGATATTTGGCAACGCCGATATCCATGGCAACCGCATCGATGGAACCTGCCTGAAGCTCTACAAACGCATTGTTATAATCCGGGAACTGCTGCAGAGCGGTGAAAGTATCGGCGAGTTCTTTCTGACCGCCTTCTTCCTCACTCTGTAAAAGATCGAGTGCTGCGGATGCTGCCTGCACACCAACCGTCTTTCCTGCCAGATCGGACAGGCTGTTGATGCCGGAATTCTCAGATACGACCATCACCTGGCTGTTGTCCACGTACGGATCGGACCAGGTGTAATCGTCCTCTCTGCCGTTCATGGTAAAGCCGTTCCAGATGCAGTCAATCGCACCAGAATTCAGCTCGGTATCTTTCGCATCCCAGTTGATCGGGGTTTTTACCAGCTTCCAGCCGTAAATCTCGCAGACTGCCTCGGCGAGCTCCAGGTCAAATCCGGTGTAATCGCCGGTCTCATCGTCCATGTAGCCGTACGGCGGGTATTCTGCATCGAAGCCCACGGTAAAGGTTGTCGTTCCGTCTGCGGAAGAGGATGCGGCTCCTGCTGATGAGGCAGATGTTTTTGCTGTGTCTGCAAAGCCGCAGCCAGCCAGCAGGGCAGATACACAAAAGGCTGCTGTCAAAATGCTAACCATTTTCTTTTTCATAATAATCTTCTCCTTTTCTACGTGATCATGTTATCACTGTACTACGCTAAACTAATTGGTATCCTACCATACTCCGGCACCGCCTGTCAACCCGCACCGGTTAAATAATCCAGAAAACCTGTTCCAACACAAAAAAGTCTCCGAAACGGTCAGCAAATTCTGCTTTTTTCCGTCTTCGGAGACTTTGATTTTTCTATTTTGGATAACTATTTATAAACCCTTGTTACACGGCTGCTGATATCGCAGAGCATCTCGTAATCGAAACGTGCCGCCGGGTTGGCGATCTCTTCGATCGTGATGGTCTCATCCCCGTCGGTTCCGACAAGCGTTACAACGTCCTCCACCTGCACATCCGGGATGTCGGTCACGTCCACCATCATCTGATCCATACAGATTCTTCCGATGATCGGTGCTTTTTTCCCGTGGATCAGCACACAGCCCTGGTTCGAGAGAGCTCTCGGATAGCCGTCTGCATAGCCGGCTGAAACAGTTGCGATCCGTGTCATCGGTTTCTCGGTCACATACGTGGCACCGTAGCTGACGCCGATGCCCGGGCCGACTTCCTTCACATGGATGACATGGCTCTTCCATGAAAGCGCCGGGATCAGATCGAGGCGCTCTTTTTTTACCTCCTCGGATGGGTAAATGCCGTAGGTGATGATACCGGAACGCACCATCTCAAAGCGGTGATCGTCAAATTCCATGATTCCGGCGGAGTTGCAGATATGGCGAAGCGGAATCGTCACGCCGCGCTCTGCTAAAAGTGCCGTCATCTTATCATATTTTTCCATCTGCATCGAACAGTACGTCTTGTCTTCCTGATCGGCGCAGGAGAAATGCGTAAACATACCTTCCAGCTCGATGTGCGGAAGATCCGCGATTTTTGCCGCCTCATCCGCATCGTGCTCTGTCACCTGGAAGCCGATCCGCGTCATGCCGGTATCGACCGCGAGGTGTGCTTTTGCTTTCCGGTTCTGGCGTGCTGCCTCTTTTTCGAGGGCAAGTGCCTGTGCGTAGCTGTCGATCGTCTGAGTGATGTCGTATTCCACAAGGTCGCCGTACTGGGACGGGGACACGTAGCCGAGAATCAGGATCGGCGCGGAAATGCCGTTTTCTCTGAGCTCGACAGCCTCCTCGATGGTTGCGGTTGCAAAATAATCAACCTGGTTTTCCAGATAGGATGCTACCGGAACGGCACCGTGGCCGTAGGCGTTCGCTTTTACAACGCCAAGGAGTTTCACGCCCTCCGGTAGTCTTTTTTTCACTTCTCTGATGTTATGCCCGATCGCTTCGAGTGAAATCTCTGCATAACAGCGTAAGTATCTGTTCACTTTTTTCCTTCTTTCTTTCCGTACTTTTTCTGAGACGCCAAAACGTGCCTGAAAACTCTTTCGGATTATTTTCAGACACGCTCTCGTATCAGATTCCGGCTGTGCCGGTTTTTATTTGTCCGGTCTGCGGATGGCGGAATAGATATTTTTTACATTTTTCAGCACTACATGCGTTCTTGTCGCATCGACGCCCGGAAGGCTCATCACCTGGCGGTGGATTTCTTCGAGTTCGTCGGATGAGTGACAGGAAATGCGGATAATCAAATCAAAATCTCCGGTCTGATAATAGCAGGATACGATGTACTCCAGTTTCTGGATCGCATCTGCAAAACTGTCAAAGAACTTCGGATGCTCCAGGCTGACTTCCATCAGCGCGGTCATCTCATTTCCCGTTTTCTTTTCGTCTACAATAATGGTGTATTCTTTAATCACTCCGGTTTCTTCCATTTTACGGATTCTCTCGATGACTGCAGAAACCGATAAATGAATCTCTTTGCTGATATTGGAAGCCGTCTCGCGGGCATTTTTCTGCAATATCTTCAGAATCTTATAATCAATGGCATCCATGTATTTTTCCTCCCATAAGAATTGACAGGGCTCTTCTTTCCAGATTTTAGCATAAAATTTCCCTGTCACTACCTTTCTATTATATCAAATTTTTCAGATAAGTCCAGTTTTTCCCAAAATATTTTATAGAAAGATTAGAATTTTTCTTTAAATTGCACAGATACCGGTTTTTCTATTCTTCGAAGGTTTCTGCAATATCCTGCATCAGAATGCCGATCCCGAGGTGCTGCGGGCACTGCTTTTCACAGCGATAACAGTTGATGCAGTCATCGGCACGTTTGTCCTGACGCTCATACTCTGCACGAACCGCTTCGACGCCTTCCGTCGCTGTCCGGTTGTAAAGCGCAAACAAACCCGGGATGTTGATTTTTACCATGCACGGCATACAGCTCTGACAACCGGTGCAGCAAACCAGAAGTTCTGTTCCATTTTCCTGCATAGGGAAATTCCCCCTTTTTTGCTTTTCCGTTTTTCTATTATAGTACATTTCCCGTTCTGGAACAAGGCTGATCTTTGCGGACATTTTCACGCCCCTTTCACCCTGAATTTTCTCCTTTTTCAGTGTTTTGAAAATTTTTTAATTTTTTTCAAAAAAGGGGTTGACTTTTTCTCATCTTTCCTGTAGAATACGTTTTGTCAGTGAGGCACGGCAGTCAACAAGACAGAGAAAAAAATCAGTGCCCATCATCTGCGGGTGTAGTTCAATGGTAGAACACCAGCCTTCCAAGCTGGATACGTGGGTTCGATTCCCATCACCCGCTTCATCCAAAAGGATGTATATGCGCGAGTGGCTCAGGGGTGGAGTAC
>NZ_QUHK01000015.1:25746-86338 GCF_003479665.1 Blautia sp. AF14-40
ATGCGCGAGTGGCTCAGGGGTGGAGTACAACCTTGCCAAGGTTGGGGTCGCGGGTTCGAATCCCGTCTCGCGCTCTTTTTATTACCGAAATTTCTTCACAGGAATTTCGGTTTTTTGTTTTATCAAAAACTTTTTTTTACCAAGGAAAGGAGTTCTTATGATTCAGGATATCGCTCCGCATAAATATTATGTAGATTACCACCCTTCCACACCGAACGATACCGATCTCGTTTTCATCTACGGTCATCACACAATTCTGTGCAATTTTGAAGATCCGCAGATCCGCTATCCTTCGATTGCAGAAATTGCACCTGTTTTCCCGGAAATCCGGGAAAAAGCAAAATTTCTGTTCCGTATCGACGAAACCAATTACTATGAACTGCGCCGCCCGCAGCTTTCGGAATTTGATATCTGGAAATATGAAAACACACTGATTCTGCGCCGCGCCGTTCCGGGATGGCTCGGATTCGCCGGCATCACCGGCTACCAGATCCACACCTGGTACACAGACCACACCTACTGCGGCCGCTGCGGAACCAAGATGCACGCGCCCGGAAATGAACGTGCGATGCAGTGCCCGTCCTGCGGCGCACTCTCCTATCCGGTGATCTGCCCAAGCGTCATTGTCGCCATCACTGATGGCGACCGCCTGCTGCTCACGAAGTATGCGCCATCCCACAGCAGCCACCGTTCCTATGCCCTCGTCGCAGGTTATACAGAAGTCGGCGAGACACTGGAACAGACGGTGCACCGCGAGGTTATGGAGGAAGTCGGATTGAAAGTCAAAAATCTGAGATACTATAAGAGTCAGCCATGGTCCTTCAGCGGTTCGCTGCTTGCCGGCTTCTATTGCGATGTAGACGGCGATCCATCCATCACCCTCGATCGCGACGAGCTCTCCACTGCCGAATGGTTTGACCGCGGTTCCCTGCCCGAAACGCCAAATCTCATCAGCCTGACCGGCGAAATGATCGAATGTTTCCGCCAGGGAAAAGAACCCAGATAGTTTTGTGACTTAGTCACAGAACTTCCCGTTCTGCTGTGATATTCTACAGTCACAACAGAAAAACAGTTACCGGGAATTACCCGTACAATAAAAAGGAGGACTTCTATTATGTCATTAATTCATGTTACATCCAAAAACTTCGAAAAAGCTCTGCAGGCAGCACCTGGCGTTGCCGTTGTTGATTTCTTTGCTACCTGGTGCGGACCGTGCAAAATGCTCGCCCCGGTCATCGAAGAGGCAGCTGAGGATATGCCGGAGATCCAGTTCTACAAAGTAGACGTTGACGAAGCACCGGAGCTGGCAAGATCCTTTAAAGTCATGAGCGTTCCGACCCTCGCTTTCTTCAAAAACGGCGAACTCGTAAAGAAAAACGTCGGCGCCGTTTCCTATGAGGAGCTGGAAGAGCTGATTAACTCTGTAAAATAAACAGCGTAATATTGGAAATGCAAAAAAAACGTATCGGCACAAAAACCGATACGTTTTTTCTTGCATTTCTTTCTGTTCTTTTCTATCATGGAAGAAACGGCTGCTGCCGTAGTTTACAAAAGAACGTTCTTCTTCCGAAAGGAGTTTTATTTATGTCATCTTTTCTGGAATCCTGTTTTCAGGAGCATTATCCATTTTATTCAAAGCTTACCGCCGATGAACAGCAGACACTCGTGCTCTCTTCCGTCCTGACGACGTATCAGCGCGGCGATTTTCTCTACAGCTGTGACGATGACTGTCTCGGCGTTCTGCTTGTCCTCTCCGGCAAGCTCCGCATCTTTATCCAGTCCGGCGAGCAACGGGAAATTACCCTGTTTACCACCGGTCCCGGCGAAGTCTGCACGCTGTCTGCCTCCTGTGCGATGCAGGAAATCAGCTTTGATATTCTGATTGAGGCCGAGGAGGAGACGAAAGTTCTCATCACTCCGGCCAGCACGTTCCGCAGACTGTTGAATCAGAATATTTACGTTGAAAACTACATTTACCGGGAAACAACGGAGCATTTTTCCGAAGTCATGTGGGCGATGGGCCAGCTTCTCTTTACGCGGCTTGACCAGCGCCTTGCCGGATATCTCGAGGATGAACGCATCCGCACCGGTTCCCCGGTGCTCTCCACCACGCACGAGCAGATCGCGCGGAACCTCGGCAGTGCCAGAGAGGTCGTTTCCCGCACCTTAAAGTCGTTCGAGAAAGACGGCATCGTCGCACTCTCCCGCGGCACGGTCACGATTCTCGATGTCAAAAAGCTCCGCGGCATCTGCCGGATGCGCCGATAGTTCTTCTACGCGCGCAGACATTTTCCCACAGGCTCTGCCCTGCCGCTCGAGAAAATATTTTTCAAAAGCGTTCTAACGGCACTCCATCTTAATTTCAATCTCATTTCCTTCCACGGCCACCTTCGCATAACTTCCGACGATCAGCGGCATCGCCGGATGAAGGTGTCCGATGTCGAGATCCATCACGATCGGCACGTTGTATTTTCCAAGCAGATCCGTCACGGCGCGGTACTGGTCGAGTTCCCCGAATTTCTGTCCGAACTGCAGCGGGCGGCCAATCAGAAAGCCTTTCACATATTGGAACCAGCCGGCGTGCTCCATCTGCCAGATTGCGCGGCGGATCGCAAAGACGTTCAGATCGCACGCTTCCAGAAACCAGACAAAACCGTCCTCTTTATATTTTTCCACAAAATCAACCGTTCCGTCGTACTTCGTTCCAAGAATATTGACGAGACAGTCGAGACAGCCGCCGATGAGTCGTCCCTCAAATGCACGGTCCGCATCCGGGAAGCGGCGCAGAACGCGCGGTTCTGTAATCTGGTACGGCAGATACGGATTTTCCTCGCTTCTGCCCTTCGCATCGTCTCTTTCCCATCCCTCATAGCCGCGGACGGTACGCACTTCTCCCGTCAGTACGCCAAACGCATCCGCTACGGATTTATGCCACGGCTCCATGCCGAAATCACTCGCACACGGACCGTAAACAGCCGCCGTATCGCAGATGGTCGGCAGAAGATACGTAAAATGCGTATTGTCAGAATAGCCGAGATACCATTTCGCCGGTGCCTTTCTGATCTTTTCAAAATCCACGTAATCGAGATCCTCGCACATCAGCTCTCCGCCGCCGCAGGAAATCAGACAGTCATTCTTCTCACTGACATAATATTCCGTCAGCTCTTTTCCGCACTCCTCCGGTGCCGCGCTGATTCCGATGCCGTGCTCTGCATAGCAGTTTGGCCCAAGATCCAGCTGATATCCCATCTCTTTCCATTTTTTCTGTGCATTTGCAAACGCGGACTTGTATGGCTCTGTTGTGCATCCAAACGATGGTGCCACAAAGCCGATCGTTCCGCTCTTTTTCAGATTTTCCGGAAACCTCATGTCGCATCCTCCTTTATCCTAATTCTTCTGCCTCCAGATTCTTATACTGCGTCAGCGCATCCCCGAAGATCAGCTCTCCGTCGTTCTGCGCAAAGTACAGCTCCTCTTCTTTTTCCAGTTTTGCCTTTCCGTTCGTCCCCTCGGTAATCTCCGCGCAGAGACGGTCCACCTCCGTTTTCGGAACGAGAACGCGGATTTTCACCTGATCGGTGTACTCGGATTCCAGAATCGGAATCCCCCGCTGGCCGAGCAGATACTGGATTTTACCGATGCCGTTGTAATCCGTCTCAATCAACAGCCGCACGCCGCAGATCTCGTCAATCAGAACACTGTTTGCCAGCCCCTCCTGCACCGCCTGCGAGTACGCGCGCACCAGGCCGCCCGTTCCCAGCAGCGTACCGCCGAAATACCGCGTCACCACAACAAGCACATTGCGGAGGCCTGCTCCCTGTACCACATCGAGCATCGGCCGCCCTGCCGTGCCGGAAGGCTCCCCGTCATCGCTGCAGCGCACCGTCTCCTGATTTTCTCCAATAATATACACAAAACAGTTATGCCGCGCATCCCAGTATTTTTTCCGCAGAGCTTCCAGGCAGGAAAGTGCCTCCTCCTCAGATTCCACCAGACGCACCGTCGCAATAAAACGTGATTTCTTCTCCACGATTTCCCCGGTTCCACCCCGGTAAACCGTCCGAAACTGATCGATCATATGTCCTTACTCCTTCATCCAAATATGTACCTATCTTACCATATCATTTCTGAAAAATCAGCATTCTTTTCAGAAATACTTTTATTCCAGCCCTTTATTTGGTATAATAAAAATAAGTATACCCTGCTTTTTGCAGGGCAGGAACACCATTGATTACTGAACTAAATCAGTTTTGCAGGAACATGACATAAGGAGGATTTTCTATATGCACTTTGGAAAAAGTCATCTGGAAGACAAACGTGAAGATCTGCGGTCCCATTACGGAAAGATTGAAAAGACGGCCGGCGTGACGGCGCTGCGCATCGCGTTCTGTCTTCTTCTTGTCGTTCTCGTCTGCGGTGCCGGGCTTGTGATCGGCGCTGTCCGCGGCGTGATTGACAGTGCCCCTGATATCTCGGAGGCAAATATCATGCCGCTCGGCAACGCGTCGTTTATCTACGATGCTGACGGCAACCAGGTACAGAAGCTGACCGGGGCTCAGGGAAACCGTGTCTCGATTTCGATTGAGGAGATTCCGCTCGATATGCAGCACGCGATCGTCGCGGTTGAGGATGCCCGTTTTTATGAGCACAACGGCATCGATCCGAGCGGTATCATCCGTGCTTTCGTTGTCGGCGTCAGCCACGGCTTTCATTTTACCGAGGGCGCCAGCACGATCACACAGCAGCTCTTAAAAAACAATGTTTTCACTGACTGGATGGAAGAGACGCGGATGCAGAGCTTCAAGCGGAAGATCCAGGAACAGTACCTGGCGCTGAAGCTGGAAAAAACACTGACCGCAGAGGGTGAAAACGCCAAAGACGTTATTCTGGAAAATTATCTGAATACGATCAACTTAGGTTCCGGCTGCTACGGTGTCCAGACGGCAGCGCAGACGTATTTCGGAAAGGATGCAAAAGATCTGACGCTCTCTGAATGCGCCGTTCTTGCCGCAATTCCAAAGGCGCCGACGGCATATAATCCGAAAAACCACCCGGAGAAAAACCAGCAGCGCCGCGACAAGATCCTGAACAACATGAAAGAGCAGGGCTACATCACCGAAGAAGAATACACCATTGCCATGAACGACAACGTTTACGACCGCATCGCCATGCACACGCAGTCCCAGGCGGAGAGCGCGCCGTACTCCTACTTTATCGATGAAGTCATCACCAACCTGATCAACGATCTGATGGTACAGAAAGGCTACACCGAAGTGCAGGCAAAGAACGTTGTCTACAGCGGCGGCCTCAAAATTTATACCACACAGGATTCCTACATGCAGTCAATCCTCGATACGGAATTCCAGAATCCGGAGAACTTCCCGGCGAACACGCAGATCGGTCTCGACTGGGCGCTCACCGTAGAGCAGGCAGACGGCGAGGTACAGAACTACAGCAAAGAGATGCTGCAGCTCTACTTCCGCAACAGCGATCCGAATTTCGATCTGCTCTTTGACTCCCAGGAGGAGGCACAGAGCTATATCGACCAGTACAAAGCCGCTATCATGCAGGAGGGCGATACGATTGTTGCCGAGCGCAGCAGCTTCACCCCGCAGCCGCAGGCGTGCATGACCGTTATGGACCAGCGCACCGGTTACGTGAAAGCCATCGTCGGCGGACGCGGCGAAAAAACAGCAAGTCTTACCTTCAACCGCGCAACCGATAATTATTCCCAGCCGGGTTCCACGTTCAAGATTCTTTCCGCGTACGGACCGGCGCTCGACCTTGGAAAGATTACACTCGCTACGGTAATTAAGGATGAGCCGTTCAACTACAGTGACGGCACACCGCTGCAGAACTCGGATCTTACCTACCATGGTGATGTTACCGTCCGCCAGGCGATCATCAATTCCATCAATATCCCGGCCGTCAAAGTACTGACCGAGCTTACGCCGAAGGTCGGCTTTGATTATCTGAAGAAGCTTGGTTTTTCCAAACTCTCCGAGGAATACGATGTGATCCAGCCGCTGGCTCTCGGCGGTATCACCTACGGTGTCAGTGATCTCGAACTGACGGCAGCCTACGCGGCAATCGCAGACGGCGGCCAGTACCGCAAGCCGGTGTTCTACACAAAGGTTACCGACAGCAAGGGAAATGTTTTAATTGACAACACAGAAAACAAGGCAACGCAGGTCTTCAAGGCAAGCACTGCCTCCCTCCTCACCAATGCCATGGAGGATGTTCTGGAAAAAGGTACCGGTGTTGCCGCCCGCCTCGACAATATGCACGCAGCTGGAAAAACCGGTACGACGAACGAGGCCAAGGATCTCGTCTTTGCAGGCTTTACACCATATTATACCGCTGCCATCTGGGCAACGTATGATACACACGCGGAGTTTCCGGAGAGCGACCGTGAATTCCACAAACGTCTCTGGGCAAAGGTCATGAATGAAATCCACGAAGGCCTTGCCGATATGGATTTCGAAACTTCCGCAACAGTACAGGAGGCAACGATCTGTACGAAGACCGGCCTGCTCGCCCGCTCAAGCTGCCCGTCCATCACCGAATACTTTGCGGTATCCGATCTGCCGACCGAGCGTTGCAAGGGCCACTACACCGCGCCGGCCTCAACACCGACGCCGACCAGAACCCCTTCTGCAGCATCAACTCCGCAGGCAACCCCGACACCGACGGAGGCACCGCAGGAAACTCCGGCTCCGCCCGAAACACCTGCCGATCCGCCTTCTAATACACCGGAGACTCCTGACACACCGGAGACTCCTGACACACCGGAGACCCCTGATGCACCGTCAGAACCGGATACCCCGGCGGAGATATCGGAAGTACAGCCGCAGTCCGAAGAGAGCGGCTCTTCCGAATAACTTTTTCAGTCAGTCTATACACAAAAAACCGGCCCTCTGGCATATGCCAGCAGGACCGGTTTTTCTATACTTCTTTTTCCATCTGAATCAATTAGTCAATCAGCATTTTTGCTGCGCCGTAGATACCAGCATCGTTTCCAAGGGAAGCGAGTACGATCGGGGTATCTTTGCATGCGATGAATGCTGCTTCACGGTAGTATTTAGCTACGCCGTCGATCAGGATCTGGCCTGCTTTGGATACACCGCCGCCGACTACGATAACTTCCGGGTCAACAACGCATGCGAATACTGCAAGTGCTCTTCCGAGGTACTCGGAGAACTCCTGAACGATTGCTTCTGCTGCTGCATCGCCTTCTTTTAATGCATCAAAGACAGCTTTTGCACTGATGGACTCTCCTCTTTCTCTTAAAGAAGACGGAGTATCATGGGATGCCAGATATTTCTTTGCCAGACGAACGATACCGGTTGCAGATGTCATCTGCTCGAGGCATCCGTGGTTTCCGCAGTTGCAGACCGCTTCTTCTTCCGGCTCAACACATGCATGACCAACCTCGCCGCCTGCGCCGTGAGCACCTGCTACGATCTTGCCGTCCACGATGATTCCGCCGCCGACACCGGTTCCAAGGGTAACCATAACCAGGTTCTTGCTTCCCTTTCCGCCGCCTGCCCACATCTCACCGAGAGCTGCTGCGTTTGCGTCGTTTGCTGCTTTTACTGCCATTCCGCCGAGTTCGTCGGAAAGCTCTTTTACGATATTTTTATATCCCCAGTTCAGGTTGACTGCGATGGAAAGCTCACCTTTGTCATTAACCGGGCCAGGTACGTCAATGCCGACACCGGCAACATCATCTGCCGCGATACCCTTCTCAGCCATTTTTGCTTTTACGCTTTTTGCGATATCCGGCAGAATTTCGCTTCCGCCGTTTTCGGTGCGGGTCGGGATTTCCCATTTTTCCAACAGAGTTCCGTCTGTCTGGAACAGTCCGCATTTTACTGAAGTACCCCCAACATCGATTCCAAATACATAGTTTGCCATTTTCTTACTTCTCCTCTCTTTTTTTCACTAAGTTAGCCTGTACACGGCGGTACAGCTCCTGTGCGGCATTGTAGCCCATCTTCTTCTGTCTGTGGTTGACAGCAGCGGTTTCTACGATGATCGCCAGGTTACGGCCCGGACGGATCGGAAGGGAATGGCAGACAACCTTGTTTCCAAGGAACTCAATATACTCTTCTTCCAGGCCCAGACGGTCGTATTCTTTCTCTTTGTCCCACTCTTCAAGCTTGATAACAAGGTCGATAGACTGGGTATCCTTTACGCTCTCGACACCAAACAGCGTCTTGACGTCGATGATACCGATACCGCGCAGCTCGATAAAGTGACGCGTGATATCCGGTGCCGTTCCGACCAGCGTAATGTCGCTGACACGGCTGATTTCAACCACATCATCACTGACGAGACGATGGCCTCGTTTGATCAGCTCCAGTGCAGCCTCGCTCTTTCCGATTCCGCTCTCGCCCATGATCAGAACGCCCTCGCCGAATACATCGACCAGCACGCCGTGGATGGAGATCATCGGGGCAAGCTGGACATTCAGCCAGCGGATGATTTCAGCCATGAAAACGGAAGTCGATTTGTCTACCGCAAAGGCCGGTACCTGATAACGATTGCACAGCTCCAGAATTTCCGGTCCCGGAATCATCTTCGTGGTGAAAATGACACATGGGATCTTGCGGCTTACAAACTCTTCAAACGCGCGGACGCGCTCGCTCTCTTCAAGATGCTGCAGATACGTGAACTCTACATAACCTATGATCTGCACACGCTCATTGGCAAAATGCTCATAGTAACCGGTCAGCTGCAGTGCAGGACGGTTGATATCCGGTGTGGCAATGACAAGATCTGTCATATCAACCTCTGGTGTCAGGTTGCGGAGATCCATTTCCTCCACCATTTTGGTCATTTCAATTTCTTTCATTTTCCTGTCCTCCGACTTCATTCGACGTCTTTTTAAATCCGTCTCTTCTATGATTTTAGCACAATAAAGCATCACGGGCAACCTAGAAATTTAACTATTTTGACGAATCCTCATTTTCCTCCTGTGCAGGTGCGTGAAAGAATGTGTAAACCTGCTCCGCCGCCTTTTTATTCATGCCCGGAAGTCCGGAAAGTTCTTCCACGGTTGCCGCCTTGATATCATCAATTCCCTGAAAGTGGCGCATCAGTTCTTTCCTTCTTGTCGGCCCGATGCCCGGGATGTCGTCGAGAATCGAGTGGACCTGGCCTTTGCTCCGCAGCAGGCGGTGGTATTCGATTGCAAAGCGGTGCGCCTCGTCCTGCACGCGTGTGATCAGTTTGAAGCCCTCGCTGTTCCGGTCGATCGGGATTTCCACGTTTCGGAAATACAGACCCCTCGTGCGGTGCTTGTCGTCCTTTACCATACCGCAGACCGGAATCGCAAGATCCATTTCTTCAAGCACCTCAAGCGCAATGTTAACCTGGCCGCGTCCGCCGTCCATCATGATCAGGTCCGGCAGCCGCTCGAAACCGCTGTCCTCCTGGATGCCGCGCAGAAAACGGCGGCTTAAGACCTCTTTCATACTGGCGTAATCGTTCGGTCCCTCGACGGATTTGATCTTGAATTTTCGGTAATCGGCGCGCTTTGGCTTTCCTTTCTCGTAGACGATCATCGAGCCGACCGACTGGAAACCGCTGATATTGGAGATATCGTACGCCTCGATGCGGTCGATCGACGGCAGGTTCAGCCATCTGGCGATCTCTTTTACGGCACCGACCGTCCGACCCTCTTCCCGCTTGATCCGCTCGCGGTCCTGGTCGAGAACGATCTGTGCGTTCCGCTCTGCCAGTTCCACCATTTTTTCCTTGCTGCCCTTTTTCGGCACGCGGATGCGGACCTTCTGGCCCCGTTTGCTGCTTAAATACTCTTCCATCAGCTCCTGCTCGGCAATCTCCTCGGAAATCATGATTTCCCGCGGGATGAACGGCGTGCCGGAATAGAACTGTTTCATAAACGTGAGCAGCACCTCGCTTTTCTGCTCCTCCTCGCCGATCCGCAGATAATAATGCTCCCGCCCGATCAGCTTTCCGTTCCGGATAAAGAAGACCTGCGCCACCGCATCCTCTTTGTCCATCGCAAGCGCAATGACATCCTTGTCCTCGCCGTCACTGTTCGTAATCTTCTGCCGCTCGCCGATCCTGCGCACGCTGTCGATCAGATCACGGTACTCCGCCGCCTGCTCGAACCGCATCTCCTCAGCCGCCTCCGTCATTTTTCCAGTCAGCTCTTTGATAATGTCATTGTAATTTCCATTCAGAAAACTGATCGCCTTTTTGATCTGCTCGCCGTACTCTTCTTTGGAAATGTATCCCTGGCACGGCGCCTTACACTGGTGGATGTGATAGTAAAGACACGGGCGGTCCTTGCCGATCTCCTTTGGCAGGCTCTTATTGCAGGAACGGATATCGTACAGCTTCCGCAACAGTTCGATCGTATCTTTCACAGCTCCGGCGCTCGTGTACGGGCCGAAATATTTCGCCTTGTCCTTCTTCATCTGATGGGAAAACAGAATGCGTGGAAAATCCTCGTTCACGGTCACCTTAATGTACGGGTACGCCTTGTCATCTTTCAGCATCGTATTGTATTTCGGACGGTGCTCTTTGATAAGGTTGCACTCCAGCACGAGCGCCTCCAGTTCGGAATCCGTCACAATATACTCAAAACGGGCGATATGCGTGACCATCCGCTCAATCTTCGGCCCTTTGTTGCGGCTCGTCTGGAAATACTGGCGGACACGGTTTTTCAGCGAAATCGCCTTTCCTACGTAGATAATTGTATCGTCCGCGTCGTGCATCAGATAGACGCCGGGTTTCCCCGGCAGTTTTTTCAGTTCTTCCTGGATATCAAACGCCATATGACCCTCCTCTTTTTGGGACTGTAATGTTGAAAATGCCCAGCGTGCAGAGATCGTTTTCTCTGCTCCCGCCGGGCCTTTTCGCTTTCTTTTTATATTTCTGGATTTTCAATCGCTTCTTCCGCGTTTCCATTCCGTTTTGCAATCACCTGATGAAAAATCTCCATAAATTCTTTTCCGGTGATCGTCTCTTTCTGGATCAAGTAAGCTGCGATTTCATCCATCGCATCGCGGTTAGCTGCCAGAAGTTCTTTTGCCTGCTCATACGACTCTTTCAAGATCTTCATGACCTCGTGGTCGATTTCGGTTGCTGTGGCATCGCCGCAGTTTAAGACCATTCTTCCGTCGAGGTACTGATTCTGCTGGGTCGCAAGACCGATCAGACCGAATTTCTCCGACATACCGTACTGCGTGATCATCGCGCGGACAATCTTCGTCGCTTTCTCGATATCATTCGAAGCTCCCGTTGTCACGTTGCCGAATACGATCTCCTCTGCCGCTCTTCCACCGAGGCACTCGACGATCATCGCCTCGAGTTCGCTCTTCGTGTTGAGGTATTTCTCCTCCTCCGGCACCTGCATGACGTAGCCGAGCGCACCCATCGTACGCGGCACAATCGTGATTTTCTGTACCGGCTCGGAATCCTTCTGCAGTGCAGTAACAAGTGCGTGGCCTACCTCGTGGTAGGAAACGATCTTTCGCTCTTCCTGGCTTAGGATGCGGTCCTTCTTCTCTTTTCCGACGAGGACAACCTCGACTGCCTCGAGAAGATCCTTCTGGGAAACGGCTTTTCTTCCGTTCTTGACCGCAAGAATCGCTGCCTCGTTGATCATATTTGCAAGATCAGAACCAACGGCTCCCGATGTCGCAAGTGCGATGCCGTCGAGATCAACCGTCTCATCGAGCGATACGTTCTTGGCGTGTACTTTCAGGATTTCCACACGGCCTTTCAGGTCCGGTCTTTCTACGATAATCCGGCGGTCAAAACGGCCTGGACGCAGCAGCGCCGGGTCAAGAACCTCTGGGCGGTTTGTGGCCGCAAGGATCAGAATACCCTTGGAGCTGTCGAATCCGTCCATCTCGGCGAGGAGCTGGTTTAACGTCTGCTCCCGCTCGTCATTGCTGTTGTAGCTGTTGTCACGGCTCTTTCCGATCGCATCGATCTCATCGATAAAGATGATGCACGGTGCGTTTTTCTTTGCTTCCTCAAACAGGTCACGCACACGCGATGCACCGACACCGACGAACATCTCGACAAATTCCGAAGCGGACATCGAGAAAAACGGTACGTGCGCCTCACCGGCTACGGCTTTGGCAAGCAGTGTTTTTCCGGTTCCAGGAGGGCCTACAAGAAGCGCTCCTTTCGGAAGTTTTGCACCGATTGTCGTGTATTTTCCAGGGTTATGCAGGAAATCCACAACCTCCTGGAGCGATTCTTTTGCCTCGTCCTGTCCCGCAACATCGCGGAATGTCACGCCGGTTTCTTTCTGTACGTAGGCCTTTGCTCTGCTCTTTCCTACGCCCATGACTCCGCCGCCTTTGTTCATGCTGCGCATCACCCATACCATGACAGCAACAAGCATCACAACCGGCAGAATGACGGTCAGCAATGTGTAAATGATCGTTCCGGTAGAATCCGGCGGATCTTTGTGGTACGTAATGCCTTTCTCCTGTAACAGATCGACC
Organism: Blautia sp. AF14-40; assembly: GCF_003479665.1. NCBI lineage: Bacteria > Bacillati > Bacillota > Clostridia > Lachnospirales > Lachnospiraceae > Blautia > Blautia sp. AF14-40. The sequence continues at coordinate 38,244 of NZ_QUHK01000015.1, forward strand.
AGCTCCTGCTCATCTCCCATCATCGTTACCTGATAGGTGATTCCCTCCGATTTCTGGTCTTTCGGCGTTACGGTCAGTGTTCCCGATTTCAAGACAACTTCCTGCACTTCATCGTTGTTTACCATATCCAGGAATTTGCTATAGTCAAGATCCTCGGAAGTAATTCCCCCAAGGGCATTGTTCAGAAGTCCCATCACCATCAGGCTGACGAGGAGGCAGATCAGGATAATGAGTATCGTCTGTCTGTTTTTCGGTCCTCCCCCGGAGCCGTTTTCTGGTTCCCGGTTCTGATTTTTTCTATCGTCCATGCTTTTCCTCCTTGTATGTCAAACCGCCCCTCTTTTTTTACGGACACTTTAACTCTTACATTATATCGGATTCCCTCTTAATTAGCAAGCCGGACTTTGTGAAAAAAGACTGAATTTATCTATACAAAAACGGCCCGCCGACACTCTTTCAAGTATCGGCGGACCGCCAGATAACACTCACATTACATTAGTCGTTATATCCGTTCGGATTCTTCTGCTGCCAGTTCCAGGAATCGGCACACATCTCCTCGATGCCGTACTCAGCCTCCCAGCCAAGCTCCTCTTTTGCTTTGTCGCATTTGGAGTAGCAGGTTGCGATATCACCGTCACGGCGCGGTTTGATTTCGTATTTCAGCGGATGGCCGCATGCTTTCTCGAATGCGTGGATCACATCGAGTACGCTGTAGCCTTTGCCGGTTCCGAGGTTGTAAATGGAAACGCCCTCGTTGTCAGCCAGTTTCTGGATGGCTTTTACATGGCCGCGTGCCAGGTCAACAACATGGATGTAATCGCGGACACCAGTTCCGTCCGGAGTATCGTAGTCATCACCGAAAACGCCGATGCACTCGAGTTTTCCGATGGCAACCTGTGCGACATACGGAAGCAGGTTGTTCGGGATGCCCTTCGGATCCTCTCCGATAAGGCCGCTCTTATGCGCTCCGATCGGGTTGAAGTAACGAAGCAGGATAACATTCCATTCCGGATCTGCGGTGTGGATGTCGGTCAGAACCTGCTCGAGCATGCTTTTTGTCCAGCCGTATGGGTTGGTCGGGGTTCCCTTCGGGCACTCCTCGGTGATCGGAATCTGTGCCGGATTGCCGTATACGGTTGCAGAAGAACTGAAGATGATGTTCTTTACGCCATGGTTTCTCATCTCATCGCAGAGAATCAGGGTTCCGGTCATGTTGTTGTGATAATATTCAATCGGTTTATGTACGGACTCGCCGACTGCTTTTAAGCCTGCGAAATGGATGACAGCGTCAATTTTCTCGTTGTCGAAAATTTTCTTTACGCCTTCGCGGTCCAGCATATCGGTTTTGTAGAAGGTTACTTTCTTTCCGGTAATCTGTTCTACACGCTCGATGGCTTTCTCGCTTGCATTGTAAAGGTTGTCCATGACAACAACGTCATAGCCTGCGTTCAGCAGTTCCACACAGGTGTGGCTTCCAATATAGCCTGCACCGCCAGTAACTAAGATTTTCATTTTGGTATCCTCCATGTTTTCCTTCGCTGCTGCTTTTTTTGCCGCAGCGGGTTAATTGAAGCATTTAGTTTATTCTACAACGTTTCCATGAATTTTGCAAATGCACTTCTGCCTTCCTCGGTGCACTTGTAAACGCCGGCATCCTCGAGTACGCCGACAAAGACTTTTCCGACTTCCTCTTTCAGGATATCCATCACATTTTCGCTGTTCAGCTCCGGATGGCGCGGCAGGAATTCGTCTACCCAGTCGGCATGTTTCTCCAGCTCTGCGACAGCGCGGACATCTTTTCCCTCTACGAGGCATTTGGAAAGCTCTTCCAGCTCATCTTTTAAGCGCGCCGGCAGAATCGCAAGTCCCATAACCTCAATAAGGCCGATGTTCTCTTTTTTGATGTGATGATACTGTGCATGCGGATGGTAAACACCGAGCGGGCATTCGTCCGTCGTGATGTTGTTGCGCAGTGCCAGATCGAGTTCGAACGTATCGCCCACTTTTCTTGCGATCGGCGTGATCGTGTTGTGCGGCTCTCCGTCAGTCTCGGCGAATACAAACGCATCCTCATCCGTGTAACCTCTCCAGCAGTTCAGGATATGCTCTGCCAGATCGATCAGCCGTTTCTCATCTTTGTGGCGGATCCGGATGACGGACAGCGGCCATTTGACGATGCCGGTTTCCACATCCTCGTATCCTTTGATGGTAAAATGGCGCTCGATCGGCGCTTTCGCCATTGCGAAGGTATAGTGGCCGCCCTGATAATGATCGTGGCTTAAAATGGAGCCTCCCACGATCGGCAGATCCGCATTGGAACCGATGAAGTAGTGCGGAAACAGCTTGATAAAGTCAAACAGCTTCACAAAGGTCGCGCGCTCGATCTTCATCGGGTTATGCTGGAAATTGAACACGATGCAGTGCTCATTGTAATACACATATGGCGAGTACTGGAATCCCCACTCCGTCTGATTGATCGTCAGCGGAATGATGCGGTGGTTCTGGCGCGCCGGGTGGTTGACGCGTCCCGCATAGCCCACATTCTCCTTGCAGAGCAGGCATTTCGGATAACCGCTCTGTTTTGCCAGTTTTGCAGCCGCGATCGCCTTCGGGTCCTTCTCCGGTTTGGAGAGGTTGATCGAGATATCAATATCGCCGTAGGCACTCGGTACGCTCCAGCGGATATCCTTTGCGATGCGGTATCTGCGGATGTAGTTGGAATCCTGGCTCAGTTTGTAGAAGTAATCGGTTGCCTCCTGCGGGCTCTTCGCATAGAGTTCCTCAAACTTCTTTACCACCTCTCCCGGGCGCGGCATCAGGCAGTCCATCAGTTTCGTATCGAACAGATCGCGGTAAACGACGCTGTTGTGTTCGAGAAGACCGCGCTTAGCTGCATCATCAAGCAGTTCATTTAAAGTCTCTTCCAGATCCGGGGTCTCCGGAATCTGCTCCGGCTCTTCGTAATCGGAAATCTGCATGACTTCCAGAATCCGGTTTGTCGCATAGATTTTATCCAGTCCCGAAACAAGACCGGCATTTTCTCCATATTTTACCAGTTTTGCAATACTCTCGTTAATCACTGTAGCTTCCTCCCTGCTGCCGATCCAGCTTTTTTATTTCTTATTTTAATACGCCTGCGCCGTCTCCGATGTCTACGACATAGAAGTCTGCGGCATAGCCGATTTTTTCTTTGTAAGCTGCGCCTACTTTTGCGATGAAGTTGTCAATATCTTCTGTTTTTACGATGCTGACGGTGCATCCGCCGAAGCCTGCGCCTGTCATACGGGATCCGATGACACCCGGGCAGTTCCATGCTTCTTCCACAAGAGTATCCAGCTCGATGCCGGTTACCTCATAGTCATCACGCAGGGAAACGTGGGATGCGTTCATCAGCTCGCCGAATTTTGCGATGTCGTTTGCCTTTAAAGCTGCAACGGCCTGAACGGTTCTCTGGTTCTCGTAAACAGCATGTTTTGCACGTTTCTGACGGACCGGATCTTTGATGGCATCTTTCACTGCCTCAAACTCTTCCTCGGTCAGCTCGCCAAGGCTCTTGATGTCTTTGACTTTCTGAATCTCAGCCAGAGCAGTCTCGCACTCGCTGCGGCGCTCGTTGTATTTGGAGTCGCCAAGGCCGCGTTTCTTGTTGCTGCAGGAGATGACAATTCTTGCGCCTTCCAGTTTAACCGGTGCGTACTCATATTTCAGATCGCTGGTGTCAAGAAAGATCGCACAGTCCTTTTTGCCCATGGCGATGGCGAACTGATCCATGATACCGCAGTTGACGCCGTTGTAATTGTTCTCGGAGAACTGGCCGTACAGAGCGATGTCGATCATGGAGATGGTGTCGTAGCCGAACATGTCACGCAGCATTACGCCGGTTACGGTCTCAACGGATGCGGAAGAGGAAAGGCCGGAGCCGTTCGGAATGTTTCCGTAGAGCACGATATCGAAGCCCTGCTCTACCGGGAAGCCCTTCTGGCAAAATGCCCACATCATTCCCTTCGGATATGCGGTCCAGTTGCCTTCTTTTCCCATCAGGAATTCATCGAGAGAAGATTCTACCACGCCGAGTTTTTCAAAGTTCATAGAGTAAAAACGAAGCTTTCTGTCGTCACGTTTTCTTGCTGCCATGTAGGTTCCGATGGTCAGTGCGCATGGAAATACGTGGCCTCCGTTGTAATCGGTGTGCTCACCGATCAGGTTCACACGTCCAGGTGCGAAGTAGGTGCGGATGTCGCCCTCTCCCCCGAACAGTTTTGCAAAACAATCCAGTACCTGCTGTTTCATTTTGTTGTCTCCTTTTCTTTTTGGTGTGTTGTTTTCATGGTTTCGTTTTGTGTGTTGTGTGTGTATTGTGTGTTTGTGTGTTTGTGTGTTTTTTCTTATCTTCTTAAGTATCATTATAGTGAGCCGTACGCCCATCTGCAACAACAATATTGGGGCAAGCGATAATTATATTGAGGTGATCTTCGATTTTTTCTTGTTTTTTTTCCCTTTTTGCCGCATACTTTACTTATCGTATGATTTTTAATGGATTTTATGGATTGGAGGTACGTTTCATGCAGATCCGCATGGATAAAGAAAACCGTGAGCTGAAGGCCCACGGCAGCTATGAATTTCCTGTCAACATCAGTTACGAACAGCTCTCCCGCTACGAGCGCGGCTCCTTTTCCTGGCACTGGCACCCGGAAATTGAGCTGACGTTTGTCCTCTCGGGGCAGATCGGATATCAGGTCAACGGCAAATCGTATGTCTTAAAAGAAGGGGACGGCATTTTCTGCAACACGAATGCGCTTCACAGCGGCCACATGATCGACGGGATGGACTGCGTCTATATTTCAACCACGTTCGCCCCGCGCTTTCTCTATGGTTTTTCAAACAGTGTGATCCAGACGCGCTACGTCGAACCGGTGCTGACGGATATGCAGCTCGCCTCCATCGTCTTTTCGCCGGAGATCGACTGGCAGAACCAGGTACTTGCCTGTATGCACCGCATCTACGACCTCTCGCTTTCACAGCCGTCCGCGTTTGAGATGGAAATCCAGGAGCTTCTGCTGTCGATCTGGATTGAGATTTACCGCCACGCATCGTTTTCCGGTGAATCCCAGAACACGGCGGCAGCGCGTGATGTTGAGCGGCTCCGCATTCTGCTCGACTACATCCACCGCCATTATATGGAGCATCTGACGCTCGAGGATCTCGCCGCACAGATCCACATCTGCCGCAGTGAATGCTGCCGTTTTTTCAAGAAATGCATGAACGAATCCCTGTTTGACTATCTTCTCGATTACCGTATTGAAAAAAGCCTGCCGCTCCTTCTCGAGCGCCAGGCCAGTATCACTTCCGTAGCGGAACAGACCGGATTTTCCAGTCCTGCCTATTTTTCTAAAATTTTCCGGCAGCAGATGGGCTGCTCACCGAGCGAATACCGGAACCGTGCGGATCACACGTAACGTTCAGCGCTGCACCGAGATTTCATTTCCTGCTGCCCGGCTTTTGATCCGCTCTCACAATCCACCCTCTCCCAAAACGAATGGATTACCTCCGGGAGGCTGCTGCGCTGCACAATCCGGCAGTCCTCCCATTCTCTTGGGAACAGCTCGCGGTACTCCCGGTTTCGGAACCGCTCGTCGAGCAACAGAATCACACCCGTGTCCTCCGTCGTACGGATCACGCGCCCTGCCGCCTGCAATACTTTATTCATGCCGGGATAGCGGTACGCGTAGTCGAAACCGTTCTCTCCGCTGCGGTCGAAATATTGCTTTAAAAGTTCTCTCTCCGGCCCCACCTGCGGGATTCCGGCTCCCACAACGGCCGCGCCGATCAGCTTTTCCCCGTCCAGATCAATTCCCTCCGAGAAAATGCCTCCCATGATACAGAATCCCACCAGCGTTTTCTCGTTGTCTTTCGCAAACGCTTCCAGAAACGCTTCTCTCTCCTGCTCCCGCATCGCCGACTCCTGGATCAGGCAGGTCACGTTTTCATCTGCATACAGTTCCTCATAGACCGCATAGACATCCTGCATCAGGCGGTATGACGGGAAGAACGCCATATAGTTGCCCTTCCGGCTCTGGATCATCTCGTTCAGATAGGCGGCGATCTTCTCAAACTCTGCGCGGTTTCTCCGCTGATACTTCGTGCTGACCTCGCTTCCGATCGCCAGACACCGCTTCGCGGGATCAAACGGGGACTCCACGTAAATCGCGTAATCGTCCGTATTCGTGCTGAACATCTTCTTATAATACTGCACCGGCAGCAGCGTCGCGGAAAAGAAGACGGCCGACCGCCCCTGGTTGATACACTGCTGCAGATTCTCCGCCGGGTTGACGCAGAACAGGCGCAGTGCAAAATCGCCGTTATCGAGATAACTCGTGTAGATCAGATAATTTTCATCCACTAAATTGTAAATCTCGGAAAAATTTCGCAAGTTAAAGTAAAATTCCAGAACCTGCTTCCGGATTTCGCTTGTCTTATGCGCTTCCAGCCAGCCCGCCAGTTCTTCCAGCAGCTGATTGACCATCATAAGAAACGTCGATACGCTTTCCAGCTCCGTGCAGGAATCGCACTCTCTTTTGTAGACGAGCATCTGGTGATTGCAGCGATTCAGCGCCTTCTCGAGCTTTTTGCCCGGTGCATACGGGCGGAGGAGCTGGCGGACCTTTAAAATCTCCTCTTTGACGAGCGTGGCACTGAACATATCGCGGCCCCGCTCGACCAGGTTATGCGCCTCGTCGATCAGAAAGATGTAGTCACCCTTCGTTCCTTCTGCGAAAAAGCGTTTTAATTTCGAGGTCGGATCAAACGCATAGTTGTAATCGCAGATCACGCCGTCCACCCACGAAGCCACATCAAACTGGAACTCGTGCGGGCAGACGTTCCATTTTTCCGCCTGGCGCAGGACTTCCTCTCTTGTGTAGGAATCACATTCCGTCAGCATCTCGTACACCGCCGCGTTGATCCGGTCAAAATGACCTTTCGCGCGCGGGCAGTGGATCGGATCGCATTCGGGCTCATCGAGGATGCACATTTTTTCTTTTGCGGTCAGCGTGATTGCTTTGAACTGCAGTCCCTTCTCTTTTAGAATGGAGACCGCCTCCTCTGCCACGGTACGGGTGATGGTTTTCGCAGTCAGATAAAAAAGACGGTCGCCGCAGCCCTCTCCGATTGCGCGGATGGCCGGAAAGACCGTGGACATTGTTTTTCCGATGCCGGTCGGCGCCTGGACGAAGAGTTCTTTTTTCCGCAGAATGGTACGGTAGACGCCGCTCACCAGTTCCCGCTGGCCCTTCCGGTACGGGAAGGGGAATTCGAGGTGCTGCATTGAGGCATCTCGCGCTTTCTGCCACTGGTACTGGAATTCCGCCCAGATAAACCAGGCGTCGAGTAGCTCACCGAACCACTGCTCCAGTTCCGGGAGCTTGTACGTCTGCAGAAAATGGCGGATGCGCCAGTTGGAGTGCTCCGGCTTTACCTCTTCTTTGGTGAGCGGGCGCAGAAGGCCTTCCTCCTCGGAGGAGAGCAGGGTGTACGTCATCAGCACGCCCATCTCCTCTTTGCGGTTCTGAAGGCCGTAGATGTAAGCGTAGCACTTCGCCTGTGCCAGATGTACCGGAACCGGCTCTTCCATCGTTTCGAGGTCACGGTACGTTCCCTTGATCTCCTCGATCACGGTCGTGGTTCCGTCCTCGTACATGCCGTCTGCTCTTCCCTCGACGCGCAGGATGAAATGCTCATATTCTTTTTCGTGAACCAGCGGAACCTCCGCACGGTAATCGGCGCCCCGTTTTTTCTGAATCTGCTGATGCACCCGCGTTCCCGCCTGCATGGCATCGCGCTCGCCAAAACCTCCCGACGAGTTGTCCAGATCCCCGCTGCGCAGAATAAACTCCACCAGATTCCGCACGGAAATCCGGATCTCTTTCTTCTTCTCTTCCACTAGCCCGCTCCTTTTCTAACCAGACTATTCAGAGCCCCATCTCGATTCCGCTGCGCTGCATCTCGATGTGGCTTCTCGCCATATGAAATTCCAGAAAAGAACGCTCATTCATGCAAGCATGATTCGTGTCCTTTTCTGGAATTTCGCATGGCTCTGAATAGTTATCATTATACAGAAAAAAGGAGACTGCCGCAACAGTCTCCTTTTTTTCTCTCTGAAGTTATGTGTCTCGTGTGATTAGTTTTTCTTCAGAAAGTCCCCTGCGCAAATTCTGTCTCTACTCTCGCTGGCGGCGCAGGCTGAATTTTTTTCGTTTCCCTTAATAAAATTTATGCTACAGCAAATTTCTGCAGGGTTTTATTGAATGCCGGGCTGTCACCATAGCAGTGTACGGTGAGATCACGGTTCAGATCCATGCTGAGGATTCCAAGAATGGATTTTGCATCAATAATAACGCGGTTGTAAAAAATGTCAATATCAAAATCACATTTGGAAGCTGCTTTTACAAACTCCTCTACTTCCTCAGTTCCATTGAGTCTTACTACGCAGTGTGACATACGATTCACCTCTTTCTTAATCAATAGCTGTTTGTTTTCCTATCGTTGAGGTAGATTATGCACTTTTTCTCTTTAAATGTCAATATTGAATTTATTTCCTTGTTTTTGCCATATTATGCATGTTTTTTATGCAAGTTTTTCTCATTAACCCTTCATATTTGTCGCTTTTTGTCTCATTTGCGCAGTCGTGTGTAACCGGTTACACAAAATCCGTTTAAAATAAAATAGTTTTTGCCAAAAGAAACGTAAAAATCTTGTCAAAAAAACCCGCTTTTCCTTGTAAAATCAAGGAAAAACGAGTTTTTCATGCCATTACTTGCTTCTATATTTAATGATTAGATGTTGATCTTTGCAATATCGGTGTTATCCACTTCTGCAAATCTTCCTTCGTCCACCAGCTCGGCAAACTCCGGATGAATCGGCATTTTGCCGAGAACCGGCACGCCGATCTCGGCTGCGATCTCGTCGATGTGGCTTTCGCCGAAAATGGACAGCTTTTTGCCGCAGTCCGGACATACGAGGTAGCTGTAGTTCTCTACGATACCGAGCACCGGAACGCTCATCATCTGTGCCATCTTGTAGGCTTTCATGACGATCATGCGCACCAGATCCTGCGGGGAAGATACGATCACTACGCCGTCTACCGGAAGAGACTGGAAAACGGTCAGCGGAACATCACCGGTTCCTGGCGGCATATCGACGAAGAGATAGTCCAGGTCGCCCCAGATGACGTCGGTCCAGAACTGTTTTACGGTTCCTGCGATGACAGGTCCTCTCCAGATGACCGGCTCTTCCTCGCCCGGAAGCAGGAGGTTGATGGACATTACCTTTACGCCGTTTGCTGCAACTGCCGGGTAAACGCCCTTGTCATCTACGTTTGCAGGTCCTTTCAGGCCATACATTTTCGGGATGGACGGTCCTGTGATATCGGCATCGAGGATACCAACCTTGTAGCCCTCTTTTGCTTTCTGGTTTGCCAGAGATGCGGTTACCATGGATTTACCAACACCGCCCTTGCCGCTGACAACGCCAATGACATGTTTGATCGAAGAATCGGCATTCAGATCAATATGAAAATCCGGTTTGCCCTGTCCTGCTTTGCTTGGACATCCTTCGCAGCTTTCTTTGGAACAGCTCGAATTGCTGCATTCTTTTGCCATGTTTCTTTCCTCTTTTCTTGTTTTTCTTGCTTATTTGACAAAGCGGTCGATCGCCTTATTCAGCTCCTGAATCGCTTTTGTGTCCCCATGCTCGACTGCATCGACGATGCAATGTTCAATGTGATCCTCCAGGATAATTTTTCCTGTATTGTTAATGGCCGCCTTCACGGCAGACAGCTGGATCAGAACCTCAGTGCAGTCCCGGCCTTCCTCTACCATCCGCTTGATCGACTCCATGTGTCCGATCGCGCGGGAGAGGCGGTTTAAGACTGCTTTTGTATTTGTATGATGGTGCCCGTGGGCGTGATCGTGGGAATGCTCGATCACGGTGCCGTCTTCCAGCACATGCACATGCGTGTGTTTTTCTTCACTCATCGTTTTTTTCTCCGCTTTTCTGGTATTTTCTGCGCGATTCAGATTTCTGTAAACGTAAACCGCTGGCGGATGCCGGAGGTCTCAATGTCAAAGACCAGAGATCCGTCCGCTTCCACCGTTTTTTCATATTTTAAGTTTTTGTCCGGAAATTTCTGACGGATATACGCCTCCGGGTCATCCGTCTCGATCTCGTCGAAAAAGACGTCCCGCATCTGATTATTGGCACACTCATTAAAAATCTCCCAGACGGTCTCGTACTCTTTTTTCATCCTGTCACTCTCCGTTTCGTAAGACTTCTCCACACTGGCTCCACTCGCCAAGCAGCCGCTCCACAGACCATGCGGCGTTCGCGGGACTCGTCGACGGAAGGCGAACCGCTTCCCGTCCCAGCTGCTTCTCCTGGTACTTCCGGTAATACTTCCACGCGGTCGCCCCGTTGCAGTAAATCTGCCGAATATCGGCGCATTCCAGAATGTCCTGCAGCGGATTCGGCACAACATCGCGGATGCTCGCATCGCTCGAGCCTGTGATGACGCAGGACGCGATCACATCCCAGACAGCGATATGATTCCGGAGCAGAAACGCCTTCTTCTCTTCCACGGTCTGCGGCACCTCTTCCCCGCACACGGCTGCCGTCACTTTCCAGAAACGGTTCTGCGGATGGCCGTAAAAAAATCCGGTCTCCCTGGATTTTACGGACGGAAAACTGCCGAGAATCAGAATCCGGGAATCGGCGCGGTAAACCGGCGGAATCGGATGCACCACCGGGTGCTCATTTTTGTTCTCGTCAGATCGGCTCATCTTCATCAAACTCCACTACCGTATAGAATCCTCTCGGTGTCTCTTTTACTTCTTTTACGATTCCCTTCCGGGACTGCAGCCTCTCATATGCCTGATAATTCCTGCTCATGGCCACTGCCGGGGTAATCGTATAATAATAGGAGGTAGGCAGTGCGCTTTCTGTCACGTTGACTTCCTGGCCTTCCTCGAGAAGTCCCTGTCGCTCCATTTTAAATTCCATCTGCCGCATATTCCTCATCCTCCTTTTTGCAGCGGGCAAAAGATACGCCCATGGGGTATTTTATCACACTTTTCCGAAAAAGAACAGGGGTTTTCGACAGAAAAAGGCGGTACCGGACCCTCGCCCCCAGAATTTTTGTTTTGATCATTTTCCAGATCTTTTCTCTTGCTTTCATTCACAAATCCTCCGTGTCCAGTATAGCGCAAAAACCCGGATTCCGACTATGCATATTTTGCCGCATGTGCGAAAAAAAGAAAGAATCCGGCCGCCCAGAGACCGGATTCTTTCTTCTTATATAAATATAAAACGCATTTCTTTTTAGTGATGGAACAAACGGATTCCTGTAAATGCCATCGCCATGTTGTACTTGTTGCAGCACTCGATGACAGCGTCGTCACGAACCGATCCGCCCGGCTCTGCGATGTACTCGACGCCGCTCTTGTGTGCGCGCTCGATGTTGTCGCTGAACGGGAAGAAGGCATCGGAACCTAAGGTTACGCCCTTCATCTGGTCGAGCCATGCACGTTTCTCTTCTCTTGTGAAGACTTTCGGTTTTACTTTGAAGATCTTCTCCCATGCGCCGTCTGCGAGAACATCCATGTACTCCTCGCCGATGTAAACGTCGATCGCATTGTCACGGTCTGCACGGCGGATGCCGTCTACGAACTGCAGATCCAGCACCTTCGGGCACTGACGCAGGAACCAGTTGTCGGCTTTCTGTCCGGCAAGACGGGTGCAGTGCACACGGGACTGCTGGCCTGCGCCGACACCGATGGCCTGACCGTCTTTGACGAAGCATACGGAGTTGGACTGGGTATATTTTAAGGTAATCAGTGCAATCTTCAGATCGCGTTTTGCTGCTTCCGGAATCTCTTTGTTCTCGGTTACCACGTTGGAGAGCAGCTCATCGTCGATCGGCAGCTCCTGACGGCCCTGCTCAAAGGTAATGCCGAAGACCTGTTTGTGCTCGAGCGGAGCCGGACGGTAATTCTCGTCGATTTTGATGACGCAGTAGTTACCTTTTTTCTTTGCTTTCAGGATTTCCAGTGCTTCATCGGTAAATCCCGGAGCGATGACACCGTCAGAAACCTCGCGTTTGATCAGGGATGCGGTGTCTTTGTCGCAGACATCAGAAAGTGCGATAAAGTCGCCGAAAGAAGACATACGGTCTGCGCCTCTGGCTCTTGCATAAGCGCATGCTAACGGAGAAAGCTCTCCCATATCGTCTACCCAGTAAATTTTACGCAGGGTCTCGTCCAGCGGAAGACCTACGGCTGCACCTGCCGGGGAAACGTGCTTGAAGGAAGTTGCTGCCGGAAGACCGGTGGCTGCTTTCAGCTCGCGTACCAGCTGCCAGCCATTGAAGGCATCCAGAAAATTGATATAGCCCGGACGGCCGCTTAATACTTCGATCGGAAGATCTCTGTCATCATCCATGTAAATTCTGGAAGGTTTCTGGTTCGGGTTGCATCCGTATTTTAACGCTAATTCTTTCATGATTTTCTCCTTTCGCAAAACACTCGATTTCTTATTTATTTTTATTCACGATTCTTGTCTCATACTTGCCGGTTGCAATGTCGATATAGCGTGTGAAGAGGGACACCTTGTTGTCCTCGTTTAAGCTGCTCCAGAGCAGTTCGGTGAAGGCATCGATGTCATCCGGAATCTCGACCAGTTTTGGCTCACCCTCAAAACTTGGCAGCGGATTGCCGTCGTGCATGTAGGTGTGGATGAAATGGCCTTCCCCTGCTACACAGTTATCATAGGAGAAGGTGTAGCGGTTGCACTGGGACGGATCGCCGTTGTTGCTCTTTAAGATCGACATCTGGTAGCCGTACGTTCCGTTCTCTACGTGCATCACACCGGAAATACGAGGAGTGTAGTTCGGTGCATCCGGCTCAAACTCTCTGCTTCGAAGGGATACCTCAAACGTTTTTCCCTGCTCCAGTCCTTCGTATACGGTATCGGTCTGGTCTCCGTTTGTTACGATCGTATCATTTCCCAGAACGCGTACTGGTGCGTAGATGATCAGGCTCGGATCTTCCAGCTTCGACGGATCAAACGCCTGTGTGCGGATTCCCTCACCCTCCTCAACAAAGACACGGTTGCGGCTGTTCTGGCTTCTGCCCATAATAAAGTATCCGGCAACGGCTTTTGTGCCGTCTTTGGATCTGCCGATCACAATTCCTCTTCCTGGATATGCATTTCCTTTTAATTCCTGTTCCAGTGATACTTTTTTCATCTTCTGATCTCCTTTTCAAGGTGGCTGGAATGGGATTTTTTGTTTTTGGATAAAAAAACAGACCCACTCCCCCAAGCATTCTTCTGCCCAGACGGTCGGCCTTTTCTCACGCTATACTCCCTGTGGTCATTTCCACTTCCGTCAGTCGTATAACTGCCTTTACCTTAACATGGAAAATCCCGCCTGTCAAGGGACGAAGCGGGATTTTCTCAAAATCAGTTTTTTAAATTTTCTTTGCGAGTGTCTCGCCTTTTTCTGTAATGTCCAGAAAACCGTCACTGTCGCGGACCAGACAGCCGTCTTCCCGCAGCATTTTGATGCCGACCGAGATACTTGCCTGTGAATACCCCATATATCTGCAGATCATCGCATTTCGGACGTAGCCTTTGCGGAGTTTTAAAACATACGCCGCTTCCAGATAATCCTCCCTCGATTCAGTTTCTTCATTTTTGTGTCTCCTGATTCTTTTGTAGTTGCTTTATGGTAATTTCTGTTAGTTCTTACGAACCGCTATCTGGCATTATAGGGCGTAAGAAACAGAAATGTCAATGGAATTTTTCGAAAAAAAGAGAGCCTCTTTTAGAAGCCCTCTCTGTGACGCTCTTTCCTCAGTTCATACCGGCGTTTTCCGCCCTCCCACTCGGCCTCCTGCTCCGGGGATTCCAGAATCAGGCCCGGGACGGGAAGTGCGCGGCCGTTCTCGTCGATGGCCACCATCACCACGTAGGCACGGTTGATCATTTTCCGAATGCCGGTCGCAAGCTCTTCCACGTACGTGTCGACGCGCACCTCCATTGAGGTGCGTCCGACATACGTCACTCTTCCGACCAGTACGACGGTGTCGTTCAGAAAAGCAGGATGCTTGAAGTTCAGATTGTCGATGCACGCGGTGGTGATTTCGTGGCCGCAGTGGCGGCGTCCCACCAGACCGGCAAGCTCATCGATCCACGCGACCAGCTGGCCGCCGAACAGACGGCCATAGCCGTTGATATGGCGGTGCATCAGAAGATACGACTGCTCTGTCTCAGAATCTTTTACGCGTTTCTTTGCCATTTCTTCCATTTTACCAATACGCTCCTTTTCACATCCTGTTTTTTGTATCTTTATACGTTCGCAAGCGCCTGATCAATGTCTGCAATGATATCGTTCACATCCTCGATGCCGACTGACAGACGGATCAGATCCGGCAGAACACCGGCTTCGATGAGCTGCTGATCGTTCAGCTGGCGATGGGTATGGCTTGCCGGGTGCAGAACGCAGCTTCTTGCATCGGCAACGTGTGTTACAATTGCTACCATTTTCAGGCCGTTCGTGAAGCGCATCGCGCCGTCTCTTCCGCCCTTTGGTCCGAAGCAGAGAACGCCGCAGGTTCCGTTCGGCATGTATTTTTCTGCCAGCGCATGGTATTTGCTGTCTGCAAGGCCTGCGTACTCAACCCATGCTACCTTCGGGTGGTTTTTCAGGAACTCTGCCACTTTCTCGGCATTTCTGCAGTGACGCTCCACGCGCAGGTGCAGGGTCTCCAGACCGACATTCGTCAGGAATGCATTCTGCGGGGACTGGCACGCTCCCATATCGCGCATCAGCTGTGCGGTTGCTTTTGTGATATACGCTTTTTTACCGAATTTCTGCGTATAAATCACGCCGTGGTACGATTCGTCCGGTGTAGTAAGGCCCGGGAATTTGTCTGCATGCGCATCCCAGTCGAAGTTTCCGGAATCGACAATCGCTCCGCCGAGCGCCATTGCATGGCCGTCCATGTATTTTGTGGTGGAATGGGTGACAATATCTACACCGAACTCGAACGGACGGCAGTTGATCGGGGTTGCAAAGGTGTTGTCGCAGATCATCGGAACGCCGTGCTCATGTGCAAGTTTAACAAACTTGTCAATGTCAAGTACAACACCTGCCGGGTTGGAAATCGTCTCGGCAAAGACAGCTTTGGTGTTCGGCTGGAATGCTTTTTCCAGCTCCTCTGCCGGCGCATCCTGGTCCACGAGAGTAGTCTCGATGCCGAATCGTTTTAAGGTAACGGCGAGCAGGTTGGAGGTTCCTCCGTAAACCTTTGCCGCGCAGACAACGTGGTCGCCTGCCTCACAGATGTTGGTAACAGCAAGCATCGTTGCCGCCTGGCCGGAAGATGTGAGCATGGCTGCCACGCCGCCCTCCAGATCGCAGATTTTCTGTGCTACGACGTCGTTCGTCGGGTTCTGCAGACGGGAATAGAAATATCCCTCCTCCTCCAGATCGAACAGTTTTCCCATTTCCTCGCTGGTTGCATATTTGAATGTTGTGCTCTGGTAAATCGGAAGTACACGCGGCTCACCGTTTTTCGGCTGCCATCCTCCCTGTACACAGATTGTGTCCTGGCTGTATCCCATAATTTTTCTCCCTTCTGTAAGTGAAACCGGTCCACCGGGCCGATTTCTGCTGTGCTCAGCGCCATAATAATACCCCCACCCGGGATGCCCGGGCGAGGGTATCACTTTTTCCTATTATAACTCTGTTTGTTCTTTCCTGCAACTATATGCGCACAGATTTAGGAGAGATATTCATCCACATATTTCTGGATATTGGAAGCATTCACAATCTTCTGCGCCTGGCCGTCCTCCACAACGAGAAGAGTCGGTGCCTGCATGATGCCGTACTGTGCGGCAAGATCCGGGTGACGCTCTGCGTCGATCACCTCATACTGCTCCTCGGCGAGCATTTCTTTTGCCATTTTGCAGTTCGGGCAGGTGCTTGTCGTGAACAGGTACATGCCGTCTTCCTCGATTTTATCTGCTGCTGCAGCGGCTTTCGGCTCTTCTTTTCCAGCGGCCTGCTCTGCCAGTTTCTCTGCTGCACCGTACGATTTCATTTTCTGCTCCGGCGATTTGGAGTGGATGATATCATATACAGTTCTGTTCTTGTACTCCTGGCGTTTTCCGTCGTTCCAGTTCTTGACCGGACGGTAATATCCCGTGATACGGCTGTAAACCTCTGCCTCTTTTCCGCAGATCGGACATGTAAAGTGCTCGCCGGCGAGATAGCCGTCGTTCGCACAGACAGAATACGTCGGGGACAGCGTGTAGTACGGCAGTTTGTAGTTCTCTGCAATCTTCCGCACAAGGGAAGCTGCTGCTTTCCAGTCCGGCAGTTTTTCGCCAAGGAACGCATGGAAGACAGTTCCCGAGGTGTACAGCGTCTGCAGATCATCCTGAATATCAAGCGCAGAGAAAATATCCTCGGTATAGTCCACCGGCAGATGGGAGCTGTTGGTGTAGTACGGGGTATCTCCCTCATGGCCTGCGGTCTTGATATCCGGCCATTTTGCACGGTCGTGTTTTGCCAGACGGTATGCGGTCGACTCCGCCGGAGTTGCCTCAAGGTTGTACAGATCGCCGTACTCCTCCTGGTAATCAGAAAGACGCTCTCTCATATGGTTCAGAACTTCTTTCGTAAACTGCTGTGTCTTCGGATCCTCCAGACCCTTTCCGAGCCATGCGGCATTTAAGCCGGCCTCGTTCATACCGATCAGACCGATGGTTGAGAAGTGGTTCTCAAACGTTCCAAGGTACCGTTTCGTATATGGATACAGTCCCTCGTCCAGGAGGCGGGTAATGACCTCACGTTTCGTCTTTAACGAACGTGCGGCAATATCCATCATATGATCGAGACGGCGGTAGAACTCTTTCTCATCTTTGGACTGATATGCGATACGCGGCATATTGATGGTGACAACGCCGACCGATCCGGTGCTCTCGCCGGAACCGAAGAATCCGCCGGTTTTCTTTCGAAGCTCACGCAGATCCAGGCGGAGACGGCAGCACATGGAGCGCACGTCGCTTGGTTTCATATCGCTGTTGATGTAGTTGGAGAAGTACGGGGTACCGTATTTTGCAGTCATTTCGAACAGCAGACGGTTATTCTCCGTATCGGACCAGTCAAAATCGGATGTGATGGAGTAGGTCGGGATCGGGTACTGGAAGCCTCTTCCGTTGGCATCTCCCTCGATCATCGTCTCGATGAACGCTTTGTTGACCATATCCATCTCTTTTTTACAGTCTTTGTACTTGAAGTCCATCTCCTTGCCGCCGACGATCGCAGGAAGCTCTGCGAGGTCATCCGGTACGGTCCAGTCGAGTGTGATGTTGGAGAACGGTGCCTGGCTTCCCCAGCGGCTCGGTGTGTTGACGCCGTAGATAAACGCCTCGATGCACTTCTTCACTTCGCCGTAGCTTAAGTTGTCCACTTTGACGAACGGCGCCAGATACGTATCAAATGAAGAAAATGCCTGCGCACCTGCCCACTCGTTCTGCATAATGCCGAGGAAGTTGACCATCTGGTTGCACAGAACCGAAAGATGTCTTGCCGGAGAAGAAGTAATCTTTCCGTTGATGCCGCCAAGTCCTTCTTTGATGAGCTGTTTTAACGACCATCCTGCACAGTAGCCGGTCAGCATCGACAGGTCGTGGATGTGAATATCCGCGTTGCGGTGTGCCTCGGCGATCTCGTCATCATAAATCTCTGATAACCAGTAGTTGGCTGTGATCGCGCCGGAATTGCTTAAGATCAGACCGCCGACAGAATACGTTACGGTCGAATTCTCTTTGACACGCCAGTCCTCTACTTTTACGTAGCTGTCCACGATCTCTTTGTAGTCTACGATCGTCGATTTCATGTTGCGGATTTTTTCCCTCTGCTTGCGGTACAGAATGTAAGCTTTTGCCACTTCTGCGTAGCCGCACTGGATCAGCACGTTCTCCACGCTGTCCTGAATTGCCTCCACTGAAATTTTTCCGTCTTTGATCTTGGACTGAAAGTCCGCTGTTACGCGCAGTGCCAGCATCTGAAGCATGTCATCGCTGAACTGCATATCTTTTGCGCCGAATGCTTTTCCAATCGCATCGGTAATCTTTTTCATCTGGAACTCTGCAATCGTTCCGTCTCTCTTTTCTACCTGAAACATGGAATCCCTCCTGTTAATTCAACCGTTTCTGCAAGGCCTTTTTAAGGTTCCACTCTTTGCAGTGTCTGAACCATATGATAGCAGAGCATGTTTCTCCCGTCAATAGTAAAAAGTACCATATCTAGTGTGAAATTTTCTAACATCACTAGATATGGTACTTTTACTTGTATTCTGTCCCTTCCATTTTTCGGCGCTGTACGGCGCTTAAAGGGATGTACTGCCGTTTTTAAGCCCGCTTGCCATACCTCTATACCCTCGGATAGATATCCTTCGGTACATAGGCTTTTACGCGGATGCCTTCCGGCAGATATTCTTCTTCGAGCAGAATTCCGTATCCGCGGATCAGTGAAATCGTTCCCGCCTTATCGTACGGATAGAGGCGCTCGATATAGATTTTTCCCTCCATCATCCACGAGGAGAGTAAATTTTTGAGGTCTTCGAGTCCCTGTCCTGTTTTGGCAGAGACCGCAAGGCTCGCGTCTGCCCGGAAATCTTTTACAACCATCGGGGCGAGAAGCTTGTCCTGCTTATTCAGCAGGGTGACAATTTTTTTGTCCTCAACTTTCAGTTCCCGCAGTGTGTCATATACCACCTGCATCTGCAGCTCCATCTGCGGATTTGACGTATCCACAACGTGGAGAATATAGTCGGCATACCGTGCTTCCTCCAGCGTACTGCGGAATGCATCGATCAGATGATGTGGCAGCTTATTGATAAATCCAACCGTATCGGTCAGCAGGATTTCCTGTCCATCCGGAAGGGTCAGTGACCGCGTCGTCGTATCCAGCGTGGAAAACAGCATTGCATCTGCCAGAATTTCCGATCCTGTCAGTGCATTTAAAAGACTGCTCTTTCCCGCTGACGTATAGCCTACGAGCGCCGCTACCGGGATTTTGGAACGTTTTCTGCCTTCACGAAGGAGCTCTCTGTGCTGGCGTACTTCCTCAAGCTCACGTTTTAACTGCGTAATACGCGTGCGGATCAGGCGCCGGTCGGTTTCCAGCTTTTTCTCTCCCGGTCCTCTCGTACCGATTCCGCCGCCGAGACGGGAAAGCGATGTGCCAAGGCCGGAAAGTCGGGACGCACGGTACTTTAACTGGGCCAGCTCAACCTGGATTTTACCCTCGCTGCTCACGGCGCGCGCCGCAAAGATATCCAGGATCAAAAGCGTACGGTCCATGATCTTGCATTCCAGTGCTTCCTCCAGCCCTTTTAACTGGATCGAGGAGAGCTCATCGTCGCAGATGATGCCCGTCGCATCGCAGGCGCGCACCAGAATTTTCAATTCCTCTAATTTTCCTTTTCCGATGTACGTTCCCGGATGAATGGCCTCCCGCACCTGCACCAGGCGGCCCTCCACCTTCGCACCGGCGGTGCTGGCCAGTTCCGCCAGCTCGTCGAGCGATTCTTCTGCGTTTGCGCCGCCGTTTTCCTGTACGCCGACCAGAATCACGCGCTCCTGTTCTTCTCTTAAATCAAACAATCCAACTTCCTCCGTCTGTTATCGGTTCTGGAGAAACGTATTTTCCCGCTGCGCCGCGGTGTTTTCCGGGTATGCTGCCAGAAAATCCGCCATCAGCGACTTCGCGGTATCAAAATCCGCCCGTTTTTCATAGGATACAATCTGGTTGAACAGCAGATTTTCCCGGTCGGAATCCTCTGCCGTTTTGAGTCCTTCCTCGATATACGAGAGTGCACTGTCCGTGTCGTTTTCCGCAAGTGCGCAGAGCGCCAGCCCGTTGTTTGCTGCCGCCGCAAAGCCATCTGTCGAAAGATACGAAGAAAACAGTGCTTTCGCCTTGTCGTTCTGACCATTGGAAAGGTAAACCTCGCCGAGCATTTCCATCGCCGCGCTGCTGCCGTCCTTCATTGCCTTCGAGAACGCTTTGACCGCCTCGTCCTGCTCCTCCAGATAGTAGTATGCGCAGCCGATGTTATAATAATCCTCGGTCGTTTTCGGCTCAATCTTCACTGCCGCTTCGAGGTAACGGTCTCCGTCCGCCTTCATGCTGCTCTCCTGATACAGCTCGTAAATGTCAAGGCAGAGCTGATAGCTCTCCTTCGTCTCCACTGCCGCATCAAAATCCACCTTCGCCTGCTCGTAATTCTTCTGCAGGAAGTACGCGCGTCCCCTAAGGAACAGCGCATCGGCATCTGCCTTTTCTTCCTGAATATTGGTGCAGATCTCAATGGCTCCATCCAGATCTCCGGCCTGTACGCAGGTTTCCGCCTCGTAATACATGACATCGCGCGAAAACTCCGCGTCTTTGTGCTTCATGCTCGAAAGACTGCTCTTGAAAGCCTCTTTTGCCTTGTCATACTCCTGGCTTTTCAGATAAGCGATGCCGAGCGACCGGTAGCTCTCCGCCAGTCGGTCGCCTGCCTTTACGGCTCCCTCCAGCATCGCAATCGACGTTACGTAGTCCTTCTGTTCGAGCGCCTCGATGCCCTTTTTATAAAGCTTTGAATTTTTATTTTCACAGCCGCCAAGCACCATTGCCGCCGCCAGAAAAAAGATTACCAGTCTTTTTTTCATTCTGTCACAAGTCCTTCTTTATGCATCACAGAAACAACCTGGTCTACGTATTTTGCACACGTTGCGTCGTCCGGTGCTTCCACCATGACACGGATCACCGGCTCGGTGCCGCTCTCTCTTACGAGGATGCGTCCGTCATCGCCCAGGGCCTCTGCTACGTCTTCTACTGCTTTCTGTACTGCCGGGTTGGCCTTTGCAGCTGCTTTGTTTGCCACGCGGACATTCTTTAAGAGCTGCGGGTAAATCACTACCTCGGCTGTCAGGGTGCTGAGCGGGAGTTTCTTATCTATCAGCACTTCCATCACCATCAGGGAGGTCAGGATTCCGTCACCGGTCGTCGCGTGCTTGCTGAAAATGATGTGGCCGGACTGCTCTCCGCCGAGAGAATAGCCGTTTGCCATCATGTTCTCGCACACGTATTTGTCGCCGACTGCCGTCTTCTCATACCGGATACCGGCGCGGTCACACGCTTTGTAAAGACCGAGGTTTGACATGATCGTGGTCACGATCGTATCTCCGTTTAACTGGCCTTTTTCTTTTAAGTATTTACCGCAGACGTACATGATCAGGTCTCCGTCTACCACATTTCCCAGCTCATCGACAGCGATGCAGCGGTCTGCGTCTCCGTCGTAGGCAAATCCGACATCGAGGTGTTTCTCTCTTACGTATTTCTGAAGCTCTTCGATGTGGGTGGAACCACAGCCGCAGTTGATGTTTGTTCCGTCCGGCTCGTTGTGGATCACATATGTCTTGGCGCCGATGGCATCAAACACGCTCTTGGCTACGGAAGAGGCACTTCCGTTGGAGCAGTCGAGTCCAACTCTCATGTTTTTAAAGGATTTTGTCGGAATCGAGATCAGGTGTCCAATGTAGCGGTTCCTTCCGGCTGCAAAATCCACGGTGCGTCCGATGTCTTCTCTCGTTGCGAACGGGATCTTCGGTGTTCCGTCGTCGATGTAGGCTTCGATCTGCGCTTCGATGTCGGCTTCCAGTTTCTGTCCCAGGCCGTTGATGACTTTGATTCCGTTGTCATAGAACGGGTTGTGGCTGGCGGAGATCATAATTCCGCAGTCAAAGTTTTCGGTACGGACAACATAGGAAACGCTCGGGGTGGTCGTTACGTGCAGCAGATAAGCGTCTGCTCCCGATGCGGTCAGTCCTGCTACCAGCGAATATTCGAACATGTAGCTGGAGCGTCTGGTGTCTTTTCCAATGACGATCTGTGCTTTGTGGTCTTTTCCGAAATACCATCCGAGGAATCTTCCCACTTTATATGCATGCTCAACCGTCAGATCAATGTTTGCTTCTCCGCGAAATCCATCTGTTCCAAAATATTTACCCATGGTATGCTCCTTTCCCCTTTCGGGCAGAAAGCGTGTCTGAAATTTTTTGCAATCATTCAAACACGCTTTTTCTGGTTATTCACTCAAATAACAAAATATCGTAATTAGTCGTACAGCTTCTCGCTGTATACGCCGTCCGCAATCAGTTTGCGGAATGCTTCTGTTACGGAAGCTTTGTCTTCCTGATACGTTACGCCGAACCACTCTGCGTCGGTCGGAAGAACTTTTACTTCTGCTTTTCCTGCGTGCAGCAGCTCGTCGATGTAGATCGGAAGGAGGTACTCGCCTTTTACATCTCCCTCTTTCTGTGCAGAAAGGAATTCAACAAAGCCTTTCTCCAGAAGATCAATGAACTCCGGCTGCAGTCCCCACATGTTCATGGAAACAAGGGAGTTTTTGTCGATCGGATCAACCGTTCCGTCTTCTTTTTCAACGCCTGCGCCCTCTGTGGTCTTTACGATGTTTTTCGTCTCGTTGACACCGGTCAGGTTTCCGTTTTCATCAACGACGCAGACACCTCTTGTAACACCGCCGTTGTCACTTAAGGTGTTTCCAAGCACGAATCCTGCCATGGAGATCGGCATAACTTCATCCACATCATGCTCCTGTACGAGGTAGTCGTGCAGTTTTACGAACGGATCTTTTCCGTAATAGTCATCAGCATTGATAACAGCAAACGGCTCTTTTACAAGACCTTTGCATGCAAGAACGGCCTGGCCGGTTCCCCACGGTTTGGTACGGCCTTCCGGTTTTGCAAAGCCTGCCGGCAGATCATCGAGCTCCTGGAATGCATATTCCACCTCTGTGATTTTGCTGATGCGGTTGCCGATGACTTCCTTGAAATCTTTCTCCAGATCCTTGCGGATGATGAAGACTACTTTGTTGAAGCCGGCTTCCAGTGCATCGTGGATGGAATAATCCATGATGATCTCCCCGTTTGGTCCTACTGGCTCAAGCTGCTTGATTCCCTTTCCAAATCTGCTGCCGATTCCGGCTGCCATGATCACAAGTGCTGTTTTCTTCATAGCGTTTTCCCTTTCTCTTTTCCCTTTTTTCTCTTGTTTATTCTATCAGCAATCGATCCTGTAGACCAATCGTGATTCGCAGCGTTTATTATTATGCTTCTTCCTGCATGCTGCTCAGCTTTGCGGCCTGATCGGCTGCAATCAGACTGTCGATGATTTCATCCAGATCACCGTTCATGATGGCGTCCAGTTTGTATAAGGTCAGTTTGATTCTGTGATCCGTCACACGTCCCTGTGGGAAGTTGTACGTACGGATCTTCTCGGAGCGGTCTCCCGTTCCGACCTGGCTCTTTCGAAGTTCGGCCATCTCATCGTGCTGTTTCTGCTGCTCTAAGTCGTACAGACGGGCACGCAGAATCTTCAGTGCCTTGTCCTTATTCTTTAACTGTGATTTCTCATCCTGGCAGGAAATGACGATGCCGCTCGGGAAGTGGGTCAGACGGACTGCTGAGTCGGTCGTATTGACACACTGGCCGCCGTTTCCGGAAGCACGGAATACATCGAATTTGTAATCTTTCGGGTCGATCTGTACTTCGACGTCGTCCACCTCCGGCATGATCGCTACGGTCATGGTTGAGGTATGGATTCTTCCGCCGGACTCGGTTTCCGGCACACGCTGTACGCGGTGCGTGCCGCTCTCGTACTTCATCCGGGAGTACGCGCCTGCTCCGTTGATCAGAAGTGTTGCGTCTTTAAAGCCGCCGATTCCGTTTTCATCGGCGCTGGTCAGCTCTGTTTTCCAGCCGCGGCTCTCTGCGTATTTGATGTACATACGGCAGATTTCTGCGGTAAAGAGTGCCGCCTCGTCTCCGCCGGCACCTGCGCGGAACTCTACGATAACGTTCTTGTCATCGTTCGGGTCTTTCGGCAGAAGCAGGACTTTGAGCTCCTGCTCCAGCTCCTCTACGCGTTTTTTTGCATCGGAGAGCTCTTCTTTCAGCATTTCGCGCATCTCTTCGTCGGATTCCTCCTCGAGAAGCATCAGGCTCTCTTCGATGGTCTGTTTCTGTGTTTTATAGTCCTTATATGCGTCTGCGATCGGCTGGAGTTCTGCCTGCTCCTTCATCAGCTTCTGGAACTTCGCCGCATCGGCAGCGACGTCCGGCTCGCTTAACTGATTCAGTACCTCCTCGAGACGCATGAGGATATCATCAAGTTTATCAAACATAAAATGACTGCTCCTTTTTGCTGTTTTCGTCTGTTTATGATGTCATTATGGTGTCAAAATTAAAATTCATTTCTGTCAGGGTTCTTTGTGCCAGATACCGGTCACCACGCGGTCCAGGCCTGCCAGATCTTTCAGAACCTGTACATCGGCAAAGCCGTGGGTTTCCATCAGCTCCCTCACTTCATCTCCCTGATCGTATCCAATTTCAAAACAGAGCTTTCCGCCCTCTTTTAAATAGCTTCCTGCCTGCTCTGTAATCTTCCGGTAAAAGACAAGACCGTCCGCACTGCCGTCGAGTGCCATCCGCGGCTCATGGTCGCGCACCTCCGGCATCAGCGTTTCAATCACATCCGTGCGGATATACGGCGGATTGCTTGCGATCACATCGAAGGTTCCCTCGATGTTTTCAAATAAGTTGCTCTTTACGAACGATGCCCGTCCGCCCGCCTGTGCGCCGTTCTTTTCCGCAACCTGTAAGGCTTTCTCGGAGAGATCCGCGCCGATTCCCGTGCAGTCCTCTCTCGTCACAAGAAGCGATATGAGGATGCATCCCGAACCGGTGCAGAGATCGAGAATCCGTGCATCTTTTGGAAGGCCGCGGAGCGCTTCCTCCACAAGAATCTCGGTGTCCTGCCGCGGAATCAGTACATGCTCATTCACAAAAAACGGGATTCCGTAGAACCACGCCTCTCCGGTCAGCTGCTGCAGCGGAATGTGTTCGCCGCGCTTTCTGACCAGCGCTTCGTACTGCTCCTGCTGTTCTTTTGGCATTTCATCTTCACTGTGTACAAAGTAGGTGCTGTGGCTGATCCCGCAGACATGTTCCAGTAAAAGCCATGCGTCCTGCCGGGCTTCCTCCACCCCCTGCTTTTGTAAGTACAGAATAGCGGATTCCAGTGCAGATTTCAAGTTTTTTCTATCGTGCACACTCATCGGTCACGGCTCCTCATGTTCTTTCTTTTCGGTTTTGGCCGGGTACGTATAACCAAAGTTTTCGTTCAGGTACGCTCTCCAGTCAAACACAGCCTCCACAGCGGCGATCGCAACCTCTGCCATCTCGGCATCCGGCTCGCGCGTCGTCAGGTGCTGCAGCATCAGGCCCGGTTTACTGATCAGGTTGACCAGTTTATTGTCACTTTTTCCCGCCAGGCGGATAATTTCATACGAAACGCCCGCGATCACCGGAATGAGAAGCAGGCGGATCACAATTTTCAGCACCGGGGAATCGACCCGGATGAACATGAAAAAGATGATGCTGATGACGATGACGTACATAAGAAAGCTCGTTCCGCAGCGCTTGTGCTCCCGGGAACTCTTTAAGACGTTTT
Source organism: Blautia sp. AF14-40 (assembly GCF_003479665.1). Lineage (NCBI taxonomy): Bacteria > Bacillati > Bacillota > Clostridia > Lachnospirales > Lachnospiraceae > Blautia > Blautia sp. AF14-40. The sequence goes on from NZ_QUHK01000015.1 coordinate 63,889, forward strand.
CCACGTTCAGTTCCAGACCGTGCTCGACGCAGTTGATGCATTTATGCTCGGCGCCGTGGTACATAAACACGCGCTGAATGTCTTCCATACGGGAAATGGCTGCCAGATAGCCGAGGAACAGTGCCACACGCGCAAAGGCCTCTGCCACCGCGGTCAGTGTCGTTCCGGCTCCCGCTTTGTGCAGCAGTTCGGACAGGAAGTACGGCACCATCAGAAAGAGAACGACGGCGATGACAACGGAAAATGTGACGGTTCCGTACATCATCAGCCTGTCTGTCTTTTCTTTTTTCGCTTTCTGCTGCTCCTCTTCCTCTTTCGTCGCCGGCTTTTTCTTTTCCTCCTCCTCGTCCTCATAGAACGAAGCGGAGTACATAAGGGAACTCATGCCGACGATCATCGAATCGGCAAAGCTGAAGACACCGCGCAGAATCGGAACTTTTAAAAGCCCCTTGTGCTTTGTCAGCGGCTTGTGCTGCTCTACTTTAACCTCAATCTCCCCGTCCGGCCGGCGTACTGCGACGGAATAGCGGTCCTTGTTCATCATCATGACGCCTTCCATCACGGCCTGGCCGCCAATATTGGATGATTTCATAATTTACGTTTACCTCCTCAAAGGGGATTTTCTGCATCCGTAACGCAAGAACGGGCTGAGATCTTCCAACCTCAGCCCGTTTTTCATCTTGCTTGATTCAATTCTTATTTCATGCCGTATTTCTTGTTGAACTTCTCGATACGTCCACGAGCTGCAGCAGCTTTCTGCTGGCCAGTGTAGAACGGATGGCATTTAGAACAGATCTCAACGTGGATCTCTTTCTTGGTAGAACCTGTTACGAAAGTATTTCCGCAGTTGCAGGTAACAGTTGCCTGATGGTATTCTGGATGGATTCCTTCTCTCATTTTATTCACCTCTTCTTAATATTGTTATCTTCTCAGATTTACTCTGATGATTTCGTATTTCAGGCTGACAAAATCTCATCAACCTTGCACAGCTTTCTCATTGTATCACACAATTTTGAAAATTGCAAGCCTTATACTATTTTTTGTTTCTTTAAAATTTGAATCAGTTCGCCGTTGTTTCTGGTGCGGGCAAACATGTTCAGAATATTTTCCACGGCTTCCTCGGATTTCATGCCGTTTAATGCCTTCCGCATATTGTAAACGGCCTCCTGCTCATCCGGTGTCAGAAGCAGATCTTCTCTTCTTGTTCCCGATTTGGCTATGTCGATGGCCGGGAAGACGCGGCGTTCCTGCAGTTTCCGGTCGAGCACGAGTTCCATGTTTCCGGTGCCTTTGAATTCCTCGTAAACGACATCGTCCATCTTGCTTCCGGTGTCCACAAGCGCCGTTGCAAGAATCGTCAGGCTTCCGCCCTCGCGCATGTTTCTGGCCGCGCCGAAGAACCGTTTCGGCATGTAGAGTGCTGCCGGATCGAGACCGCCGGAAAGGGTACGGCCGCTCGGCGGAACGGTCAGGTTGTAAGCTCTGGCGAGACGTGTGATGCTGTCGATGAAGATCGTAACGTCTTTTTTACTCTCCACAAGACGTTTCGCGCGCTCAATGACCATCTCGGACACGCGTTTGTGGTGCTCCGGCTGCTCATCGAAGGTGGAATAGATGACTTCCACATTCGATCCCTGAATCGCTTCTTTAATGTCGGTGACCTCCTCCGGACGCTCGTCGATCAGAAGGATGATCAGATACATCTCCGGATTGTTCCGCAGGATGGATTTTGCCGCATCCTTCAAAAGCGTCGTTTTTCCGGCTTTCGGCGGGGAGACGATCATGCCTCGCTGGCCTTTTCCGATCGGGCTTACAAGATCCACGATCCGCATCGCCATGCTTCCGCCCGGGCGCTCAAGGCGCAGCCGCTCATCCGGGAAGACCGGTGTCATATCTTCGAAATTGCCGCGGCGCATGATCTGGTCGAGCGGCAGATTGTTGACGCTCTTTAAGTATAAAAGGGCGCTGAATTTTTCGGTTGCGGACTTTACTCTCGTGTTTCCACGGATGATATCTCCCGTTTTCAGTCCGAAACGGCGGATTTGGGACGGGGAAACGTAGACATCGCTGTCGCCCGGCATATAGTTGTCGGAGCGGATAAATCCAAATCCGTCCGGCATGACCTCGAGGATGCCGCAGGCCTCCTGGCCGCTGTCGAGCGTGCTGGTTTCCTGACGCGGTTCCTGTCTCGTCTCTGGTCTTGCTTCCTGACGCAGCGGCTCCTGTCTCATTTCCTGCCCTGCTTCCTGACGCGGCTCCTGTCTTTGCTCTTCCTCACGGTTATTCTGATTATAATTCCGTGGTTCCTGAAATCTACGCTCATTGAAACGCGGCGCTCTTGGACGGTACTCCTGGCGCTCTCCGTTTTCACTGCGCTCTTCCCGGCGGACATACCGCGGTCTCTGGTACGGGCGCGCGGTGCCGTTTTCCGAGGTTTCCCGATTCTGGCGCTCCATACCGTCCTCCCGCTTTTCCTGCGGTTCCTGATTCTGATCCTGTACAGTTTCCGTCTTTTTTTCCTCTTTTAGAACCGCCGGCTCTTCCATGTTTTTCTGGTTTTCTTTCTGATCTTCTTCCAGCATCCGCTCAATCAGCGCTTCTTTCCGCAGAGTGGAAATCCCCTTCATGTTTCTGGATTTTGCCAGCGCTTTCAGCGTGCTCAAAGGCAATGACTCATACTTTTCTCTTGTCATACCATTTTTCCTCTATCTATTCTCTATTTGATTTTCGGTTCTGTTTGGAGTTTTTAAGATATTTGATGCGCGAATATTTTTGCTGCAATTATTTAGAATCTGATTTTTGTCATTTTACTGCTGTGGATTTTTCTGCGGTTAGTGGGACTCGAACCCACACGCCGAAAGGCACAGGAACCTAAATCCTGCACGTCTGCCAATTCCGTCATAACCGCATATTATTTTTTCAAAAAAGAAAAACCCCATAGAAAACCTCCATGGGCGTTTTCTATGGGGTATTTAGTGAAGCATCGGGGATTCGAACCCCGGACAACTTGATTAAAAGTCAAGTGCTCTACCGACTGAGCTAATGCTCCGTATACTTTTGCATCCAACTGGGCTAGCTGGATTCGAACCAGCGAATGCAGCAGTCAAAGTGCTGTGCCTTACCGCTTGGCGATAGCCCAATGTTTCGCCTTGCTGGCAGGGTGGATAAAGGGATTCGAACCCTTGGCCTCCAGAGCCACAATCTGGCGCGCTAACCAACTGCGCTATACCCACCATAATTACGACTTACAGTCTTTTTCACTATTTAATTTTAGTGAAGCGTGCTTGGAGGGATTCGAACCCCCGACCCACGGCTTAGAAGGCCGTTGCTCTATCCAACTGAGCTACAAGCACACAGCTTCTACAAAATTGTAGCAGCAAGCGGGTGATGGGAATCGAACCCACGTATCCAGCTTGGAAGGCTGGTGTTCTACCATTGAACTACACCCGCACGACATCGGGGTGACAGGATTCGAACCTGCGACCTCCTGGTCCCAAACCAGGCGCTCTAGCCAAGCTGAGCCACACCCCGTAAACAAGGTTTCCCGATTTGCGTTTAACCCTTTCGCGCTCGACGCAAGATTTATTATATTACATTGTTTTCGGTTTGTCAACACTTTTTTTCATTTTTTTCAAAATGTTTTTTGTGTTGTTTTGTTCTCACCGGACAACAAAGAGATCTTATCATATCTTTTCTCATCTGTCAACACCTAAATTGTATTTTTTTGACAAACTTTTTAAGAATTAGTCAGAACCTGCTCCGGTACTACCCTGTTTTCTTTGGAATAGTCATGTTAGTTGCGATAATTCATTCGATTTTGGGCTGTTCTCCGCCCTTTTTCGACCCGTTTTTTAATCCAGATACTTGATTTCCACCGAAAGCTCATGCTCTTCGTTGATCGTCAGCATGGCATAGCTTGGTTTTCTTCCCATCTGACGCGGATACGTGAGGCTGCCCGGATTGACAATCCAGAGATTTCCACGCTTTTCTGCGACCGGCCGGTGCGTATGGCCGAACAGTACGATATCCACACCCCTGGAAAGCGCCTCCGCATAGATTCCCTCCAGGCCGAGCGATACGCCGTAGTTATGACCGTGTGTGATAAAGGCACGGTAATCATCAATGTTCACCTGAATCTCCGCCGGGAGGTTTGAAAACCAGTCGTTATTTCCCATGACCATATAGCACGGGCCGTTTACCTTGGATTTGATCAGGTCATCCATCCCTTCCACGTCACCGCAGTGGATCATGCCGTCGAACTCCTCACGTTCCATGGCCTCCTCGAGGTTATACATCCGTCCATGGGTATCGCTCACTATCAGAAATTTCATACTCATTCTCTTCCCTCTTCTTATTTCAAATATGATGCAATCTGTTCTTTCATCGCCGCCAGTGCTTTTCCTCTGTGGCTGACTGCGTTTTTCTCTTCCGGAGAAAGTTCTGCGGTCGTGCGGCTCATATCCGGCAGATAGAAAATCGGGTCATAGCCAAAACCGTTCTCCCCGCGTTCCTCGTAACCGATTTTTCCCTCGATCGTTCCTTTGGTGGTACAGACTGTTCCATCCGGGAAGGCGGCTGCAATCACACAGACGAATCGTGCCGTTCTTTTTTCCACCGGCACGCCCTCCAGGCGGTCAACGAGGCTCTGATTTTTGATGCGGTAGGACGTATCCTCTCCCATATATCTTGCCGAATAGACACCAGGCTCGCCGTTTAAGGCATCCACTTCCAGACCGGAGTCATCCGCCAGCACGATCATGTCGCCGTCTGTGCATCCGGCAACGGTCTGTGCTTTGATTTTTGCATTCTCCTCAAAGGTTTTGCCGTTCTCATCGATCTCGACCGAAATGCCGGCTTCTTTCATCGAATAAATTTCCACCGGCAGATCCGCAAGGATTTCACGGATTTCTTTCATTTTGCCGGCATTTCCTGTTGCAAATACAATTTTTTTCATAACCGTTTTCCTTCTTTCACGCTGAAATAACTTGCGATCATTATACCGTATGTGTGACGCAAACACAAGAACCCTGTCACAAAAAAAGACCCCCGTTTTATCCGGGAGCCTTTTTTTGTAATCACACATTATTTTGCTTTTTTCTGATTTGCCAGAGTCTTGAATCCATCGAAAGCCAGGATCAGCGCCAGGATGACAAGCAGGCCTGCCAGCACGATACGTGCTACGCACCAGCCGATGCCAACGCCTGCGCCAAGGCCCTTGAAGTTTGCGATCAGGGTCTGTACAAGGGATGTGATGGTTACGATCAGCATGAATACCATCGGGAACAGGAACATTTTGTTGTTTTTGCCGACTTTTCCGAGCCAGGTGGCAACAGCAAGAAGTCCGATGGCTGCCAGCAGCTGGTTGGATGCACCGAACAGCGGCCAGATTTTGGAATAACCGGTCAGGCCAAGGCCGATGCCGAGTACTACGGTGATAACGGTTGATACAACCGGATTGGTCAGAACGGCTTTGTAGCCGGTTGCCTCTTTGTAAGTCTGTCCCGGCTCAAGCCAGAACTCCTGGAACATGTATCTTGCCAGACGGGTTGCGGTATCCAGAGAAGTCAGGCAGAATACCGATACAGTCAGAACCAGCAGAGAGTACAGTACATGGGTCGATCCGCCAAGTCCCGGAATGGTTGCTACCATCTCGGAGATACCGGTTGCAAATACAGCGGTCGGAACAACGGTGGTTCCGTCTGCGTATCTGGACCAGATGTAGCCGACTGCACACAGAGATACAATCGCAAGCGCACACTCAATCAGCATACCGCCGTATGCGATCGGGCGGGCATTTTTCTCATTGTCAAGCTGTTTCGATGTAGTTCCTGAACCAACGAGTGAATGGAATCCGGAAATTGCTCCGCAGGCGATGGTTACGAACAGGGCCGGGAACATAAATCCAAGAGAACTTCCGGTCGGAGCCAGCGTATCTTTGAATCCGGTGAATGCCGGGATATCCAGGGATGCATGGCCCATCAGAGCACTTCCGATGACACCGACAGCGGCTACGATCATCATGAAGTACAGAAGGAAGGAGCTTAAGTAGTCACGCGGCTGAAGCAGAATCCAGACCGGTGCAACAGAAGCTACGGTGATATAGATACCAACGATTACCATCCATGCTGTCTCGGAGAGATAGATCGGATGGAAGTTTAATCCAACAACAACGCAGACAACGATAGCTGCAACGCCTGCGATGGTGGAAACGCCAAGAGATACATTTCTTCTGTATACCATGAAACCGAACACAACGGCGAGTACGATGAACAGAATGGAAATCATAGCGGTTGTTGCATTTGCAGAACTTGCTGCCACATCGACAGCGCCGCTCTCGGTGTAGGCTGCCTTGAAGGTATTGGCAACGATGGAACCGAAGGCTGCAACAACGAGAATCAGGGTCAGGTAAGCGAAGACGATAAAGAGTTTTTTCGCTTTACTTCCCATGGTGTCTGCGATAACCTCGCCGATGGACTGTCCTTTGTGGCGCAGGGATGCAAACAGTGCGCCGTAATCATGAACGCCTCCAAAGAAGATACCGCCGATGAGTACCCATAAAAGAACCGGAACCCATCCAAAGACAGCGGCCTGAATCGGTCCGTTGATCGGACCTGCGCCTGCGATGGATGAGAAGTGATGTCCCATTAAGACAGGAGCTTTGGCAGGAACGTAGTCCACACCGTCCTCCTCGGTGAATGCAGGGGTTTTCCGTTTCGGATCAACGCCCCACTGCTCGGCAAGCCATTTTCCGTAGAATACGTATCCGGCGATCAGAATGCCGATTCCGACAACCAGTACAAGAATACTATTCATTTGTTTTTTCCTCCCTCTTTTTGGTAGAATAAATTTATAGATAACTAAGACCGGAACATCTTAGCATATCCCTTTACCAATTCCCAAGCCGCCCGGTTTCCAAACACTTTCTGTTCTGCCGTATCAAAGACGAGCAGCCGCACCTGACAGTAGCCTCTCAAAGAAAACCGGTAATTTTTATAATACTTATATTTTCGGATTTTCTTCTTTACGCTGTCCGCAACCGGTTTGTCCGCAAAAAAAATACCGGTGACCAGCGTGTACATGTGGTCGGTATCCGGTACTTCCTTCCCCTCGCGAACCACCTTTGGCTCTATCCATTCTGTCAGGTCCGTCAGAAATGTTTCGACGTCCTGGTCGTTCAGTTCTTCCACCGCTTTAAAATACGCATGCTCATGACAGCTGATCCTCCACAGCTCTGCTTTCTTTGAGAGCACGTATTTTGCGCCGCTCTCGTGGTAGCTTGCACAGGCATCGTATGTATGGCCGTTTACTTCGGACGGCTTTACGATATCGTAGCTCCTCTCGTAGGAATGCAGCAGCCTGTCTCTGATCTCCTGTCCGTTCATGGTTTCCTCCGCTTGATGAAAAAATTTCGCATGAGGACAGTTTAGCACAGTAGTGCAGTGATTTCAAGGAAATATTAAACCTTTCTAAAATTTTTCTTTTAATTTTTGTTATCAAAAAGGAGCAACGCCAAAAATCATTCGGCATTGCTCCTCCATTTGTATTATTTCTGTTCTTTTTCCCGGCGCGGCGGCTTCGGTCCCGCGTACTGGTAAAAGTAGGTTTTCAGCATTCCATTGTAAATTTTACGGTTTTTATCCGCCTTTTTGCCGAGATACCGCTCGGCATCCTCGTAGCTCGTGATCAGATACATCGACCAGGAATCGAGAGCGCGGTACCGCTCTCCTAATGTCTGATACAGGGCCGGAAGATCTTTTTTGTCCTCCAGGCGCTCACCGTACGGCGGGTTGGTAATCAGAAAACCGTATTTTTTCGGGTGCGACAGCTCGGCAACCGGACGCTGCTGGAAATGGATCAGGTGATCCACACCGGCCAGCTTTGCGTTCTCTCTGGCACTCTTGATGACATCTCCGTCGATATCAAAGCCCTGAATATCTGTCTCAATATCGTTCCGGATCCGGTAGCGTGCATCCTCCGCCGCATCCATCCAGCATTTTTTCGGCACGAGGTGCGTCCACTGCTCCGCAAGGAAAGAACGGTTGAGACCCGGTGCAATATCGGCCGCCATCATGGCCGCCTCGATCGGGAACGTACCGCTTCCGCAGAACGGATCGACAAGAATCCGGTCACCCTTCCACGGAGTCAGCATGATAAGTGCTGCGGCAAGGGTCTCGGTGATCGGCGCTTTCGCGGTCAGCTTGCGGTAGCCTCTCTTATGAAGGGAAACGCCGGAGGTATCGAGTCCGATCGTAACCTCGTCTTTTAAAATCGAAACACGGATCGGGTACTGTGCACCGTCCTCCGGGAACCACTCCATGTGGTAGACCTGTTTCAATCGCTCGACAATCGCTTTTTTCATGATCGACTGGATATCGGACGGGCTGAAGAGCTTACTCTTGATGGAGTTTGCCTTCGTTACCCAGAACTTTCCGTTTTTCGGGATAAATTTCTCCCACGGGAGCGCTTTTGTCGCTTCAAAGAGTTCATCGTACGTCTCGGCGTGGACCTGTCCTACTTTGAGCAGGATACGCTCGGTCGTGCGAAGGAACAGGTTGGCGTAGGCGATTCCCTCTGCATCTGCAAGAAACGTTACTTTTCCATCCTCCACGCGCTCGATTTCGTAGCCGAGGTCGAGAATTTCACGTTTCATCACCGCCTCCAGGCCGAAGTGGCACGGGGCGATCAATTCATATAATTCCATACTCTCCCGTCCCCTCTTATAATGTGAGCTGTTTTACGACGGTGCCGTCAAAGCCTTTGATCGTAAATACGCCGTCCTCGAGGATTGCATAGGTCGGGATATTGCCCTCTTTCGGCAGAGATACAGAACCCGGGTTCAGAAAGGTGTGTGCGCCTTTTTTCTCGGCACGCAGGACGTGGGTATGGCCGTACAGGAAGATATCTCCATCCATCAGCGGCGGCAGATTCTGCTCATTGTAGATGTGGCCATGGCTCATATAGAAGGTATGGCCTCCCTCGATCAGGATGCCGTAATCTGCCAGCACCGGGAACTCCAGTACCATCTGATCTACTTCTGCGTCGCAGTTTCCGCGCACGTTGGTGAGGTACTGTTTTTTCTCATTCAGCATGGCGATGACCTGTTTCGGTGCGTATTCTTTTGGAAGATCGTTTCTCGGGCCGTGATAGAGAAGGTCGCCTAACAGAAACAGGCGGCTTGCGCCCTCTGCCTCGAAGGCTTCCAGCATTTTTCTGCAGTAATAGGCAGAACCGTGAATATCAGATGCAAACATGTATTTCATATCGTGATCTCTCTTTCGTTTTGTGGTTTGGTTTTGTATTGTTTTCTGTTTCATCTTACCGTATCTTTTCCCGCTTGACAAGAAGAAATGTTGGATTGCCGCCCCCTTACAGTTCTTCTCCCGCCACCAGATATCGTCCGCGGTATGCATGCATTCCGCCGATGACCGTTTTGACCTCGTATCCGTTCTCCGCCAGCCGCTTTCCCTCCGCCATGCTCGCGGCACCCCGCTCACAGCAGATCACAAGAATTTTGTCCCGCGGCAGACAGACCCGTTCGAGCAGATGGTCATAGGGAAGATTCACCGCTCCTTTCACATGCCCTTTTTCGTATTCCCGCCGGTTCCGCACATCGATGATCATCGCCCACGGTTTTCCCACGTACCAGTCCAGCTGGTCTGCCGCCAGCAGTGTCATGCCTGCCATATCCTGGTCCCCCTCTCCGGATCTGACTTTCTCTCCTGTTTTATATGTATGCAGAAACCGGCGGCAGAGTCCGTATGGGACCCTCCGCCGGCTTTTTCTGCCGGAATCCCAAGGTTTACTTAGTATTTTTCATACTCATCCTTCTCGTCCTGCTCCCGGTTCTGCTGACCGTAGGATGACATCTCACGGTCTTTCACATGATTGCAGTCTCTGCTGTTCTTCTGGTTTTTGCTGTATTCGCTTTTCTCGTATCCGTTTTTGCTGTACTCGTTTTTGCTGTATTCATTTTTGCTGTATTCATTTTTGCTGTTTCTGGTCATAATCTTGTTTCCTCCTGAATGTTTTTTTGTCCTGCGACATCCTTTAGTATCGCTTTTTCCGCGCAGATTATGCATCCAGAACCCTGTTTTTCCACGGTATCTGTTCCAAAGTGGGGAATGCAAGCCCAAAAATACCGTGTTTTTCCTGCTTTCGGACCACTGCTTTCCAAATTGTGGTAATTTTTTCCAACTTTTGAATTTCGATGTTGCTTTTTCCCGTTATCTGTATTATAATCAATTTTGTAAAAGAATTTACCCTTCATAAATTTTTTTACAATTAATAACCCCTTATTAATTATTTATACTCCCCTTGAAAGATCGGTAGCTCCCCTGCCGGTCTTTCTTTTTGCAATTATTCAGAGCCATGCAAAATTTCAAGAAGAACTGTGAGTCATGCTCGCATGAACGAACAGTTCTTCTTGAAATTTTATATGGCGAGAAGCCACATCGAGATGCAGCGCAGCGGAATCGAGATGTGGCTCTGAATAATTGCAAAAAGGAGGAAAGTCTGCATCAGCAGACTTTCCTCCTTTTTCCCGTTCTGTATATATGATTAGAATTCTACTTTTTCACCTTTTGCCGCTTTTGCTACGGTTCCTGCGAGGACGATCAACGCCATGAGGTTTGGAATTACCATCAGGCCGTTAAAGAGGTCTGACAGGTTCCATACGAGATCCACTTTCAGCAGAGAGCCGAGGAAAACGAACACAACGACGATCAGCGAGAACGGAACGACTGCTTTCTTTCCGAACAGATACTGTACGTTCTGTCTTGCGAAAAAGTACCATCCGACGATGGTCGAGAATGCAAAGAACAGAAGACAGATCGCTACGAACGCCGGTCCGAAGCCTTTGAGGCCGGTTCGGAATGCCGCCTGTGCGACCGGGGTTCCTTTAACACCGGTACTCATCATCTCTTCCAGAACGCCGGAAGAAAGAATAACGAGAGCGGTCATGGTCAGGACAACGAAGGTATCAATAAAGACACCGATCATCGCTACTTCACCCTGATCCTCCGGGTTCTCGACATCGGCAATCGCATGGGCATGCGGGGTGGAACCCATACCGGCTTCATTAGAGAAGAGGCCTCGGGCAACACCGTAACGCATGGCTTTCCGCACGGTAATACCGGCTGCTGCACCAAATACGGCGTCCGGACGGAATGCACAGATAAAAATCGAAGCAATCGCTGACGGCACATGCTGGATGTTGATCAGAATAACAACAAGGGCTCCGACGAGATACAGTGCTGCCATCACCGGAACAACTTTTTCGGTGAAGGATGCGATACGGGAGATACCTCCGATGAAAATGAATGCGGCGAGAACGGCTACAATCACACCCATCACCCATTTCGGTACGGAAAATGCGGTGTAGAACGCATCACTGATGGAGTTCGACTGTACCATATTTCCCATAAAGCCAAGCGCCAGAATAACGGCTACGGCAAAGAAGCCTGCCAGTGCTTTTCCAAACGTTCCCTTGAATGCGTGGGTAATGTAGTAAACCGGTCCTCCGATGATTTCTCCGCTCTCATCGCGGCGTTTGGAGATCTGCGCGAGATACGCCTCGCCGTAGATCGTTGCCATGCCGAAGAACGCAGCAAGCCACATCCAGAAGATGGCTCCCGGGCCGCCGGATACGAGTGCGGTCGCACATCCTGCGATGTTTCCGGTTCCGACCTGTGCGGCGATCGCTGTTGCAAGCGCCTGGAAGGAAGTCATGCCGTCTTTTCCGGCCTTCTTACCCTTTAACGAGAAACCGCCGAAGACGCGGTTCCACGCGGTCTTAAACTTTCTTACCTGTACAAAGCGGGTCCGAACAGAGAAATAAACTCCCGTACCTACCAGCAGAAACAGCAGTACGCTGTTCCAGAGCACATCACTGATCTGCGCAATTGCCTGATTCAATGCATCCATTTTCTTTTCTCCCTTTCCATTCGACGTATGGTCTGAACGATGTGGATCACACATCCGCACCGTTTTGAGAAAAAAAATACCATCTCCTGCGGGACTTTTCCTGCAGAACATGGCTCTGATTGAAAATACAGCAAAAAACCGCGCTTCCGGAATTTTTTCGTTTCTGCGCACCGCTTTTTTGTTCCGCGGCTGTTTTTCTTCTGTATCTTTTTTGACTCTGTCCTTTTGCCTGAGAGATTCTGCATCGCTGCATTGCACCTTCGGCACTCTTTTCAAGAGCTTCTCCAGAGACCACTCCGTTTTTAGTCCTCGCCGTCTCCCGTCCGTTCTTGTTTTAAGAAGAGAACCAGCACCTGAAAGTTTTACTTCTTCGGTCGTGCACCTTTCGAAAATTAAATTTCCAAAAGCTCTCCGCACATTTTCTAAAAACTTCTACGTCTTTTTTTATTTTTGTAAAACTATAGCACCTGTGATAGGATTCGTCAATACCCCATGCCGTATTTTTTTTCAGAATATTGCAAAAACATATAAAAAATCAGCAGATCTGCGCGCGCACGCCTCAAAATCGCATGCGCGGCACAGATCTGCTGTTCTCTTTTCCAAATATCTTTTATGACGCCTGGAACTGGCTGTTGTACAGATTGTAGTAGAAGCCTTTCTTCTCAAGAAGCTCCTCATGGCGTCCCTGCTCGATAATCTTTCCGTCTTTCATGACGAGGATCAGCGAAGCGTTGCGGATCGTGGACAGACGGTGGGCAACGACAAAACTCGTTCTGCCCTGCATCAGCTTGTCAAACGCCTCCTGAACCTGCAGTTCGGTACGGGTATCGATGCTGGAGGTCGCCTCGTCGAGGATCAGCATCGGCGGCAGGCAGAGCATGACACGGGTGATACAAAGAAGCTGTTTCTGCCCCTGGCTGATGCTGTCTTCGCTGAGAACCGTGTCAAGTCCCTTCGGCAGACGCTTGATAAACTCCCAGCTGTGTGCCTCTTTGGCCGCATTGATGATCTCCTCTTCCGTCGCATCCGGCTTTCCGAAGCTGATGTTGTCGCGCACGGTTCCCTGTTTGATCCAGGTATCCTGCAGCACCATACCAAAGCAGCTGCGGAGCGCATGGCGGGACAGTTCGTCGATCGGCTTTCCGTCGATGCAGACCTTTCCGGCATCGACATCATAGAAGCGCATCAGCAGGTTGATAAACGTCGTCTTTCCGCATCCGGTCGGGCCGACAATGGCAACACGCATGCCCGGCTGTACGTCAAGATTAAAGTTCTCGATCAGTTTTTTCTCTTTGTCATAACTAAATGCTACATCATCGATCGTCACATTTCCCGTCACGGTATCGATCGTTCCGGCCGGGTCTGCACTCTCCTCTTTCTCTTCCAGAAGAGCAAAGATACGGCCTGCGCAGGCAAGCGCGTTCTGCATCTCGGTGATAACGGAACTGATATCATTGAACGGTTTCATATACTGGTTTGCGTACGACAGCAGAACGGAAAGTCCGCCGACGGTCAGCGCGCCGCCCGGGATCATGAAAGCTCCCACAAGGGCAACACCGGCATAGATCACGTTGTTGACAAAACGGGTGGACGGGTTCGTTAAGGAACTGTAGAACACGGCCTGCTGGCTGTATTTCTGCAGATCTTTGTTGATCTCTGCAAAACGCTCGGAAGCTTTTTCCTCATAGCCGAACGCTTTGACTACTTTCTGGTTTCCGATCATCTCATCGATGAGTGCGGTCTGTTTTCCTCTCGTCTCACTCTGTTTCTGGAACATTTTGAACGAGCGGCCGGAAATAAATTTTGCCACAAAGAAGCTCAGAGGTGTCAGGCAGATCACAAGAAGGGTGATCCATACGTTCTTCGAGAACATGAAAAACAGTGTCACAATAATGGTTACGATGCCGGAGAACAGCTGTGTAAAGCCAAGCAGAAGACCGTCCGATAAGATATCGGTATCTGCGATAACACGGCTTACGATGTCTCCGGAGCTGTGCTGATCCAGATAGGACAGCGGCAGCACCTGGATATGACGGATCGCCTGGGAACGAAGGTCGCGCACGATGCGGTACGTCATACGGTTGTTGATCAGGTTCATGATCCATGCGGAAAGTGCGGAAACGAGGGTAAAGAATACGATTCGTTTCAGATAGAACCACATCTCCGGGAAATTGACCTGGTGGGCTGCAACGACCTCATCGATCGCATCGCCGAACAGGATCGGAATATAAAGCTGTAAAATAACGGTAACCGCAGCCAGGACAATACTAAGGCCTAAGAAAATTTTATAATTTCCGATAAACGCCATCAGCTTTTTCATGACCTGCATGCCGCTTTTTCCGGACTTGTTTTCTGTCTTTTTCATGCGATCACCCCGCTTTCGTTGTTATAAGCTGCACGCTCTTCCGGGAACTGGGAGAAGTAAATCTCGCGGTAAACCTCGCAGGTTTTCATCAGCTCGTCGTGTGTGCCGTTTCCTTCGAGCGTACCATTTCCAAGAACGAGGATCTGGTCTGCCTGACGGATGCCGGCGATTCGCTGGGATACGAGGAAGGTTGTCGTGTTTCCTTCGAGATTGTGGACGGCTTTGCGGAGTTTTGCATCCGTTGCAAAGTCAAGCGCACTCGAGCTGTCGTCCAGAATCAGGATTTCCGGTTTTTTTACCAGCGCACGCGCAATAGAAAGACGCTGTTTCTGTCCGCCGGAGAGGTTCTTTCCGTTCTGCTCCAGCATAAAATCGAGCTGATCCTGTTTGCCTTCTACGACTTCTTTCGCCTGGGCTGTGGTGAGCGCCTCCCAGATTTCTGCATCGGTGGCGTCCTCTTTGCCCCACTTCATATTGTCGCGGATGCTGCCTTTAAAGAGCACTGCTTTCTGCTGAACAACACCGACTTTATTGCAGAGCTCTTCTTTCGTGTAATTCTTTACATTCTCGCCGTCTACCATGACGTCACCGCTGGTCGCATCGTAGAAACGGGAAATCAGGCTGACCAGCGTCGATTTTCCGCTTCCGGTACCGCCGATGATTCCGATGGTCTGGCCGCGTTTTGCGGTAAAGCTGATATCCGATAAACTCTCTGCGCCGGCTCCTGCATAGGTGAAGCTGACATTTTTAAATGTAACAGCTGCATCGCCAGTTACTTTCTTTGCAGCGCCGCCTTTTGCCGGGTAGTTCATGGTTGTCGGAACCGCCAGTACGCCGGAGACACGCTCTGCACAGGCAACGGATTTGTTTAAGGTGATGATGAGCGATGCCAGTTTGATCAGCTCCACGATGATCTGCAGCATGTAGTTGTAAAGTGCGACAACCTGTCCCTGCTGCATACTGCCGATGTTGACCTGAAGGCCTGCCTGCCAGATCAGGACAACGGCTGCGATGTTGATGAGGACATAGGTCAGCGGATTTAACAGTGCGGAAATTTTTCCGACAAACTCGTTCAGACAAGTCAGCTCATCGTTGCTCTTTTCGAAATCGGCAACAGACTGCTCCTCACGGCAGAACGCACGGATGACACGGACACCGTTCAGATTTTCTCTTGTCATTCCGGTGACGCGGTCGAGTGCCGCCTGTACCTTTTTGAACAGCGGGATGCTGACCAGCATAATGCCGAATACGGCAACGAACAGGATCGGAATAGTAACCAGGAATACAATGGCACATTTTACGTTGACGGTAAATGCCATCACAACGGAACCGAATACGATAAACGGACTCCGCAGCAGCAGACGCAGACCCATGTTGATTCCGTTCTGCACCTGGTTGATATCGTTGATCAGACGGGTGATCAGCGTATCGGTTCCAATGGTATCCAGCTCCGTAAAGGACAGAGCCTGGATGTGGTCAAAGACCGCCTGGCGAAGCTCGGTTGCACAGCCGACGCTCGCTTTTGCCGCGAAATACTGCGCGGTGAAGCTGCAGCAAAGTCCGACTGCCGCCATCAGAACGAGGATTCCAAAACGGCTGACGATGTACGGACGGTTATTGCCTGCGATACCCACATCGATGATCTGGGCAACAACCATCGGCACAAGAAGGTCGAATACGACTTCCAGAAGCTTGAACAAAGGAGCGATGATGCTCTCTTTTTTGTAGTGCTTCAAGTAGACTCCAAGACTTTTCATCTTCTTTTTCACTCTCCATTTCTTTGTTTCTTGACATTGACAGTATAATCTCATATGATTAATACGAATAGTATTGTTTTTATGGCTTAGTGATACAATTTTAATATCATAGATAATTTCACGAAAGGAAGTCTCTTATGGAACTGCGCCAGCTTGAATATTTCCGCGTCATCGCCGAAACCGAAAGCATTCACGAGGCCGCCCGCCGCCTCAATATGTCCCAGCCGCCGCTCAGTTATCAGTTAAAGCAGCTGGAAGCCGAACTGAATGTCACTTTATTTGAACGTACCCGCCAGGGCGTCCGCCTGACCGAAGCCGGAAAACTGCTGTACGACCGCTCCGCCAACCTGCTCGAGTACGTGAAATCGACGGAGCTTGAGGTCGCAAAGGTCGGCAAAAAGCGGGTTCTGCGCCTCGGCATCACACCGACCACCGTTGCGACGATCATGCCGTGCGTCTCGCTTTTTTCCCGCCGCAATCCCGATGTCAACTTCGAGGTGCACGACGGCATCACCTACACGCTGTACCGCTATCTGATGGACGGCATCATCGACATTTCCATCGCCCGCACGCCGCTGCGGCTCGACGATGTCGACTATAAAATTTTAAGCTCTGAACCTATGATTGCCGTTTCTTCAAAAGATATGCTTCCCGAGAAGAACGGATCGCTAAAGCTCTCGGATCTTTTGAATATTCCGCTCATCATCTACCGCCGGTATGAGGCGCTCATCATGGATGCGTTCCACTCGCGCGGCATGGAGCCCGATCTTTTCTGCGTCTGCGACGATCCCCGCGGCGCGATGCTCTGGGCAAAGGAAGGCCTTGCCACTGCCATTTTCCCGCAGTCCATGAGCTCTCTCTGCCAGGGACTCCGCATCCAGCCGCTCGCAGAAAGCGACCTGGAAACGCAGATCGCCGTGATCTGGAAAAAGGGGCGGAAACTCTCTCCGCTTCTACAGGACTTTGTCGATGCCTGCATGGAGAGCATATTATAATAGAAGAAGTCCGCTGCGCCGGTCTCTTTTTCAGGGATCAGCGCAGCGGACTTCCTTTTTTTATTTCTCATTCTTTTTACTGCACAAACAGCAGCGCGATATTCAGCAGTGTCACAATCACCGCAATCGCAAACAGGGCAATTTTCAGCCGCAGACTGTTCGCGTATTTTCCCATGACTTTTTTCGAGGATGTCAGATAAATCTGCGTAAATACCGTAATCGGGAGCTGCATTCCAAGAAACATCTGTGAATAGAGAAGGCCCTGGAACGGGGAATCAATCAGAAGAATGACCGCTGCGGCCGGGATCATGGCAAGAAGGATTCCCCAGCGTGTCTCCTTACTCTTGATCTCATACGGCTTGTTAAAAATCCCCGAAAAAATCGTTCCGCCCGCCATTCCCGCGGTGATGCTCGATGAAATTCCGGCGAGCAGAAGCGCTGCTGCAAAAATCACCGATGCGGCATTTCCAAGGAGCGGTGTCAGCATCTTTCCCGCCGTTGCGAGATCATCCACCTGCTTTGCATTCTGCGGCTGGAAAAACGTTGCGGCCGCCATCAGGATCATTGCACTGTTGATGGCCCATCCGATGATCATGGAAAACAGGGTGTCTTTGAACTCATACTTTAACTGGCGCGCAATCACCTCATCATCCTCAAGATTCCACTGGCGGCTCTGAATAATTTCCGAGTGGAGAAACAGGTTGTGCGGCATGACGACCGCACCGAGGACGCTTAAGATGACCGGCATTGAGTGCTCTGGAAACGACGGTTTTACCCAGCCGACAGCCGCCTGCGCCCAGTCGATATCGGCGATCCAGACCTCAAAGAGGAATGAAAAGCCGATCAGCGAGACAAACACAATGATCAGTTTTTCAATCCGTTTGTAAGCACTTGTAAACTCGCAGATCAGAACCAGCACGAGAATCATCATGCTGCCGAGCTTGATCGGAATGCCGAACAGCATCTGGAGCGCAATCGCACCGCCTAGGATCTCCGCCATTGCGGTCGCCACTGCTGCCATCATCGCCGTCGCAAGAATCGTGTTTTTCAGCCATGCAGGCAGATAGAGGCTCGCCGCCTCCGAGAGGCACTTTCCCGTGGCAATGCCGAGATGCGCCGCATTGTGCTGCAGAAAAATCAGCATGATCGTGGACAAGGTGACCATCCACAGAAGCTCGTAGCCGTAACCCGATCCGGCGGCAATGTTGGATGCCCAGTTTCCCGGGTCGATAAAACCGACCGTGACAAGAAGTCCCGGGCCGAGATAGCGGAGAAAATTCATGCCCGCCGTCTCTTTTCGTTTTCGATTTTGTTTCATATTCTTTCCTTTCTGACAATTTGATACGGAACCGGCCCATCCAGGACCGGCAGAAATCGTTTTGTTGTGGTTTTGGTTGCTTTAGTTAGTTATAACTAACTGCATTGTACATGGGATTTTTCAAAAAGTCAAATCCTGTTTTCTCTTTCTTGTGCTTCATCGTCCGCTGTGCTACAATAAAACTGCTTATTTTGAACTAAAAGGAGAATTTTTATCATGATACGACTTGCCGTCCCGGAGGATTTTACTTCGATCATGTCAATCTATGCGTACGCCCGCTCTTTTATGCAGGAAACCGGAAATCCGAATCAGTGGGGAAACCATTTTCCGCCGGAGGAGCTGATTCACAACAGAATCCGTGACAAACAGCTTTTTGTCCTGGAAGAAAACGGCACGCTGCACGGCGCGTTTGCCTTCATCATCGGTGAGGATCCGACGTATCTGCAGATCGACGACGGCTCCTGGCTCTCCGATGCGCCGTATGGCACGATCCACCAGGTTGCCTCAGACGGAACAATCCACGGATTTTTCTCCCAGATCGTCGATTACTGCTGGGCACAGATCCCGCACCTGCGCGTCGATACGCATGCGGACAATCAAATCATGCAGCATCTGATCCAGAAAAACGGATTTGAACGGCGCGGCATCATCTACGTGCTGAACCACTCTCCGCGGATTGCGTTTGAACGCGTAAAATAAAACACCAAACGAAAACACCGGATCGTCACCGCTTCGCAGACTTTTCAGCCGCGGAATCACCGTTGGATCCAGATAATATAAGGATCCGACGACCTGTCCCATCATCCCATTTTTCGATCTTTCGTGTGTCATTTTTTTACCAGCCTTACATCTTCTTACTCTCCAGTATGCACTTGCCCGTACCGAAATGCAAAGAAAATCCGCTTTTTCCCCTCTGTTTCTGCACATTCCTTTGTGCAGAATACAGATGCAGAAAAAACGGATTTTCTTTTTCATTTTTCTTTATGCGTGGATTCCTCTGTTCTCGTCCCCGGACTCGTTTACGCCGAATTCGTAATCATTGCCCGGCAGAATCATGTTCAGCAGGATTCCTGCGATGGCTGCAATGGCAAGTGCAGTCAGGGTGACGGTCGTTCCGCCGATCGTAAAGGAGAGACCGTTGCTGAAGCCCAGTCCGCAGACAAAGATGACGCCCGCGATGATCAGGTTTCTCGATTTGGTCAGGTCTACTTTATTCTCTACCACGTTGCGCACACCGATGGCAGAAATCATACCGTACAGCATGAAGCTGACGCCTCCGATGATAGAGGACGGCATGGTGCTGATGAGTGCCGATACCTTCGGAATGAAGCTGACGATAATCGCAAAGACTGCGGCAATACGGATGACTCTCGGGTCATGTACGCGGCTCAATTCCAGAACGCCGGTGTTCTCGCCGTACGTCGTGTTGGCCGGTCCGCCGATGAAACCTGCCATTGCGGTTGCAAGACCATCGCCGAGCAGGGTTCTGTGCAGGCCCGGATCAGAAAGGAAGTTCTCTCCTACGGTTGCAGAGATCGCCGACATATCACCGACATGCTCCATCATGGTCGCGATCGCGATCGGTGCCATGATCATAATGCTGGTCAGATCGAATTTGCAGAGCTGCAGCGGCGGAAGTCCGATGATGCCTGCCTGTGCAACCGGCGCAAAGTTGATGATCACGGATCCGTCCGGATTTTTGATGCCGAGTGCATTCAGGACAACTGCCACAGCGTAGGCAATCACAACGCCCATCAGAATCGGAATGATTTTGAGCATTCCTTTTCCCCAGATGTTGAAAATGATGATGACTGCCAGCGCAACCAGTGCCAGGAACCAGTTCGTCGAAGCATTATTAATGGCGGAACCAGCAAGGCTGAGGCCAATGCAGATGATAACCGGACCTGTGACAACCGGCGGCAGGTAGCGCATCACGCGTTTGACGCCGACCATGCGGATGATCAAGGCAAAAATCAGGTACAGAAGACCTGCTACCACAATACCTCCGCAGGCATAGGCTGCCTTGTCGTTGACACTCATGCTGGCATATTTTCCGGTATTCAGGTTTGCAACAGCGGCGAAACCGCTTAAGAATGCAAACGAAGAACCAAGAAATGCCGGTACTTTAAATTTCGCGCACAGATGAAACAGCAGGGTTCCAAAGCCGGCGCAGAACAGTGTGACGGATACGGTAAGACCGCGGGACGGCCCCTCGCCGCATGCGTCTACAAAGTAGCTGTTTACCAGAATCGGCACCAGAATGGTTGCACCGAACATGGCAAACATGTGCTGCAATCCGAGAATCAGCATTTTAGGAATACCGAGCTTTCTCGCATCGCGGATGACTCCATTAGACTCGTTCATACGTCTCTCCCTCTCTTTTGTTTTTCTTTCCCATTATAGGCGTTATGTCGTTCAAATACAAGCGAAAGATTGCGGGCCTCTCAATTTTCAAACGGGCGGACACGTAAAGTAACTCCTAAGGTATCGCAGATCTCCTGGCACTTCTGAATTTTCTCCTCTGGCATGACTTTCTCGACAACCGTCATCACAACATTCGGCACATACTGTTTGGAAAGAACCGCAAACTCCTTGATCGCCTCGTACGACTGGATGCCGAATTTCGACCGCGTGAGCTCCAGAAATTCCTTTTCATCCGGCGCGTTTAAGGAAATCGAGACGGTATCGAATCTTCCCTTTAATTCCGGGGTGACATCTCTTCCATAGATCAGGTTGGCAAGACCGATCGTATTCAGACGCACTTTCAGGTTCGGATACGTTTCTTTTAAGGAATCGATCACCCGACAGACATCCTCAAGCCGCTCAAGCGGTTCTCCGAAGCCGCAGAAGACCAGTTCATTGATCACGTTCAGATCGTACTGTGCGAACAGCTCCAGCATCGTTTCAACGGATGGCTCGCCCTCTTTTAACCACAGTGTATTTCCCTCCTGCTGCTGTTTCGTCTGGCGCAGACAGAACACACAGCTGCACGGGCATTTGTTTGTCATGTTGACATAGACATTTTTTCCGGTAAGATCGCCGCTCTTTGCAAGGTCGAGATACCCTTCCTCGCCGACGGCTCCGGTTACAGTATATAAATACATTACGCTTCCTCCGTTAAGTCCTTCATAAACATTTCAAAGCAGAGTCCCCAGTAGCTCGGCACTTCGTTTTCTTCGCAGTAGCGGATGCATTTCGATACGTAATCCGCCGCCTTTTTCACCGACTCGTACAGGCTGTGGCCGTTCAGATACATGCCTGCGATAATTGCCGCAATGACATCTCCCGTACCGCTCCGGTCGCCGCCGATGCGGTCTACCATGACAATCTGGAAGTCTTCGCCTTTGTTATAGATAAAGTTGGCAATCTGCGTCTGGTTAAAGTGGATGCCCGTCACAACAATATGTTTCGGTCCCCGCTCCGCCAGTTTTCCGCACATCTCTTTCAGCTCCTCAATCGAAGCCCCGTTCTCTGGATACGGCGCATCGAGCAGTGTACAGAGTTCTGTCAGGTTCGGTGTGATGATATCCGCGTAGTGAACCAGCTCTTTCATCTTTTCGCACATCTCTTTCGTGTACGTCCGATACAGCTTCCCATAGTCTCCCATGACCGGATCGACGATGACAAAGTTGCGGTCCGTCTTAAAATGGCGGATAAAATCAAGCACGATATCCACCTGCTGTTCCGATCCTAAAAAGCCGGTCGAGATCGCATCGAAATCGAGCTTCAGCTCCTTATAGGTCTGAATGTAATCCTTCATCCGGTCAGTATAATCATCAAAGTAATACGTCGGAAACTGCGTGTGTGCTGAGAGAATTGCGGTCGGAACTGCCACCGCCTGAATCCTCAGCGCCGACACGATCGGCGCCATCACAGCCGTCGAGCACCGGCCAAAGCCTGTCAGATCGTTAATCAGCGCTATCTTTTTCTGTTTTTCCATGTTGTTCTCCTCTTTTTTTCAGGATGCCTCCGCATCTGTTTTATGTCTATTTTTGCACACTCGCGTCTTATTTACAAGTTTTTTTCGGACAAAAAGAAAAGGGACTGTCGGGATGAACCGCTCCCCGTCAAGTAGACAATTGAAAAAATATAA
>NZ_QUHK01000016.1:0-76099 GCF_003479665.1 Blautia sp. AF14-40
TGATCTCTACATCAGAATTATCTCAGGAACTAAGTGTTCCATCCAGTTATATTCCAAAAATAACAAAAAAGTTAAAGCAAGCAGGAATCATAAAAGCCTGTGAAGGTACAAATGGTGGCTATATGCTGGCAAAACAACCGGAGAATATTTCTCTGATGAAAATTATATCGTGTGTAGAGGAAACAATGGCAATTAATCGTTGTTTGGAAGAAGATCGTTTTTGCTCAAGAAATTTAGAAGATACCTGCAAGATACATAAAATATTGTTGAGTTTGCAGAATACATACAATAATAAATTAGAGAGCGTAAAAGTTTCAGATGTTATCCGCCCTGGAGAAGATGAATATTTTGGACGATTTTATGTTGTGTTAAAACTGAACTTGAAGGATAAAAACTACGAGTGTGTGTACTCACATATCCGTGAAGTGTATGAGAAAGTAAGAAATACAGAAAGCTATGAAGAGTTCATAAGCCAGTATGTAGAAAGATATGTGTATGTTTCTGATAAAAAAATGGTTCATGGTTTCTTATCAAGTGAAGGATTAGAAGAAAACCTGGTTGATGGATGTATGGAAAAAGATCTTCCATATCGCAGAATTACGGGAAAAGATAAGAATGAATATGTTTGGATGGAAGCAAAAAAATATATAGATGCAAATGAGAATACTGCAATTATTACATTACATAATGAGACGATTGTCCAGAACACAGTTATAAGAATGGAACAGGAACTCGTAAAGAAAGAACAGGATTTGGCAAAGCAGTATTGGGATATGGTATCACTTTTAACTACTGTATTGAATCATAATCAGATAGTTGAATCAGGGTATCAAGATGATATCAGTTTCTATACGAAACAGGTATATCTTCAATTGCAGAAGAATTATCCGGAATACGGAATTACGGATGAAGAAATTGCTTCAGTAGCCCATTTGGCACCGATTCATGATATTGGAAAGATAAAAGTACCAATTGAAATTTTGAATAAAAATGGAAAGTTGACAGATGAAGAAATGAATGTAGTAAAACAACATCCATTAGTAGGTGCGGCGATGACCCAGAGATTCCCAGAGGGGATAACAACGGAAAAGCTGAACAAATATAGCTATGAAATATGCAGACACCACCATGAAAGATATGATGGATCAGGATATCCAGACGGTTTAAAAGGGAATGCGATTCCGATGTGCGCACAGGTCGTTGGGATTGTTGATGCTTACGATGCATTGATCAATGATCGACCATACAAAAGAAAATATGAACATGAAGAAGCGATACGGATGATTTCAAATGGTGAATGCGGAGCGTTTTCCAATCAGCTGATGCAATGCTTTCAGGAGGCGGCAAAGCAGCAAAACTGGTTAAAGAGGCAAAATTAAAGTAACAAGTGAAGGCAAAAGATTAGAGGTCCAGATATGAAGAAAAAAAGAAGGATAGAGAACAGAATTATCGCAGTCATACTATGTATGGCTATCTTATTTTCTCAAGTGAATATTGCGGATGCAGCAGATCTGAATCCATCAGGTACCAACACGAGCCAAGTGGACCTTTCTGATGAAACCAATATGAGCAATGATGAAGCATCAACCGAATCCACAGTTTCAGATGAAATAAATGGCACCATGGAATCCGAATCTAAGATATCGGAGGAAACAAATGAAAACTCAAAGAATAACGAATCGGAATCTTCCGGTGAAAATGTTAAAGCGGAATCAACAGATAATATAGAGGCTTATTATAAGGATAGTAAAATATGCATTTATAATTTTGAACAATTAAAACAGATTGGTTCAGATGCTTATATTTACACAGGTGATAAGGATGGAAGGATTGGTTCTGGAGATGTAGTAAAGAGTGAAGGCACAGAGCTGAAATACGGTGCAGATGCCCAATACATTTTGATGAATGACATCCAGATGAACTTGGAACAGATGTGGTCAGTGCCGGATTCCTTTACCGGAACTATCACGGGTACGGAAATAGAAGAAAATGAAACACCGACTCTCTATGACAAAGAAACGGACACCATCTACATTTATAACCCATATCAGTTAATGGTGCTTGCACAGGAAGAATCTGAAACGGAACCAGTTATGTCATTGGATTATGATGCACCACAGTTTGGTATGGGGCAGATGATTTATCCGGATGGAGATGATCAGGAGTATCTGACTTATAGTAAGTCTCATAATTATGTGTTATCGCAGAAGTTTAATTCAGATAAGCCGGAATTAGTTGCAGATCAATTGACAGAAAAAGCGGCGGATGGAGTTCAATGGCTAGATGGTGAGCATGCAGATGGAAGAACAAAACCAGGGCAGTTATATGTAGAAGTTTCCGGGAAGAAATATATTCTGATCGGAAATGAGTCACAGCTGCGGGCAAT
Organism: Blautia sp. AF14-40; assembly: GCF_003479665.1. Classification (NCBI taxonomy): domain Bacteria; kingdom Bacillati; phylum Bacillota; class Clostridia; order Lachnospirales; family Lachnospiraceae; genus Blautia; species Blautia sp. AF14-40. The sequence continues at coordinate 2,387 of NZ_QUHK01000016.1, forward strand.
TGGAAGCAATAAGAGCGTAACTCCAAGACTATATGTTTATTATAGTCAGGGGTTAGTAAGTGGATTACTTGGTGGAAAGCCTTCCTACACACCATACTATCCAGGCGATGCGGATCTTGGGCTTGATGCTGTTGCTGCAGAAGGGGCAACTACCCATCTTTCTGGATTTCAACAAAAGCCAGATACAGTGAACGGTGATAACTCTTATTTATATTATAAAGATAATGGTAAGTATAAGCTGGCAGATGTCGATTTGACAAGCGATGATATTGTTACGGGTCTACTGAATGGAGTAGGCGGACTGTTAGGGTCTTTATTGGGTGGTCTTACAGTAGGAACTGGTAGTTTATGTGGCGTTAACGACCAGGGGTTGCCTGACAATAAAACAGCGAGTCTGACGAAGTTAAAGCAAGAATATGGTGGTTTAAAATATTCATCCAATGCAAATTACATCATTTTCCGAGATATTGACTTATCAAAGGATGGTGTGAACTCAAATCAAGAAGATGATCTTTGGACACCACTTATGGTATCGGGGGATATCAAAGGTGCAAAGTTAGCAGATGGACAAACAATGATTACGGATGGAAACACTATTCTGGCAACTGGAAAACCTGTAATTTCTAATGTGAATGTGAACCAGGCAGATGCAATGGATGGATCTAAGTACATAGGAATTGGTTTTTTTGGAACAGTTACGAATGAGGTTAATGTAAACAATATTGGTGTCAGTGCCGGAACGGTCTCTGTATCAAACCTAGAATTACAAAATGTAAACGTACAAAATAACACGAATGAACATAAAAACACTCAGACCATAATAAGTGGACTCACATCAGGACTTGGATGGCTTGTAGGTGGTGTAGTTGATTTATTAGTAGGAGTTTTAACATTTGGAAACGTAAACCTGAATTTGAAAGATACATTATCAGCACTTTTAAATGCAAGAGCAAAGGATCCGACGATTTATGCAACAGGTGCATTTGCCGGAAGGCTAGTGGGAGATGTTTCCATTGAAAACTGTGATGTGACAGGAAAGGTCAGTGTTTCGAACATTAATGATCGCACTGGTGGGTTTGTTGGTTATACAGAAGGTGTAACAGAGTATGACGGATTGTCGAAAGCTCTTGGAGTAACGGTGAATGCATTATCATCATTGTTAAATGCAATTCCGGGACTTGGACTTGGAGATTTGATCACAATTCTTCTGGACAAGGCATTGCCGGTTGGTAGTTTAATTCCTACTGGATACAAAAATGTAAATATTAAAAACTGTCATGTAGAGAATCTGGCAGGAACTATCGGAGCTGCCGGTAAAGATTATGCTGGTGGTTTTGTAGGACAGCAGGTAGGAACAAGAATCTTTGACTGCTCCGTGAAAAACAGTAGTTATTCTGTAACCGCAAAAGAATACGGCGGAGGTTTTGCAGGAATCAGCAGAGATGCGGAAATCCGTGGCTTGTTAAGTGATGTAGGTGTTGAACTTATTCGAGTAATGCAGCCCCAGAGTATACTGTTAAATTGCAATCTGACAGGATGCAATGTCTCAGTATCTGGTGAAAATTATCAAGGCGGTATCGTAGGAGCACAGGCAAACAGTTATGCGGTCAACTGCGGAGCGAGCGGAAGCATTGCAGTTAATGCAAGCGGAAGTTATGCCGGCGGTGTGAGCGGTATTTCAACAGTTGGCTGGATTACAAACCTTGGAAATAAAGAAGTCAAGGATGCAAGCCTTTTAACAACAGTAAAAGACTTATTGACAAGACTCTTGTCCAGTAATCCGGAAAAAGCGGGCATGCTTTTGTCACTTGTAGGAATTGCACCATCAGCAATCCTGGGATGTAACATGAATTGTTCATCAGTTTCAGTTGAGGCTGGCAAGAGTTATTCCGGTGGTATTCTTGGTGGTGGTGATGGCGTCTATATTGCAGAATCCAGTCCAGAATATTTAAATAAACTTCCGTACTGGAAACATGGCGTAGGGGATGTGAGCAGTGTAGCCCAAAGAGATAATGTGCTCACAGGATTAAAAACAGTTACGGCAGGTGAAAATCGTGCCGGAGGTATTGCCGGAAGCGTAACAACAGCAAATGTTACAGGGCTTTTAAATAATACGCTTGGAATAGGAAACTTCCTTGGATTTACTGTGCATCATGTAACGGTGACGGGAGTAAATGATGGATATACAGTTGAAGCAAAAGAAAATTATGCCGGCGGAGCGATTGGCGAGGCTGTTGGTGGAGATGTGGATACTGTAACATTGAATCAGGTAAAATCTGTTACAGCAAAAAACAGAGTCGGTGGTTTTATCGGTTGTGCAGGTCCGGGAGATCTGGCAGGTGGAAACGGACTGACTTTGAATCTGTTAGGACTGAACAACTTGCTGAAAGTTGAAAATCTGCTTTCGGTGGCAGAAGGTGTCAGAGTTAAAATCAACGAAGCTCATGTAAATGGCATCGCAGGAGGCATGACTGCAGAAGCAATAGGTACAAATTCCAACGGCGAAGTAGTGGATTATACAGCTGGTGGTTTCATCGGAAAAAGTAACAGCTGTGAGATCATTAAGTCCGATGTGAAAAATTTAAAAGAAGTAACAGCAAATGATAAAGACGGTTTTGCCGGAGGATTTGTAGGTTCCTCACAGACCGGAGGTCTTGCAGATGTAGCTGGTGAAGCGGATGTCAAAGCTTTGTTAAATGTAAATAAGTTGTTAGGTGCTGTCAAGTACTTGCTTCCTTCTTATACAGAGTGCACGGTTACTTATGTTGATAAAGGCGGAGTTGCTGCAGATACAGCAGGCGGTTTTGCCGGAAACTTCCAGAGTGGAACGGTTAACAACCAGGATGCAGGAAAAGGTAACTATTATTCTGTATATAATCTGGATCATGTAAATGGGCAATCTTATGCCGGAGGCTTTGGCGGAAATGTTTACTCCGGAGCATTGGCAGATGCTGGAGGTGGAATCAGCATTCTCGGAGGAATCAAAGGTCTGAATATAAATGTTGGAGATCTGCTTAATCTGATCAATGCCTACATTCCATATGTGCAGTATGCCGGAGTCAAGTCAGACAACGGATTTAATGTTACTGCCAACAAGACGAAATCAGAGGACAGTCATTCCGGAAGTGCCGGAGGATTTATCGGTTACGGAAGCGGTGTACAGGTAAGCTACTGTGATGTTACGAATCTGAAGCACACTACTGTAAAGGAACCGAAGGATCTGGAAGCAGATGAAGCACCAACATACTATGATGAAAATGAAAGCACATATGCAGTAACTGGTGCCAGATATGCAGGTGGATATATCGGATATATGGATATCGGTTCTGCAGCTTCCGTTGGAAAAGGTTTGAGTGTACTTGGCAACTCGATAGAAATCAATCATGTGCTGGATGCATTGAATGTTGTTGTTTCTACAATAGAACATTCGAATGTTACAGGAAATGTTGGCGGTTTTGCAGTAAAAGCGACCTGGAAAAATACAGCATCTGATGCATCGGCAAATGACATACTTGGTGATGCAGGAGGATTTGCCGGAAAGATTTCCGGTGGACACATTCAGGATTCCAACGCAAATAACTTCTCATATATCATTGGACAGATTACGGCTGGTGGTTATGTGGGAGATCTGGAACCAGGAAATGTGGCAAATGTTCTTGGCGATACGGGTATCTTAGGTGGTCTTGTTGATGTGTCAGATACATTGGCATCATTGGCGGAGGACTTTGTGCCGACAATCAGAAACAGCTCTACGACTTGTGTTCCTTGTGGTGGTGCAGTTCGTGCGGATGCGGATTCAACAACACAAGTACAACGAGGTATGGCCGGAGGGTATGCAGGGCATAATGAAGGCGGTCATATCTGGGGAAACAATACAAAGAATTGGAAAGGTAAAGATTATACTGGACCAACAAGTGTCTGCAAAGCAGTCCGGATCCGATCTGTATACGGAGAAGAAATTGCCGGTGGTTTTACAGGACTTATGGAGTCAGCAGATACTGCAAGCACCGGAAACCTGTCCTTATTATGGGGATTGGTAAAGGTAGATAACATCCTGGGAGCACTTAGCGTTGTTTATCCGACAGAAGAAAATACGGCAGTTTACGGACCACTTGCCTTGATGGATTATGAAACCTGGAATAAATGGGTGGAGTTTGTCGGAAAAAAGGGTGGTTACGGAAGTGATCTTGCGGAGCATGGAACAGTAAGGAATCAGGCTGAACTGGATGCAATCATCGGAAAGTATGCTTACGGATACAATGTTGTAGCAGGAAGAGTCAATTACCGAGATGAGACAAAACTGGCAAATGGCGGAGCAGCCGGTGGCTATGTCGGATCAATGCAGACCGGAACTATTACAAATGGACAGGCTTATCAGGCGAAGACAATTAAAGGGCTTCGATGCGCCGGCGGTTTTGCAGGTGAAATGATAAACGGCGGAGCAGCAAAGCTTGGAGGAGTTGATATCCTCGGTCTTAATCTGCAATTAGGACAAATGCTGCAGGTACTTAATGTCTTTGTGCCAGTAATCAAGAAATCTTCGGTAGATGGTTATCAGAGTGGACTGATTGTCCAGTCAGAAGGTGTAGATGACAAGGATACCTGTGGTTATGCCGGAGGTTATGTAGGAAAACTGATCGGTGGGCAGATCTGGGGCGAAAATGATGCACGCTGCAAGGTCACAAAGCTAAGACGAGTTGAAGGAAGAAGCTATGTTGGTGGATTCGTCGGAAGCTCAAGACCAGGAAGTGTAGCAACAGTGGATCCTACTGCCGGAGAAGGATTACTTAGCCAGCTTCTGAACAAACTGTTAAGTAAACCGGCAGATTTGATAAAAGTATTAAATGCCACAGTCGCAACTATCCGTTATGCAGATGTGGAAGCCTGGGATGACTGGGGAATCATCGTAAATGGTGCTTATGCAAGTGGAAGAAATAACACTTCTTATGCAAAAGCAGCCGGAGGATTTGCCGGAAATCTGGAAGGAACGGTACTCGGCAAGAAGGATACGGAAGAGGCAGGAGTTTCTGTACAGAATATCCGTTCCGTAGTCGCAGGTGAATATGCCGGAGGATGCTTCGGTGTTGCTGATGTAGCCGGAGTTGCCAATATCAGTGCAGGAAGTGAAACATCTCTTTTGGATAAACTTTTGCAGCTTGGTAGAACCGATGTGTTGGATGCGTTTAGAAGTTACGTATATTACGGAACTGTAAACGGAAGTAAAGATGCTGGCTTAAGTGTCAGCGCAAACACAGCAATAAAATCCGGACAGAACAATCAGGTTACATATAGCGGAACGGCCGGAGGATTTGGTGGATCGCTGTTAAATGGTTCTGTAAAAAACAGCAAAGTAACGAGCTTAAGTAATGTAAGAGGTTTAAATAGTGTCGGTGGATTTGTTGGCTATTCTGGAAAGAGTGGAGTGGTTAAGGCAGATAAGATTGACGTTCTTGGAAATAATAAAGGACAGTTGCTCGGTGGAGCACTTGGAGTTATGGACATTTTTGGTTCTCACATTGATGACTGTGCAGTTACAGGAACGGATGACGGTTACACCGTGCAGAGTACAAATGGAGATGAGCAGATTGCCGGAGGATTTATCGGATATGCAAATCTTGCAAGAATGTCGAATTGTACAGCAGGTGACAAGACGAACCAGAAAATTGGACTGAAACAGGTAGCGTCAGGTGGAACAGCCGGCGGCTTTGCAGGACGAACAAGTTTCGCTTATCTTGCAGATTTGAAGTTGGATTCTGGAGCAGTGAATGTAATATTCTCACTTGTTAATGAACTTATAAAGGCATTGTATCTGGATAAAATCCAGGACTCCAATCTTCTGAAGATTAATCTTGGAATTATTAAAGTGGATGCACTGTATGATGGCAAACTACTTCACGTAAATCTGCTTGGATTGGATATCTCTGTAGGACTTTCAAAGAAGTCAACGGATAACGACCAACAGACAGACCTTGCAATTATTACGATCGGAGATTCATCCATCAAACTTCCATGTAATGAAAATGGACTTTTGGATGATAATGATGCCAAATCCAATATCAGTGTGAGTCTGATCAAGGCCAATCGAACAAGAATTACAGATAGTAATGTCTACGGTGTCAGTCATGGATATGATGTCTATGCCGGTGGTGCCGGAAATAACAATGATGGTGATGCTAAAGACGGACGAAGTGGTGGCTTTGTTGGATTCAACGATGAAGGACTTTTGAAGAATAACAACATGTATTACTGTGATGTGGTTCGTGGAACAAAAGATCTTGTCGGACCATTTAGCGGAATAAGTAAATTAGATTCACAATATAAGTTCAACACATTGGAAAAAGTGGAAGGTGAGGACAACAATTACCGTATTTATAGAAAGCTGGAGAAGACACTGGATCAGATCAAAAAGAATTCAGACAGGTTGAATCTCAGCTATGAAAAAGACGCTTCCAGTGGATGGGATATTTACACACTGGGCCATATGAATTCGGTAAAAAGCTATGATACTTTGAAAAATGCAAAGCTGACAGATGATACATCGTCAACGACAGCAGAACTGAAAGCATATGAATCGTCGGCAAAAGCAGTATTGATGGCAGATACTAAAACAACATTGAACACAGGAGAAAGTGGTACTCCGGAGCCATCCGAGTCACAGGATCCATGTGATGAACATATCAAGCTGACAATCAATAAAGTTTGGAAGGATTTAAACAATTTTGATAAGTCAAGACCAAACAGTATTACGGTAACAATATCACGTACCTGGAAAGATAAGGCAGGAAATGAAATGACAGAACCAGTACCAGGTTACGAGAGTTACAAAATAGAAGGTTCCATCGATAAATCTAAATGGCAGGAGGTGATAAAGGAACTCCCGGCATACAAGACAGATGGAGATGAAATTTATTATTATACGTATTCCATCACAGAAGCAGAAGTGGATGGTTATACAACAACGATAAATAAATCGCAAGATGGATTTACCTTCACAATAACTAATAAACATTTCCCAAGTCTTCCGGATACCGGAGGATACGGAAGCTATTTGATTTACCTGATAGCTGTTCTGCTTTTCCTGGTATATTTCATAATGAGATATAAAAAATGCAAGGAAAATAAAAAAGCAGAAAAACTATAAAAGAAAAATTCTCAAGAAAAGGAGACAATTGTTATGAAGAGAATGAAAAAAATCATGGCATTAATGCTGGCGGCGATTATGATGATGGCTATGTCTGTCACAGCATTTGCCGCAGAAGGAGCAACAGGAACACACACACTTACAGTTAATGTAAAAACAACAGAACCAGCACAGAATCTGAAAGGTCAGACAATTAATCTGTACAAATTATTTGATGTAACAGAGTCAGGCGAAGGACAGAACAAGAACTATGCTTATACAGTAAATGAGACTTATAAGAAAACATTGGCAACTGTATTAAATATCGCTGAAACTTCTAAAGATGAAGATTTTGCAGCTGCAGTTACTAAACTTGGATCTGATAACGCTACTGAAGTACAGAATTTTGCAAATACTTTTACTACAAAAGCTTTGGAAGGAAAGTTAGAAGCAACAACAACTTCTGGAAAAATCACAGAAGAAAATAAAACATCTTATACATTTAATAATTTAGCAGCTGGTTACTATCTTGTATATGTAACAGGTGGAAAAGAGATTCAGTCTTCTTTAGTTACTGTAGATGCTGATACAACTACAGTAGACTTAAAAACAGAAGCACCAAGCATTGATAAAACAGCTGATAAAACAACAGTAAATATCGGTGATGTCGTAACATATACAGTAACAGGTGCAATCCCGGATACAACAGGATACTCTGAATATGTATATAAAATCCATGATGAATTAACTAAAGGTCTTGATTTTGTAAACGATGCAAATGGAACAGCTCTTGAAGCAGGTGCTACAACAGTTAATGTAAAAGTAGCATTTAAAGATGCAGGAGTTACAGATGCTAGTACAGCACCTACAACAGCAACACTTGATGCAGCAAACAATAGAAAAATGTCTCTTGACCTGTCAGAATGGGTAAGAGCTAACCAGGCAAACAAGGGAAAAGAATTTACTGTTACATATTATGCAAAAGTAAATAAAGCCGCAGTTGTAACAGAAAAGAACAAGGCTCAGTTAGAGTATGGTAATAAACCAGGTGAAACAACAACTACAACACCGAGTGAAGTGAAGACACCGACCTATCCGTTAGATATCTTAAAGGTTAAAAAAGATAGTAATCCAGAAGAAATCTTAGCGGGTGCACATTTTACTTTGTACGCTTCAACTACAGAAGGTACCATTGATGAAAGCAAACCTATTAAAGTAACAAAAGATGAAGATGGTAAATATTCTTATGCAGCTGATCAGGCATCAACAGATCCTAGTGTGATTACTGATATGGTAACAGTTGCAACCAAATTTGAAGGAACCGGATACAACTTACACATTAATGGTCTGGCAGCAGGAACTTATTATCTGAAAGAGACAAAGGCTCCAGAGGGTTACAATAAACTGACAGATGCTATTAAAGTTACCATCACAAAGAGCACTACTGCGGATGAGAATGACTGGACTCTTACTGTAGATAAAGGAACAGTAGATGGCAAAATTGTCAAAGTCGAGAACAGCACTGGTTCCCTCCTTCCATCCACAGGTGGACGTGGAGCAATCGCATTTGCTGTAATCGCAGCTCTTCTTGTATTCGGTGTAGCAGTAAGCTTCATCCGTGACAAAAGAAAAGAAGCATAATAATTTTACTAGAGATACAAGATAATATTTAAGGAATGGGCGGTTATCTTCCATGGAAGGTAACCGCAATTCCAAGTATAACAACAGGGAGAATGGAATGAAGAGTAAGAAGAAAAAAAAGAAGATAACAATAAAAGATATTATTCGTTTGATCGTGCTTTTGGTTGCATTCTCCGTATTGTTGTATCCAACGTTTAGTAGTTATTTGAATGAAAAGAATGGTTCCAAAGTTGTATCCTATTATGATGAGGAAAGCGTAAAGTTAAGTAAGGCAGAAAAAGAGCAAATGCTGGAAGATGCGAGAGCATACAATCAGGAAATGCTGGGGAATATTGATTTGATTGATCCATTTTCGCAGGAAGATGTGGAAATAGATGCTCGCTATGAGGGACTGTTGAACGTAGATGGTTCTGGAATGATGGGATACATTCGTATTCCTAAGATTAATATAGAACTTCCAATCTATCATGGAACAAGTGAAACTGTGTTACAGGCAGGTGTCGGACATTTCTGGGGTACATCTCTTCCGGTTGGTGGAGAAAGTACACATACAGTTCTGACCGGACATAGAGGTCTTCCGACAAAAACACTATTTACCAATATGGATAAACTGGAAGTAGGGGATATTTTTTACATTAAAGTTTTAGATGAAACCCTGGCATATCAGATTGATCAGATATTAACGGTTTTGCCACAAGAGACAGATAGCTTGTCTATTGAACCTGGTAAGGATTATGCAACACTTGTTACTTGTACACCATTTGCAATTAACACACACAGACTTTTAGTACGTGGAGAGAGAATACCTTATGAAGAGGCAACGAAGCAAGAGCCGGATACAAATATAAAACCGGAGTTATCTTTTACTGCTAAAGTGCTAATTGCAACAATTATAGTAATCTTCATAGGGCTGATGATAGCTGTAATTTATAGTATACGAGATAGAAAAAGGAGGAAAGCAAGGTGCGAAAGAAGATAAGAAGTATTCACATTATTTTATTCGTTATGCTTTTTCTTGTCGGTAGTTTTATAGATATTTCAACAATCCATGCTGAAGCAGGAAGTAGAATAGGAAGCATTCAAATTATTTGCAAGGGGAGAAATAGTTCGGATAAAGAAGTGACTCTTTCCGGAGCAAAGTTCTCGATATTTCCAATTCAATATATGAAAAATGATGAGCTGATCTGGGAAGATGATTTTAAAGATTCAGGTATATCGTTACAAGATACCAGTGCAGAAGCAAGAGAAAAACAAGCAAGACAATTGTTTGCATTTGCGAAGGAAAATAATATTTCTGGCTTAACGCAAGAAACAGATACTTCTGGACGCACGAGTTTTGGAGAACTGGATGAAGGAATCTATCTGGTTGCACAGATTGGAAATGTGGAAAGTGGTACAGATAAATTTGAATCTGCTCCATTCCTTGTTAATATTCCATCTGAAATCAATGGGAATATAGAATATAATGTAACGATAGAGCCAAAAGCTGAATGGGTTTCACCAGAAACACCACCGAACAATCCAGACAAGCCAAAGGATCCGACACCTTCAAAACCGGATAAACCAAATACTATTCAGAAAATAATAAATACGGTAAAAACCGGAGATACAACAAATATAGGTGCATGGTTTTTAATAGAGATTGTTAGTCTTGGTTTGATTGTAGGATTCTATAAAAAGAGAAAAATGAAGTAGCTATTATTAAAGAAAACTGATCCATTGCGGTGGAATCAGTTTTCTTGTGTTATATGGTTTAAAACGTTTCGGACATTAATGTTGAAGTGTTGATGCAACGGTACGATTGATATCGTTGTTTGATATTTGAGGAGCATAGAGCAGTGCTGTGAAATTCTGTCTAATGATATCCAGTGTCTTCTGCTTTTTTCGCAATTCCTGTTTTTCTCGGACAGTAGCAGCCTGTTCAGATTCAAGATGTTCACTCCGCTTCTGGATTTTATTGGAGCTTGGGATTTTGGTAACACCGAGATCCTGAAGCTCTTTTTTTAGTGAATCGTGGGGCTGGTATTCTGCCTGATGCTTGGTGCGGTATGCTTTTGGATTTTTTGCAGATTTGCAATCTTCAATCACTTTTCGGCAGAGCCGGTAAGAATCACAGTGTTTCTGAATGACTTTCTGTGTACTCAGCTCATTGTTGATTTGCGTTATTCTCTGATCAGCCGCTTTAACAGAAGCATCAACATCAGAAAGATGCTGTTGGAAATCTTCATAATTCAGCAGGTTATTTTCGGAAAGATAGTTGAAGGTGCGTGCCGCTTCTTTCAGATTATTGAGTTTTGCCCAACGTTCAAATCCTTCTCGATTGCTGGTTGTAACATACGTGGAGATATTGATATACAGGCGAGCTTCTCTGGACAGATGCCTTGGAGCTTTTACTTTGTTACGATTTTTTGCCAAACGGATGCGGACATTTTCTTCGGAATAATAGCTTCCGAGAGATTTCATATAAGTGAAGTTCTTCTGCTCCGGTGCACGGAAGGATAAGTGCTTTCCTTGGCGGACTTCGTATCCGGCTAACTGCATTTTTTGTAGAAATTCCTCATAGTTGATGGAAGTCCAGATTGCTTTATCAACTGCGACACGTAGCTTGGCTTTCCAACTGGTGCCACGATGATATTCCATGTTCTCTTTATAGCTTTTACTTTTTTCTCCGGTTGGCATACTGGTGGCAAGTCCATTTTCATGGCAGATATGATTACTGATCTGGCAGATTTTATGGTAGCTCCGCTTATTGGAAACATACTTGTGATGATCAACAAAACTTGCTGCATTAAAGATGATGTGGTTATGAATGTGGTTTTTGTCAACATGGGTGCTGATCACATATTCATATTTTCCTTTCAGTACTTCGTTTGCAAATTGCTGTCCTAAGCGATGGGCAGTTTCGGCATCAACTTCTCCAGGTTTAAATGACTGGATTAGATGAAATGCCAGATTATCGCCTTTGTCCATTCCATTCTTTTTTGCCATTTCTCTTGTCATGGAAAATTCAAGATCTGCAGTTTCCGGGGAACAGCCAAAACTGGAAACTAACAGTTTTTCATCTGTTTTATCTGGATTCGTGATGTAGTCCAGAGCTTTCTTGTCTGTTACTTTGATGGGGAAGATCTTAAGATATGCCATAATTCTTTCACCATCTCTTTCAATTCTTGCATTTCTTCCGGATACAGATCTCCGGTGCTGTTTACTTTTTTCGCAATCTGATTAATATTCACACCAATCTTATGCATTTCCTCATACTGTTTCTTCAGTGGAGGAGTATCGGTGTTGACGATGTAACCGTCGATTGCCATTTTACGAAGGTAAGCTCCCATATTTTTTGTTTTTGATTCAATCATCTTTCTGCGAATCAGCTTCTTTTCTTCCGGGGAAACACAAAACAAAATTTGTATATTTCTTTTTCTCTTTGCCATAGGCAGATTCTCCTTTCATTGGTTCTTCGAAGTAGTGACTTCTGAGTTTTTAATTTAGGGCAGGATTCCCTAAATTGTTGGTTTTTCGGAAGTGTATATACACTTCCTGTCCTTGCTATTTACCGGTGGCACAGCCGCCGGAAGAGAGTCCTTAAAAAAGATCCCTCTATAAATAAGGTACTGAGAGAAGAAAAAGAGGACATCGAAGTTCAGAAGTATGACGCAGGCATGATTCTGTGGTATAGTAAAATCTGAACGAAAAAGAAGAAAAGAGGTCAAACCGATGTCACGGAAAAACCATAAGATGATAGATGGGAGACTACTGCAAACGAATAAGAAGTATTCACAGTTAAAAATGAAGCAGAAAGAAAAGATTGCGGAATGGATGTTTCAGGCAACCAGAGATTATTATATGAAAAAATGTACTTTTCCGAGTGACAAACATCTGGAAGAAGTGGTGGATTCTGTTTATGAAAAAATTGAAGATGCAGAAATCTGGATTCCGTATGGAGAGGTCTTCAAGCATTATAAATCCAAACGATCGGATATCAACAAACGTGTCAGAAAATCTCTGAATGAAAAAGAAGAGAGTCGGATTGAGAAGGTCTGTTTTATGAATATGTGTATGATTCAGGATCATAAAGGGAATGTACTGGCTCTGGATAAAGTAAATGATAGCTATACCGGTACAACTTTTCCAGGCGGTCACGTAGAAGCAAATGAGATTTTTCAGAAATCTATGATTCGGGAAGTCTGGGAAGAAACAGGACTTACGGTTGAAGCACCGAAGCTTGGAGGATTATATCATTGGCATAAGAGCGGAGTGCACTATGTTATTACCTTGTATAAAGCGGATAAGTTTACCGGAGAATTAAAGAGTTCTGAGGAAGGAAGAGTTTATTGGATTCCGCTGGAAGAGTTAAAAACAAAAGAACTTGCTATAGGTATGGAACACGTTTTGCGGATTCTGGAATCAGAGAAGGTGGATGAGTGCTATATGCATCTGGAAGCAGATGGATATGTGGGAGACTTGTATTAAAGAATTACATGAGAAATGTGTGCTTGGGTAATGATGAGCCAAGTGAATATTCTGGTGCTAAACAGGCAAGGAAGATTCTTGAACAGGCAGCTGCTTTATTTGCCAGTGGAACTATGAACAATGAGGACAAAACTACTTTCATGGATGAGATGACGAGACTTTATCTGGCATCTAAAAGAACAGAAGAAAATGGTAAGAAAAAATGAACTGTTTTGTTTTCTTGCTTGCTAGAAAAGAAGGATAGAACGTATAATAGTGTTAATGATCCAGAGAGGTTTACTCTGGAAATAGAATTATTCGCACCAATGGTGCGAGTATAGATTAGGAGTGAAAGGATGGTAGAAGATACTATGTTTTCCGGGGAATCGAAAAATATTGAGTACAAGGTATCCTTACCTGATAAAAGTGGAAAGTACATGAAGACAATCGTAGCTTTTGCCAATACACAAGGTGGCAAGCTGATTGTTGGAGTAGATGATAAAACACACCAGATTGTTGGTGTGGAAAATGATGTGTTGTTTCAGCTGATGGATGGAATTGCCAATGCAGTTTCTGATTCCTGTGTGCCACAGATCATTCCTGATATTGAGCCGCAGACGGTAAACGGGAAAACAGTTATTGTTGTATCAGTAGAAGCAGGAAAGAATAGACCATATTATCTAAAATCAAAGGGAAAAGATAATGGTACTTATATCCGTGTTGCAGGTACATCAAGGTAGGCATTTTCAGAGAAAATAAAAGAACTGGAGATGGAAGGAGACAGAATCTCCTGGGATGAACTTACCTGTGTAGGATATCCAGTTTCAGAAGAAGCTACAGAGAAACTTTGCCAGGATATTGAAAAGTTCCGGAAAAAAGCAGGAATGTCAGAGCATTCTGTGAAGAAAGAGCAGCTGATAAACTGGAAGATCTTAAAGCAGAGTGAGGGACAGCTTCTGGCAACGAATGCCTATGCGTTGCTGACATCAGATTATTTCTCATTTTCTAAAACCCAATGTGCGGTATTCAAGGGAATAGATCGCGCAGTATTTCTTGATAAGAGAGAATTTATAGGACCAATCTATACACAAATCGAAGAAGCAGTAGATTTTGTATTGAGAAATATTCGACTTGGAGCAACAATTGACGGTTTGGTGCGAAAAGAGAAATATGAGCTACCACCGGAAGCAATCAGGGAAATGATCATTAACGCCCATTGTCACCGTAACCTGTTGGATGAATCTTGTATTCAGGTCGCAGTTTATGATGAAAGACTGGAGGTGACTTCTCCGGGTGGATTATATAACGGATTAACTTATGAGGAAGTCATGAATGGTCATTCGAAGATCCGGAATAAAGGCATTGCCAATATATTCAGTCAGATGGGACTTGTAGAAGCATGGGGAAGCGGAATAAAAAGAATCCTTAATGCTGCAGAAGAGTATGGACTTTCGAAGCCGAGATTTCAGGAATTCGATAATATGTTTCGGGTAGAGCTGTTCCGTAGTTCATTTCCGATGACAAATGGAAAAGAAAACATCGGAGAAGCATCGGAGGTAGTGTGGAGAACAGACCTCAACGATACACAGCAAAAGATTATAAAGTTACTTTCAGAAGATCATCAATTATCAGCAGTTAAGTTAGCTGAAAAAATTGGGGTTGCCAGTCGAAATATTGAGAACAATATTAAGAAGTTAAAAGAGTATGGTATTCTTATAAGACATGGATCTCCAAAGAATGGTTACTGGGAGATTGTAGATAAAGATCTACAGGAGTGAGAAGTAAATTAGTCCAAGATAACTCAAGATTAGTCCAAGAGAATATATATATAAATAACAAAAATAGATTGACATTTTGTAGTAATCAGTAGTAAACTGTACTTGTGGAAGGGAAGTGATATGTTTGGCTAGAAAAACACCAAAAGATGGCAAAGAAGAAAACATACGAGTACGGGTGACTCCAGAACAAAAACAGAGACTTGTTGAGTATGCAGAAAGACACTATCAGAGCATGAGTGGTGTTGTATGTCAGGCATTGGATCTCCTGTACGCAAGAGAAGAACAACAAAATAATAAAGAGTAAAATGGAGTTATTTTGGAGTTTATTTCTTCATAAGCGGTGCGAAAAACGAAAAATCAGAACGCGTGTTTGAAACATAAACCTCTAATAACAGCCTTTGCGTGTCATGAAACGCAGTCCGCAAAGGAGTTCGAGTAACGGACTAAAATGCCGAAAGCCTGTATTTATGCGGGTTTTCGGCATTTGTTTTATCGAATGGCTCTAGTTCGGCTCTATTTGTGGGGAGAGTAATAGCAAGATTAAGGAGTAAAAGAATGTAATTACTCTGTTAGTAAATTGACACAAGTTGGCTGTAGAGTATAATTATAGTAAAAGTACAGCAGAAGCTGTCGCAAAGATATTTATAAAAATGTTGTGGAGGTATTGAACATTAATGAATGTAAAATTAAAATCTGCAAGCAAGCAAGCGACTGTAGCCTGGAGGGTGGGAGAAAGATGAAGAAGTGCAAATTAGTACAGAATATAAGAAATTTCAAATTTTGTTATTTTATATTTTGCATAATGATATGTTTGGTTGTTTTTCCTGTTTCCACATCTGCCCAAGAAAATTCTGATCATGTTATTCGGGTAGGATCTTTTGAGGAAACTTATAATGTAGTCAATGAAAAGGGAGAAAGAAGCGGCTATGGTTATGAGTATCTTCAAGATATTGCAGGTTATGCAGGATGGACATATAAATACATAACAAGTGATTGGAAAAACTGCTTTACACAGTTGGAAAATGGAGAAATTGATATTCTTGGTGGCATTTCCTATACAGACGAACGTGCTGAAAATATGCTTTTTTCCGATATGCCTATGGGGGAAGAGAAATACTACATCTATACGGATGCATCCAATATGGATCTTACAGCAGGAAATTTGGATTCTTTTGAGGGAAAAAATATTGGTGTGTCTAAAGATAATATAGTGGAGGATGTGCTTAATGAATGGGAATCAAAATATGGTCTGCATACGAAGCATATCAATGTTTCTACAACCACAGAAATTATGGACAAACTGTCGAAACATGAAATTGACTGCTTCGTTTCGGTAGAAGAATCCCGTTGGGAAGAATCGGATATTTCACCGCTTACAAGTATTGGAGAGACAGAAATCTATTTCGCTATAAATCCAGAACGTCCGGATATCAAAGAAGCATTGGATAGTGCTATGCGCAGAATCAAGGATGACAACCCATTTTACACTGATGATCTCTACAGGCGTTATCTTTCTGCACAGAGCAGCTCGTTTCTTTCAAAAGAAGAAAGGGAGTGGATCGGGCAGCATGGAGCAATCAGGATAGGGTATCTGAATCAGGATGGAGGTATCAGTAGTGTAGATCCATCAACAGGCAAATTGACAGGTGTTATTACAGATTATGTGGATCTTGCAGAAAATTGTCTGCAAGGTCAGACTCTGGAATTTGAATTAAAGGGGTATGATACAAGAAGTGAACTGCTTCAGGCATTGCAGGATGGAAAAATAGACCTGATTTTTCATACAAACCAGAATCCATACTTTGCAGAAACAAAAGGAGTTGCTTTGTCGGATACGCTATTGACTCTCAATATGGCAGCAATTACGGTAAAGGATTCTTTTGATGAAAATAAAGAGAATACAGTTGCCGTTGAAAAAGATAATTTTTCATTGAAGGCATATCTTTCATACAATTATCCAAAATGGGAGATTATAGAATATGGGACATCAGATGCAGCAGTAAAAGCGATGCAGAAAGGGGAGGCAGATTGCATTGTAAGCAGTTCAGGTACTGTTTCTGACTATTTGAAAAATAATAAGCTTCATAGTGTTTTCCTGACAAAAGAAGCCGATGTTCCATTTGCTGTTCGGCAGGGAGAACCGGTTCTTTTGTCCATTCTGAATAAAACACTGACATCTATGCCTACAGCTCAATTTTCGGGTGCAGTAGTTTCGTATAATGCTTCCTCACGAAAAGTTACAGTGAGGGATTTTATTCAGGATAATTTACTGACAGTTTCACTTATCGTTGGAATTTCTTTTTTCGTTGTTCTGTGTATCATTCTTCGTTCTTGGAAGAAGTCAAAACGTGCGGAGGAAAGATTCAAGAAATCTGCTGAACAGGCATTAAAACTGAATCAGGAACTGGAAGAAAAACGGCAGGAATTACAAAATGCACTTGTAGAAGCACAGAGTGCCAATAAGGCTAAGACTTCCTTTTTAAATAACATGTCTCATGACATCAGGACACCGATCAATGGCATTATGGGCATGCTTACAATTCTTGAAAAAAGCGGAAATGATGGTGAGCGGGCAAAAGATTGCCTGAATAAAATAAATGAGTCTTCGAAACTGCTATTATCATTGGTAAATGATGTTTTGGATATGGCAAAGTTAGAATCGGATACCGTGGTTTTTGGTGATGAATCCATCAATCTGGATCAGGTATGTAAAGAAATCACGGAGTCGCTATACTTTCAGGCAGAAGAAAAAGGACTTCATGTTATAGGAGAACATGATGATTACAGTGGTATATATGTTTGGAGCAATGCAGTTCATCTGAAAAAAATATTGATGAATCTGTTTACAAACAGTATGAAGTACAATAAGGTGAATGGTTTTATTTACATGAGTATGAGAACGATTGAAAGATCAGAAGATCACATGACATGTGAATTTAAAATAAAAGATAATGGAATTGGAATGTCAGAAGAATTTATAAAAAATGAATTGTTTACTCCATTTGTACAGGCAGATAATTCCCCACGTTCTGATTATAATGGGACAGGTCTGGGAATGCCTATTGTGAAACAACTTGTAGAAAAGATGGGCGGAACCATAACCGTTGAAAGCAAGCTTGGTGAAGGAAGCTGTTTTACTGTAATACTTCCATTTAAAATTGATACGAATGCACGGCCAGAAGAAAAAGAAGATTTTGATGCAGATATATCAGATATCCGGGTATTGCTGGTTGAAGATAATGAGCTGAATGTGGAAATAGCAGAATTTATGCTGACGGAAAATGGAGCTAAAGTAGAAACAGTGAACAATGGGTTAGAAGCTGTTCAGCATTTTGAAGCTTCCGAA
The DNA here is from genome assembly GCF_003479665.1 of Blautia sp. AF14-40. NCBI lineage: Bacteria > Bacillati > Bacillota > Clostridia > Lachnospirales > Lachnospiraceae > Blautia > Blautia sp. AF14-40. The sequence goes on from NZ_QUHK01000016.1 coordinate 20,721, forward strand.
CCGGGAACATACGATGTTATTTTAATGGATGTTATGATGCCGGTGATGGATGGTCTTACTGCTGCAAGAACAATAAGAGCTCTGGATCGGCAGGATGCAAAAACAATTCCTATCATTGCTATGACTGCAAATGCATTCAGGGAAGATGCCGAAAGGTGTATGGAAGCAGGAATGAACGCACATCTTGCAAAGCCGTTGGATGATGAAAAAATTAAGCAGACCATAAGCGAAGAGTTGAGAAAGCAAAATGCCTGTCATGAATGATTATGAGGCAACCGCAGCAATCAGGAGCCTTCTAGGTGCATGGGATAAGCAGACAGGAAACATAGAGAGAGGATTTTGTTATGACAGAACAGAAACTGTATCAGTTTTGTGATACAATGGCTGCATCTGAATACCGCTCGCTGATCCGTCCATTTCTGGATATCTCTACACTTTCAGCAAGATTGAAGGCGGAAGAATGCATTTCCACAGAATACCGTATGTGTGATGGCAGTTGGCACAGAATGCTTTTTACTGTAAAAAAAGGGATGAGTCTGGAAATGTAACCCATGTTTGTAAAATACGTGAAGAGTTGAGACGTTTTTGTATTAAATTAAAATTAGATAAAAGGCATGTGAAATACGATGATGAAAAATAACTATATAAAACAAAAAAGAAAAGATCAAAATCCGGTAAATCATTGGAAAATTTTTGAGGGACGGTTGGTATTCCTTCTGGCAATGGTGATTTTGGCTGTTGTCGCATATACTTTTATTTTACAACAAGCATATACCAAAACTGCTCTGAAAACAGAAATTGAACGAGATATTTCCAGTGCAGATGCGGTTCATAAGCTGGTAAATGACAGACTGGGACGAAAAGATTTTAATGAAATAAAAAGTAAAGCTGATGAGAATACAGAACTATTCAAGAATATGTCGACATATATGAATGAAATCAGAACGCTGAATTCTACGAGATATATTTACACAGCAACCAGAAATGAAGACGGTAGATTGATTTACGTTGTAGACGGACTGGATCCATCGGCTGGTGACGTCAGACATCCAGGAGATCCGATTGAAAAGGAGATGGTTCCTTATATAGAAAAAGCACTTTCTGGAAAAACAGTATATTCTCAGGATATTGTTGATACAACATGGGGACCTATTTTTACAGCCTGTTATCCTGTGACAGCGGAAGATGAATCTAATGAAGTGATAGGTGCTTTCTGCATAGAAATGGATATGCAGAAAGCGTATGGAATGGTTGAGAAGACGAATAAGTTAAGTATTGTACTGGGATGCATTACAGCGTGTATTTTGGTAATATTATGTACCTGTGGATATTCTGTATATAAGAAGCAAAAAGAAAATGAGCAGAAACAGCAAAAACTGTTGCAGGAAGCTGCAAGACTGGCCGATTCAGCTAATAAAGCAAAATCAACATTTCTATTTAATATGTCTCATGATATTCGTACCCCTATGAATGCAATCATTGGATATGCAGAATTGGGAGAGAAACATTTAAAGGAGCCAACTATATTAGAGGATTACTTTGAAAAAATATTATTGTGCGGAAAGAAAATGCTGCATTTGATTGATAACATTCTTGAATTAGCACGAATCGAAAACAACCAAGCAACGCTGGATGAAACAATAACAGATGTTTCTAAAAACTTTGATTTATGTATTGATATGTTTAGAAAACCGATAGAAGAAAAACATCAAACACTGAAAGTCAATAAGAACATTCGATATCCATACCTGCATATGGATGATGCAAGATCATCTGAAATTACGATTAACATTTTGAGTAATGCTGTGAAATACACGGGTGAAGGCGGTAACATAAGCTGTACATTGAACCAATATCCCGGCGAAAAAGAAGGTTGGAGTGTATTAGAGCTTATCATAGCAGACAACGGAATCGGAATGTCAGAAGAATTCCAAAAACATATTTTTGAATCATTTTCACAGGAACGATCTTCGTCAGACAGCGGAATAGAAGGTAGCGGACTTGGCATGGGAATCGTGAAGAAACTGGTGGATTTAATGAATGGCAAGATCACAGTTCAGAGCAAACCGGGAGCAGGTTCTACTTTTACAATCACGCTTCCATTAAAAATAGCAAATGCGGAAGAAAGGAATCCGAAACATGCAGATGGTCAGTTGAATATCAAAAAACTGGAAGGAAAAAGGGTTCTTCTGGTAGAAGATAATGACTTGAATGCAGAAATTGCAACGGAACTTTTGACGGAAGAGGGAATCATGATAGAAAGAGCGGAGAACGGCGTTGCATGTATTGATATGTTTAACAAAGCAAAGCAAAATTACTACAGTCTGATTCTGATGGATATTCAGATGCCGATTATGAACGGATATGAAGCATCCAGGAGAATTCGAGAACTGAAAGACGGTAACAAATCGCAGATTCCAATTGTTGCAATGACAGCAAATGCGTTTGAAGAAGATAAGAAGATGGCTTTGGCAAGTGGCATGAATGATCATGTTGCAAAACCAATAGATATGAATGTATTATTGCCGACTATTATGAAATATATGTAAAGGAAGAAAGAAGGACACTGATTTTGTAGTCAGTGTTCTTCTTACATATCAGTCGACTAAAGAAAAACATTTTATCCAGTCCATTCTTTTTTGTCAGTTTTCTGCCGGCAAGTCAGAGAGCAGGACATTTCCGTTGACGGTACTTGCCTGAATGGTGAATGCAGAAATACCGGAGCGGGTGAATGTTTTTGTGTAGGATTCCGTTCTTCCATTGGAGACGAGGCGGATTTTTCCGGTTGTCGTGGATGCATGAATGGACGCATCGGCAAGATCGTGCGGGAGATGGAGTTTTACGGAACCGTTGACGGATTTTGCTGTCAGGTACTCGGAACAGGTTCCCTCGAAGAGGACTTTGCCGTTGACACTGTTTAAGGATGCGCGGGAGCAGCCGCCGGTGATTTCAAGTCTGCCGTTTGTGGCGGAAACATCGAGGCTGTCTGTGCGCAGACGGGTCAGGACGATCTTTCCGTTCGCAGCCTGTATGCGGCAGCTGGATGCGGAAAGGGAATCGCCGGTGATTTTGCCGTTTGTGGCGGAAATTTCGAGCGTAGTAAGGGAGAGGGTATCAAGCCCGGTCGCGCCGTTCAAAGAGCGGAGCGTCAGCTTCTGTACGGTGGACGGCACCTGGAAGGAGAACACCTCTTTCTGGTGATTATTGCAGAAAAGATGTTTCCAGAATACGGAAGGGATGAGCTTTTTCTCTCGCAGACAGAACGTATTGCCCTCAATGCCTGCTTCGAAGCGGTCCGGATCGAAGTCGCCGGAAAAGTCAAACTCAACCGAAGCGGAAGTGCCCGGAGCAAAGTCGGCAGAAGCGTTCCGCAGGGAGATTTCCATAGCGGTGATGGCGGTGGAAGGGGCGTACGGGTAGTTCGGATGTGTTTCTTCAGAATTGGAGTGGATTTTCTCCTGTGGCAGCACGTTTGCAACAGGCTGCTCCGTTGTGGCATATTCCTGACGGAAAAATTCGAGGACATCGTCGACATTGCCGAGTTCCGCACAGATTTCCTCATCGGAGAGACCCTGGCTGCGGGCGTCGGCGAAATGGGATTCGAAATCGTTTAAAATTTCCTCTGCGGCGGCAGAATCAAAGGATGCAAGGCCCTGTTTCAATGCATTCATATAAGTTTCATACGTTGTATTCATCATGATTTTCCTTTCTATCGTCAGATCGTTTCATCTGAAATCAGTCGGTTGATCTGCTGGGTGAAATCCAGCCATTCCTGTTTTTTCTCCTGCTGATAAGCTGTTCCTGCTTCAGTCAGATGGTAATATTTCCGGGCAGGGCCGGATGCGGATTCCTGCAGATACGTTTCCACGTAACCGGCTTCCTTGAGTCGTTTTAAAATCATATAGAGCGTTCCTGCGGCGATGGACATTTCGCGGGAAATGGCGTCTGTCAGCTCATAGCCGTATTTGTCCTCTTTTGTCAGCTGGGAGAGGACACAGAGCTCGAGGACGCCCTTTTTGAGTTGTGGATTCATATGAACACCTCCTTGTTGAGTAGATCATAACACAGACTATATCATAATGCAATATAGCAAACCAAATTTTTATCCTGCCATGTGTTCGATTTTGTACATGGAAAAGCCTTGAAAAGAACCGCGGATTTCCGTATAATCAAGCAGAACCTTGAAATTTGACCGGAAAATACAGAAAAATAGAAAGATAGTAAGTTGGAAAGAAGAGGAAAAAATATGAGTGAAATGAATCAGAACAACAATGGCCCGGTAAAGGGCGCGATCCATTCGATCGAGAGCTTCGGTTCCGTCGACGGACCTGGCGTACGCTACGTGATTTTTGTGAAGGGCTGCAACATGCGCTGCCAGTTCTGCCACAACCCGGATACCTGGACAACAAAAGATGCCGACTGGCAGACCGCAGACGAGGTGCTGAAAAAAGCGCTCCGCTATAAAAACTATTGGGGAGAAAAAGGCGGCATTACCGTGAGCGGCGGAGAACCGCTGCTGCAGATCGACTTCCTGATCGAGCTGTTCCGCAAGGCAAAAAAGAACGGCGTTCACACAACGCTGGATACCAGTGGAAATCCGTTCACAAGAGAGGAGCCGTATTTCAGCAAATTTAATGAGCTGATGAAATACACCGACCTGCTGCTGCTCGATATCAAGTTGATTGACGACAAGGCGCACAGAGAGCTGACCGGCTGCACCAACGAGAACATCCTCGACCTGGCGCGCTACCTTGACGAGATCGGCAAACCAGTCTGGATCCGCCACGTCCTCGTCCCGGAACGCAGCGACTACGATGAATACCTGATTCGCCTCGATGAGTTTTTACACAGCCTGCACAACGTACAGCGCGTAGAGGTTCTCCCATACCACACCCTCGGCGTATTCAAATGGGAAACCTTAGGAATCCCATACAAACTCGAAGGCATCAACCCGCCGACCAAGGAGCGCGTGGAAAACGCCAATAAACTGCTGCATACGGCGGAATATACGGGATATCTGAAATAAAAAGCAGAACAACAAGAAAAAAATGTGAAAAAGTAACAATTTTTATAAAAACTTTATAGTATTTCTGTTCAAAAACCAGAAGAAAAGGAGTATAATTTCTGTTATGGACGAGAGCATGGTTGCAATGTGGCGGACATGACAGGGACGACAGCAAAAACACTACGAACCTTTTTGATTCGCCGCGGCAGTTGCTGCATCCACCAAAAATAAGAGCAAAAAGAAAGAAGGATTTACAATGTTTGGTTCAAAAGAGGCATCGGAAGACAAGCTGAAAAAAATGGTGGAAAAAGGAAAATGGGACAAATTAAGAAAACAGTATCTGGATTCAGACAAGACAACGCAGGTAGCGCTTGCAAAAGCCTGTGCAGCTTCGAGAAATGATGGTTCTGTTAATATTCTGACTTCTCTTCTGGAAGTAGACGATGTAGACGTAAAAATCGCGGCCGTTACGAGCCTTGGTGAGGTTGGAGACGATCACGTAACAGCACTGATCCGTCAGCTGGCCGTCAAGACACCGGCAGATCAGACGGAGCTGAAAGCAGCGATCACAAAAGCGCTGGAGAAGATTGTCGAAAGAGCATAAGAGCAGGATCAGTGAAAAAAAGGAAAGGCGAAGAAGTTTCTGTAAAAAGAAGCTCCTTCGTTTTTTTGTTGCAAGGCATATCAGAATCTGCTCCAGCGGATTGTTTTTGCCCGAACAGAAATCTTACAAAATCGTAATAATAATGCAGTTGTATTTATCCCGCAAAAAATGCTATAGTGAAAATAACACAGACACAAAAGCAGAACGCGGAGCGAAAAGCATCCGCAGAAAAAAGGGAGGAAACAAGATGGAATTTGTATTCGAACATGCAACCATGATTGCCGTGATCGCCGTTGTGGTGATCATTCTTGCCATTCTGGCGAGCGGTTATGTGAAGGCACCGCCGGATACCGCATTTATTATTTCCGGTTTCAAAAAAGGCCAGCGGATCCTGATCGGTAAAGCCGGCATCAAGCTCCCATTCTTTGAGCGGCTGGACAAGCTGAGTCTGAAGCTGGTAGCGATCGATGTGAAGACGAGCGACGCCGTTCCGACCGCTGACTACATCAATATTCAGGTGGATGCAGCCGTCAACATCAAAGTCGGGGACGAACCGCAGAAGCTCCAGAAAGCATCCCAGAACTTCCTGAACCGCGACAGCGAATATATTGCCAAGGTTGCAAGAGAAGTCCTTGAAGGAAACATGCGTGAGATCGTTGGAAAGATGCGTCTGGAAGAGATGGTTTCCGACCGTCAGAAGTTTGCGGAGCTGGTCAAAGAAAATGCAGAACCGGACCTGGCTGCGATGGGACTTGACATCATCAGCTTCAACGTACAGAATTTCGTCGATTCCAATCAGGTCATTGAAAACCTCGGTATCGACAATATCGTAAAAATCAAGAAATCCGCGGCGATCGCCCGTGCCAATTCCGAGAAAGAAATCAAAATTGCCCAGGCGCGTGCAAATAAAGAGGCGAACGATGAGCGCGTTCTTGCCGAGACTGAGATCGCAAAGAAAAACAATGATCTGGCAATCAAGTCGGCAGAGCTGAAAAAAGAGTCCGATATCAAAAAGGCAGAGGCAGATGCAGCGTACAAGATTCAGGAAGAGCAGCAGAGAAAAGAGCTGGAAATCACTTCCGCGAATGCGAACATCGCCCGTCAGGAGCGCGAGGTTGAGCTCCGTGCCAGAGAAGTAGAAGTAACCGAGAAATCCCTCGAGGCAGAAGTCAAGAAGAAAGCCGAGGCCGAGCGTTACGCAAAACAGCAGCAGGCAGAGGCAGATTTGTACCGCCGTCAGAAAGACGCAGAGGCAGACCAGTTCGAAAAAATCCGTGAGGCGGAGGCAAAGAAAGCCCAGGCAGAAGCCCAGCGCTATGCGATGGAGCAGGAAGCACTCGGTATCAAGGCAAAAGGTGAGGCGGAAGCCGCATCCATCCGTGCCCAGGCACTTGCAGAGGCCGAAGGTATGGAGAAGAAAGCTGAGGCTTACCAGCGCTACAACAAAGCCGCAATGGCAGAGATGATGATCAAGGTTCTGCCGGAGATCGCCGGAAAGATCGCAGAGCCGCTCAGCCAGATCGACAAGATTACGATCATCGGCGGCGGAAGCGAAGACAACGGCATCGGCTCCGTAGCGGGCAATGTGCCGGTGGTGATGGCAAAGCTGTTTGAGTCGATGAAAGAGGCGACCGGTGTCGATCTCTCCGAAATCATGAGAGCCGATACATACGATGCAAAAGTAAACCGCAACATTCAGATCTCCAGCCCGGAAGAGCTCAAAGAGTATCTGAAAGCAGAAGCCGGAAAGGCAGCAGCGGATGCAGAAAGCCCGGAAAAAGCGGAAGCATCCGAACCGGTGCAGAAAGACGGCAGCGAGCAGTAAATCCAGAACGGATCATAAAAACAGAAAAAGAGGCAGGGATCCAGAAAAATTTCTTGAGGATCCTGCCTCTTTTGACGTATAGATCGGAAAAAGTTATTCGGCGCCTTTTTCCAGCATGCTCATGAACTCTTTTGCCGCCTGCGGGATCGGCAGATGGGAGCTGTGGGCAACAACAAGCTGGCGCGGCGGAAGCTCCTCCACGAGGTCGAGCTGGAAGGCCGCCGTCTCTTTTACAAGACAGTAGTCCGGCACAAACGCGATGCCAAGGCCGATACTCGCCAGGTCGATCAGAAGATCGTTGCTGCCAAGCTCAATTTCCGGCACGAGGTCGAGCTGGAACCGCTGAAACTGGCTGTGCAGGAACTCACTCGTCGTACTCTTGCGGTCGAGCATCAGAATCGGGTACTGCAGCAGCTCTTTTAAGTGAACCGGCCTGTTTTCCAGTTCCGGGTAATATTCGCCGTTCGCGATGAAGATATCGTGGAACGAATGAATCGGAATCGTGTGAAGACGGCTGGAAAGATGCGAGTTTGGATAATTGGTCACGATGAAATCCACCTGGCCGGATTCCAGCAGATCGACACACTGGGTCGAAGTCTGGTTTGTCACCTTGATGTGGACATTCGGAAAGGAGCGGTGGAAACGGTTCAGGTACGGAACGAGGAAATAGCGGCAGATTGTGTCGCTCGCGCCGATGCGGAGCTGGCCGCCGCCAAGCGTTCCCGCTTCCATAATCTGTGCTTCACCGCGCGCAATCAGGTTGATCGCAGGCTCTACGTGGCGCAGCAGCGTTTCTCCCTCCGGTGTTAACTGCACGCGCTTTGTACTGCGGATAAAGAGCGTGATTCCAAGCTTTTTCTCCAGTACCTTGATCGACTGGCTGACCGCCGACTGCGAGATAAAAAGCAGCTTGGAGGCCTCGGAAAAACTGAGTGTGGTGGCAACGTAATAGAAAACCTTATATAACTCGTAATTAATATCCAAAATAAGCACCTCTTATAAAATATGATACCTTCACTCTAGCACACTTCCCCGAAAGAATGCAAGAAAAAATCTGCCGGAGCCGTGAACTTTTTCTCCTCTTTTTCGAGTAAGAGAAAATTCACTGTTCCTGCAGATAAGAAAGGGGAATCAGCCAAGCACTTTGGCGATGATGTACGCACCGAATTCGCGGTTCTGCTCGACAGCAACTTTGGTGCGGAGAACTGCCTCTTTTCCGGAGAGCGTCCACTCGGCAACCATGCCGATTTCCTGTACCATATGGCTGACGCTGATCGCCGTGTTCGAATCGTCATCCGCTACGAGGACGCGGACGCCCTGAAGCTGCGGAATGATCTCATAGCGCGCAGATCGTGCATCACATCCGGCAGATGGACTTCTTTTTCCTCAATCTTGACACGGCCGCTCTCAATCCGGCTCATATCGAGCACATCGTTGAGGAGGCTTAAAAGGTGCTGGCCGGAGGTGGAAATCTTGTTCAGGTATTCCTGCACCTGATCCGGCTGATTGACGTGGGCGGCAGCCAGAGCGGTAAAGCCGATGATCGCATTTATCGGAGTGCGGATGTCGTGGGACATGTTGTTGAGGAAGGCTGTTTTGGCACGGTTGGCGTGTTCCGTCGTGTTCAGTGCGAAGTAACTCCGGTCAGCGGAGCGCTTCGTGACAATGGCGCTGATCCAGATCATCGAGGTGATCAGAACGCAGAAAATATAAGCCAACATATATCTCATTATACTTGATACAGACAAAATTCACCAGCGTTTGTGTAAAAGAAAAGTAAAAAATGGAATGAACGATGCATCCGAAAAACAGATTTTGTTCCGGAATGGAAATGGGAAACAAAGAGAAATAAAAGTTACTTTACATATAAAAGAGCAGAACAGGAAGAAATTTTGAAAAAAATTGAAGAAAATTACAAATTATTGTGGAATATGTGGAAAAAATATGGTAGGATGGGGGAGAAGAGAAAAGTGGTTTCAAAATGTTACTTAACGTTCAGTGAAAGTTCTATGGTTACAAAGAAAACAAAAAACAAGAGGAGAAGGAAAATGAAATTTTTACCAAAACCAAAAGAGGTAAAACTCCTGACGGGGGAACATGCACTCTGCTATGACGGCAGAATTGTACTGGATGGCAGACTGCTGGGAAATGGGGATACGTATGCGAAAGTGCTGCAGAAGGGAATCAAAAAGGAAACCGGAATGCAGTACGATATCGGATACGGCGTTCCGGGAAGAAAAGAGACCGGCGCGATTGTACTGGAACTGGATGAGACAAGGAAAAGCCAGCAGTATGTGCTGCAGGTGACAGAGGAGGAAATCCGCATCCAGGGCGGAGACGGAGCCGGCGTGCTCTACGGTGTGCAGACGCTGTGCCAGATGATGCACGAATACGGTGCACTGCTTCCTGCCGTGCGGATCGAGGATGAGCCGGATCTGCCGGTGCGCGGCTATTATCTCGATGAGACGAGAGGCCGTGTGCTGACACTTTCCTATTTAAAACAGGTGGCAGACCGCATGGCGTACTACAAGCTGAACCAGCTGCAGCTCTATGTGGAGCACACGTATCTGTTCTCCGGACTTTCCGAGATGTGGCGCGATGAGACGCCGCTTACGGCAGAGGAAATCCGCGAGCTGGATGCGTACTGCGCAAAGCTTCATATCGAATTGGTGCCGTCGATCGCAACGTTCGGCCATCTGTACATGCTGCTCTCCACAAAGAGCTATGGCGACCTCTGTGAATTCCCAGACAGCTGGAAAGAGCCGTTTTCCTTCTGGGACCGGATGCAGCATCACACGGTGGATGTCTCCGGCGGCAGAGCGATCGAGCTGATCAAGGCCATGATCGAGGAGTACATGGCGCTTTTTGCCACGGATAAATTCAACATCTGCGCGGACGAAACGTTCGACCTTGGAAAAGGAAAATCGAAACCGCTGGCAGACGAGAAAGGCGTTCACCGCCTGTATATCGACTATGTAAAAGAGCTCTGCGAGTTTCTCGTGGCAAAAGGCAAAAAGCCGATGTTCTGGGGCGATATCATCTGCGCACAGCCGGAGCTGATCAAAGAGCTGCCAGAGGAAACCGTCTGCCTGACCTGGGGCTATGCAGCCGAGCAGAGAGAGCATGAGGCAAAAGTGATGGCGGAAGCTGGTGCAAGACAGTATCTCTGTCCTGGGGTCGGCGGCTGGAACCAGTGGATGAACCTGGTGGAGAACAGCTACAAAAATATCGCACGGATGTGCGGCTATGCGAGAAAATACCATGCGGAAGGTGTTCTGAACACAGACTGGGGTGACTGCGGCCACATCAATCAGCCGGACTTTTCCCTTCCTGGCATGATCTATGGAGCCGTCTTCTCCTGGGGAGACGATACCGACAGCTTTGAGGAGCTGAATGAACAGATTTCCCGTCTGGCCTACGGCGACCGGAGCGGAAAATTCGTTTCCTATATGGCAAAAACGGCAGAATGCTCCATCTTTGACTGGTGGGATGCCAACGTCGTTTACGAGGAAAAAGTGCTCGGTCATCCGAACAACCGGAATGCGCTGTTTGACGCGAGAATCCAGGATGAGGCGAAGCGTGCAGCTGCAAAGGAAACAATTGCGGCTCTGAAAAAAGAACTGAAAAAGACAGCCGGTGCTCTGGAAGAATCCTGCCGTCCAATGGTTCCGGTGCTGGAACTCACGATGGAAGCGATTGACATCTGGAATGAGACGGGCGCGAGAATGTGTGACATTGAGCTTGGAAAAGAAAAGGATGAGACAGCCTGCGCGGCACTTGCGGGACGGCTGGAAACCTGGTTTATGAAGTATAAAGCGTCCTGGAGAAGCATCAGCAAAGAAGGCGATCTGCACCACATTTCAGAGATTGTATTCTGGTATGCCGACATTCTGCGGGGAAGAAAACCGTACGAAAAATAGAAAAAATCCATTTGTGAACAAAGATGAACACAAATAGAAAATAAATGAACGATAAAAGTAACAAAGAAAACGAAAATTTACATAAAAGTGAACAAAAACACTTGACTTTTGCGCAGAAATGGACGAAGATAGAAGTATCGGATCGAAAGATCAAAAATGTCCGTATGGCGTGACAAGAGAGAAAGAAAAAAATAATTTTCACAGAGGGAAACAATCATGAGTAAAATCATCGGAAACAATCTGCCGGATATGCCTTGGCAGGAAAAACCAGCAGGAGAGCACATGCCGGTATGGCGCTATGATCAGAACCCGATCATCGGCCGTTACGAGCAGAAACGTTCCAACAGTATCTTCAACAGCGCAGTCGTACCGTTCGAGGACGGATACGTAGGTGTATTCCGCTGCGACAGCCGTTCCATCAGCATGGACATCTTCGTTGGAAGAAGTAAAGACGGTATCCACTGGGAGATCGAGGATGAACCGATCAAATTTGAGGGCGCTGACGAGGAGATTCTGACAAGAGAGTACCGTTATGACCCGCGTGTCTGCAAAATCGACGACAAATACTATGTAACCTGGTGCAACGGCTATCACGGCCCGACCATCGGTGTTGCTTACACCTATGACTTCAAGAAATTCGTTCAGCTTGAGAACGCATTCCTTCCATTCAACCGTAACGGCGTGCTGTTCCCGAGAAAGATCAACGGCTACTACATGATGATGAGCCGTCCAAGCGACAACGGCCATACACCGTTCGGCGATATCTTTGTCAGCCAGAGTAAAGATATGGAATTCTGGGGAAGACACCGTCACATGATGAGCCCGGTCCGCGGCGATGAGTCTGCATGGCAGTGCACCAAGATCGGTGCCGGCCCGGTTCCGATCGAAACAGATGAGGGATGGCTGCTGATCTACCACGGCGTTATCACAACCTGCAACGGATACGTATATCGTATGGGATGCGCACTGCTTGATATCGACGAGCCGTGGAAAGTAAAATACAGAACGAAAGACTATATTATGGCTCCGATCACCCAGTACGAGTGCATGGGTGATGTTCCGAACGTAGTATTCCCGTGCGCAACCTTAAGCGATGCAGCAACCGGAAGAATCACTATCTACTACGGATGCGCAGATACTGTAACCGGTATGGCATTCACAACCGTAGATGAGCTGCTGAACTATGTGAAAGAGAATAGCCTTTGATTTATAAGATAACTTAAAAAGCGACAAGTCCGCCGGGCTTACGGGTGAAAGAAGCCTGCAGGTCCGGCGGACTTTCTTTTTAAAAATGACCCCATGGACAGCATAAGGAGGCACTATGAAATTTGTAAAAGAGCGTGTGAACGTAATCTGCCAGGAACTGGCAAGACTTTCGATTTCACAGAAAATTAAAATCACCGATATGCAGGTGAAAAATGGATGCTATATCACACCGGCAGAGGCCGATGCATCAAAAGAGCCGTGGACATCGTTTGATACGGTCAATGACCGCTGGTACGGACCGGACAAACATTACTGGTTCCGCACCACCATCACCATTCCGGAGAGCTTCGATGGAAAAAATCTCTGGATGAGAGTCCATGCAGGACTGGACGAATGGGATGACGGAAGAAACCCGCAGTTCCTGCTGTTTGCAAACGGCGAAGTGATCCAGGGTATGGATATCAACCACCGCGAAGTACTTGTAAGAGAAAATGCAAAGGCCGGTGAAAAAATCCAGCTTGACCTGCAGTCCTACACCGGAACGCTGCACAGCGAGTTCCGTCTGCTGGCAGACCTTGAGGAGCATGATGCGAAAATCGAGGAGATCTATTACGACCTCATCGTTCCGATGCAGGGCCTGAACCGTATGGACGAGGATAATAAAACGCGTCTGGATCTCGAAACCGCACTGACCAACACGATCAATCTGCTGGACCTGCGCAAGCCGTACAGTAAAGAGTTCTACGCTTCCATCGAAGAGGCAGAAAAATGCATCCAGGAAGAGATCTATGAAAAAATGGGCGGCTGGGACGAAGTTGTGGCAACGTGCATCGGCCACACACACATCGATGTAGCATGGCTGTGGACCATCGACCAGGTGCGTCAGAAATCCTGCAGAAGCTTTGCAACCGTATTAAAACTGATGGATGAGTATCCAAACTATCATTTCATGTCAAGCCAGCCGAAGCTCTACAGCTTTGTAAAGGAAAGACACCCGGAAGTATACGAGAAAATCCGCCAGAGAGTCAAAGAAGGACGCTGGGAGCCGGAAGGCGGCATGTGGGTTGAGGCAGACTGCAACCTGACATCAGGAGAGTCCCTTGTGCGTCAGTTCCTGTTCGGAAAACGCTTCTTCAAAGAGGAGTTCGGTGTAGACAACAAAATTCTGTGGCTGCCGGACGTGTTCGGATACAGCGCTGCCATGCCGCAGATTCTGAAAAAATGCGGAATTGATTACTTCATGACGACAAAGCTGGCATGGAACGAGTTTAACAAAGTGCCGTACGATACCATGAACTGGGAAGGAATCGACGGAAGCAAAGTTTTCACGCATATGATCACAACGCTCGGCGTCGGCCAGCCGGAGACCAGCTTCTTTACGACATACAACGGCATGCTGCATCCGGATGCAATCATGGGCGGCTGGGACCGCTATCAGAATAAGGATATCAACAACGATATTCTGATCAGTTATGGCTACGGGGACGGCGGCGGCGGCCCGACCAGAACGATGCTTGAGACATCCAAACGAATGGAAAAAGGCATCAAGGGCGTGCCGAAAGTACGCCAGGCATTTGCGAGAACGTATTTCGACGAACTGCATGAGAAAGTAAAAGACAGCAAACGCCTTCCAACCTGGATCGGCGAGCTGTATTTCGAGTTCCACCGGGGAACGTATACTTCGATGGCACGCAACAAACGCGGAAACCGTAAGAGCGAGTATGCGATGATGGAATTAGAGCTTCTGTCCGTTCTGGCAGAAAAGGCCGGAAAAGCATATCCGACCGAAGAACTGAACCGCATGTGGGAGATGATCCTGACAAATCAGTTCCACGATATTCTGCCGGGTTCCTCCATCCATGAGGTATATGAGCAGACGAAGAAAGAGTATGCGGAAATTGCAGAAACATCTGCAAAACTGATCGGTGAGCGTCTGGATGCACTCTGTGCGAAGAAGGACGAGAGTGTGACCGTATGGAATACGCTGGGCCACAGAAGAAACGATATCGTAGAGCTGGGCACAAACAGCGCTGAGGCACTGACCGATGGAACGAACGTGTATCCGGTACAGCAGACGAAAGACGGAGCGGTTATTTACGCAGAAAATCTGCCGTCCAAGGGATATCAGGTACTGCGCCCGGTAAGCGGATCCGTTGTGAAAACACCGTTTGCCATAGCAGAAGCAGGAGAGGGATATACCCTTGAGACACCGTTTTACACCATTGCAATCGATGCAAACGGCGAATTTACTTCCCTGTTTGACAAAGAAAATGACCGTGAAGTACTTCAGATCGGAAAAACAGGAAATGAACTGCGGATCTATGAGGATAAACCGCTGCAGTACAGCGCATGGAATCTGGACATCTTCCATACCGAGAAATCCTGGAAGGTAGAGGGCGTGCGCCGCATGGAGTGGACAGAAAACGGTCCGGTCCGTGCAACCCTGGAGATCGAGCGCGAAGTGATGGATACCGTCATCCGCCAGCAGATCCACTTCTACGCAAAAGACCGCAGAATTGATTTCGAAACCTACGTTGACTGGAAATTTGCTGAGCATGTGCTCAAAGTACACTTCCCGGTTGACGTTCACAGCGATGAGGCAACGTACGATATCCAGTTTGGTAACGTGACAAGAAAACTGCACACCAACACAAGCTGGGATCAGGCAAAATTCGAGGTATGTGGCCACAAATGGGCCGATCTTTCCGAGGGAAGCTACGGTGTCAGCCTGATGAACGACTGCAAGTACGGCTATTCCATGAAGGATCGCGTGATGACACAGACCCTGATTAAATCCGGAACTGAGCCGAATCTGACGGCAGACCAGGAGGAGCATTCCTTTACGTACTCCTTGTATCCGCATGCAGGAACGTGGCGTGAGGCAGGTACGGTACAGGAAGCGCTGAATCTGAATGTGCCGGCAAAAGCTGTTTTTGGTGCGGCAGAAAAAGACCGCATGGAGTTCCTGTCTGCAGACAAACGCAACGTAGTGCTTGAGACCGTGAAGAAAGCAGAGGACGGAGACGGCATGATTGTGCGTCTGTACGAGGTGGAGAATGCGAGAACGAAAGTGACACTGCACTGCGCAGAATCCATTCTTTCTGCAGAGGAGACCAATCTGCTGGAGCAGCCGGCAGATGGCGCAATCGATGTGAAGGAGAACGAGATTTCGCTTACGATCAAACCGTACGAGATCCGTACGATCCGCATCCGCACAGAGAAATAACGTACAGAAACATAAAAAAGACACCGTATCCGAAAAACGGAAATACGGTGTCTTTTCAAAAAGCAAAATCAAAAAACGGATGCATCAGTCGCCGGTGGAAGCGCGGTACAGAACTTTGGATTCCAGATACGTGACTTCATGCGGCGTGTGCGGATATTTGATCCGGTAAAGAATCTGAAGCGCCAGGCGGGAGCCGAGCTCCTCATTGAAGACCTGAACGGTAGTCAGATTTTCTGCCAGAAGATCCTCGATATTGTTGTCAAAGCCGGATACGGCAACGTCCTCCGGCACGCGCAGTCCCCGCTTTTCAAGAAGCTGCATCAGAATACAGGCAACGTAGTCGCTGGCGCAGACAAAAGCGTCCGGCATGCGGGAAAGGGAGGAAAGGAAAGAATCGATTTCCTCGCGGTAGGAGTCAATCCCAAGCGGTGTGGTCAGGCAAAGAGAAGGATTCGGTGTTTTTCCGGCATCCATCAGTGCCTGGCAGAAGCCCTCATAGCGTTCGCGGTTGGACTGTGCGTAGCCGATATCACCCATGAAGCCCGGAAGAGTGCATCCTTTCTCGAGAAGATGGGCGGTAATATTGCGGACGCTGTTCCGGCTCTCCATCAGGAGAAGATCGCCGTTCAGTTCATCCGGGGATACGAGGGAGGAAGTGTCCAGGAACACTTTGGGAATCTGTGTCTCTGCGAGCAGACGCAGAAGACGTTCGTTGTACACGTTCAGAACAATGATGCCGTGGACGCTTCCGTTTGTAAGTGTGGGCGGGAGAAAATACGTTTTATCCGCCGAAGTCGGAAGATACGTGTAAACGAGATTGACATTGTGTGTTGAAAATACTTTTGCAATCTGGTGGATGATGGTCATCCAGAAAAGTGAGGTTTCCGGTCTGCAGACGGCAACTGCAATGTTGACCGGCGTGGTCTCCTCCGCGCTGGAAGGATATTGAAAATCTTCCGGGATGGCATAGCCAAGCTCCTGGGCTTTGGCGATGACCTTGGTGCGCAGGGAATCGGAGACACCTTCGTGTCCGCTGAACACCTTCCAGACGGTGGTCCGGGAGATGCCCAGGGAATTTGCAATTTCCTGTAAAGTGACTTTTTTCATAGTTTCAACCGATCCTGTTACAAATTTTAACTACTAACCGATATTATACGCTTAAAGTGTAATTTTTTCAACCTTTCCGTTGGAATACAGAAGGAGGAGATGTGCACGATCGGCACTCGGACAGGAAATCAGGTACGTACGGCTGGTGGTTTCAATGGTATATCCAAGATCTTTTACAGATTTATTCCAGTCGTTCGGTGCATACGCATCCAGCGTTTTCTGCAGTTCATCGAGGCTGCTGCTGTAGGAGCCGGTTGTCTCAAACAGAATATTTTCTGCGTAATACAGCTTGCGGAGCTCCCATTTGCGATACTCGTCCTCCGGAATGGTGCTGTCGCATGGAGCATCCTCGCGGTCCTCGGAGAAGAAGACGAAAGCCCACAGCTCCGGATAATGAATATTGATGACGCCGGTCGGAGCCCATACCCAGTTGTCTTCCGGGAGAACATTTCCGTTTTCATCGGTGCGTTTTACGTAAGTGTTGTCCTTGACATCCACATTCCACTGCACACGGGAGAAGTTCATACGGTAAAATTCTCCGTTTTTCGGTGCGCGGCGCTCTTTCTGGTATTCGTAGAGAGCGGAGAACGGAATCACAACCTCAACACTCCAGCCTTTGTTTTCAGCGGAAGGATCGTTGATGGAACCGTCCACATGGACAGCGGTGCGAAGGCCGTGCATATCGTAGCCATTGAGGCCGCTGCCGCCGTCGCGGTACGGCTCTGCGAGAAACAGATCCCATACCGTGTTCAGAACGTTCATTTCAAATTCATAGTAATGGTACGTATCGGAATCCGGGTCAACGAAGATCTCGAAATCGTTGTCAAAGTAGATGACAGAATCGCGTTCTGTTAAATGACCCCAGATTTCATCGCCGGCAAGGTCGGCAGCAACGTAAAGATTTTCATCATCCCAGAGCATTTTTGCGCGGGTGACAAAACGCGGAAGCGGCATGTGGCTGCCCTGGATATCCAGAAATTCATCGGTATACGGTGCGTCCTCCCAGAATGGTTTGTTGATATTTCCGTCCAGATGGAACTCTTTTTTTGCGCGGTGGCAGGTATAAACTGGCGGTGCAAACGGGACAGCCGGAACCGGAATCGTGATGTTTTTGCTCATAAGTAAAAACCTCCCTTTGTAATTTGCAAAATTTAGTAGCGAAAGGTATCATAACACTAAAAGTAATAAATTTCAACATGAAAAATGAACAAAAATGAACGAAATATAACTTATTGTGGACAAAAGTAAAAAAATGAGATACAATAAAGCCGTTTCATAAGAGAATTTTGGGGGAAACAGATCAAAAATACACCGGCAGGAAGAAAACGGCCGGGCAGAAAGCATATAAGGAGGAAAATCAGATGGAAGCATATCAGAATACAGCCCTTTCACCGGAAGAGAGAGCAAAGGATCTTCTGGGAAGGATGACATTAAAGGAAAAAGTGGGACAGCTCAATCAGCGTCTGTACGGATTCCGGATCTATGAGCGGCAGGGAGAGGAATTTACCCTGACCGACGAATTCAAAGAAGAAGTAGAGCGCATGGGCGGACTGGGGGTTCTGTACGGCCTGTACCGTGCCGACCCGTGGGCAGATAAGGACGAGAAGACCGGAATCGTGCCGGAACTCTCCGCGAAAGCCTACAATATGGTACAGCACTACGTCATGGAACATTCCCGCCTCGGCATTCCGATGATGATGAGCAGCGAGTGCCCCCATGGCCATCAGGCACTCGGAGGAGGTCTGCTTCCGGTCAACCTGGCTGCCGGAGCAACGTTTGATCCGGCGCTTCTTTCGGAAGGCTACAAGGCATGCGGAAAGCAGTTAAAGAGCGGTCATGTGGAGCTGGCGCTGATGTCGGCACTTGATATGGCGCGTGATCCGAGATGGGGAAGAAGTGAAGAGTGCTACTCTGAGGACCCATGCCTTGCAGCCGCAATGGCAAAAGCAGCCGTGACCGGCATGCAGTCGACCGGCGTCGGCAGCGTGGCAAAACATTTCTGCGCCCAGGGCGAGACGACCGGAGGTGTGAATGCGAGTGCGGCGAGAATCGGGGAGCGTGAGCTGCGTGAAATCCATTTTCCGTCTGCAAAAGCGTGCTGCGAAGCCGGTGTGGAAGGAATCATGGCGGCGTATAACGAGATCGACGGCGTGTACTGCCACAGAAATGCATGGCTGCTTCGCGATGTACTGCGCGGTGAGATGGGCTTTGACGGCATTGTGATGGCAGACGGACTGGCTGTCGATTTCCTGAAAAACACAGAGGGGGATACGCTGCATGCAGCCGTTGCGGCAAGAAAGGCCGGTGTTGATGTGAGCCTGTGGGATGAAGCCTTTGGCCGTCTCGGTGAGGCGGTTGATCAGGGACTTCTGGAGGAGAGCCAGATCGATGAGGCGGTGCTCCGCGTTCTGAAACTGAAATTTGAAAAAGGTCTGTTCGAGCATCCTTATATGGAAGAAAACATGCTTTCCCCGGAAGAAGCCGGCATCCCGGAGGTATCTCTTGCACTGGCGCGGGAGTCTGCTGTGCTTCTGAAAAATGAAAAGACGGTGCTTCCGCTTGCAAAGAAATATAAAAAAGTAGCAGTGATCGGCTACCATGCGGCAGACCGTTACTGTATGCTCGGCGATTATACTCCGCCGGTGCCGGAAAGCGAGTGCGTCACGGTTCTGCAGGGCATGAAGCAGGAAGCACCGGATGGCGTGAAAGTCTCTTATGCGATGGGGTCCGGTTTTTCCGAGGCGGATGAGCATGAAAAAGCAAAAGCGATGGCACTTGCAGAAGAAAGCGATGTGATCGTGGCCGTTGTCGGCGGTTCCTCCTCACGGTTTGGAGGAGCTGTGTTCGATGCAAACGGAGCAGCCTCGAAGGGAACGGGCAGCCGTTCGATGGACTGCGGCGAGGGAATGGACACCGCGAAGGTTCACATTCCGGCCGCGCAGGAAGAACTGATTGCAGCACTTGCCCGCCTTGGCAAACCACTGGTAACGGTTGTAATTGCCGGAAGAGCATACTGTATCGAGAAGATCGAAAATGCTTCCGATGCCGTTTTATATGCATTCTACCCGGGACCGATGGGAGGCAGGGCAGTTGCTGAGCTTCTCTATGGAAGCAGCAATCCGTCCGGCCGTCTTCCGGTTTCTATGCCACGCCACGTGGGACAGATCCCGGTATGCTACAATTATCGGACTTCCGTTGCCCCGGCGTACTGTGATATGACAAGCCAGCCGCTGCATACCTTCGGAGAAGGAAGATCCTACACAACGTTTACCGGCAGTGATGTTTCCGTAACAAAAGAAGAAAATGGTATTTCTGTTTCCTTTACCGTGGAAAATACCGGAAATATGGCCGGAACTTCCGTTCCGTGCCTGTATGTGCGGAAACGTTCCGGCGGCGTTGTGGCAAGAATCAAAGAGCTGAAAGCCTTTACGAGAATTGCACTTGCACCGGGAGAGAAAAAAGAAGCTGTGTTCCATCTTACAAAAGAGGAGCTGAATTTTGTCCAGATTCCGGGAAAACCAGAGGTCATCTGCCATGAGTACGAGCTGATGCTTGAAGATGGAGCAGAGAAATGGTGGACTGGAAACGTGACGGAAATGTAAGAACGGACGAAAAAACATAAAAATATAATAAAAATGAACAAAGAAGGAAACTATATTACAAAATAAAGAAACATAGCTTCCTTCTTTTTGTTTGCAAAAAATGGATAAAAATATAAATGGATCGTATGCTCCGATGCCGTGAAACGAAAAACAAAGGGAAAAACAGGAGAATTTATGGGAAAAGTGCTTAAAAAGTATCGGTTTAAATTGCGTAAAAGTAACAAAATAATATTTGTGTTCAAAAATTAATTGACAAATAAGGAAACAAAATGTAAAATAAATTCATCAAAACAGTGTTGGATAAATCTTAAATAACAGATTTGATTGTGGCAGTTGTACAAAAAAGAAGCAGCATGCGAGGATGATGCGAAAGCAAAATGTTCAAAATGTTCACGACAAGGGATGCTCCAATCAAGGAAAACACGAAACCTTTAAAAGGGAGGACAAGAGAGAAATGAAAGAGAAACCAACAAAAGCAAAGAAAAAAGGCCGCACCATCCGCGCCTTTAAGAGAGACATCTCGCTTTGGCTTTTCTGTGTTCCGGGCGTAATCCTGACATTCATCTTCAGCTACATTCCGATGTATGGTGTACAGATCGCGTTCCGCCGCTTTAATGCGACAGCCGGAATCACAAAGAGCCCGTGGGTAGGCATGTACTACTTTGAGAGATTCTTCAACTCTCCATACTTTGCTTCCACCATCAAGAACACATTGATCCTGAGTCTGTACGGACTGGTTGTATCATTCCCGATTCCGATCATCCTGGCACTGATGCTGAACTCCTTCCGCCATAAGAGATACCGGAAAGTGATCCAGACCGTCACCTACGCGCCGAACTTCATTTCCACCGTAGTTATGTGTGGTATGATCATTCTGTTCCTGTCTCCGTCCGTCGGTGTTATCAACCACGTACTGGAAGCAATCGGAATTCCGGCGGTCAACTTCATGGCGAAAAAAGCCTACTGGAGACACATTTATGTGTGGACCGGCGTATGGCAGAGTACAGGATGGAGCTCTGTTATTTACTTCGCAGCACTCGCCGGCATCAGCCCGGAGCTGCATGAGGCGGCAAAGGTAGACGGCGCAACGAAATTACAGCTGATCCGTCACATCGACCTTCCGCTGATCATGCCGACCGCGACCATTCTTCTGATTATGAACTGCGGAAGCATTCTTTCCGTCGGCTTCGAAAAAGCCTTCCTTCTGCAGAACAACCTGAATGCCAGTGTATCCGAGATCATTTCCACCTACGTCTATAAGGTCGGTCTGATCAACAACGATATGTCGTATTCTTCAGCAATCGGTCTGTTCAACACCATCGTAAACATGGTTATGCTGATCATTGTCAATACGATATCTGATAAACTTTCGGGCAACAGCCTGTGGTAGGAGGAAACAAAAACATGAGTAAAGAAAATACCGCAGTGACAAAAAAGAAAATAAAACGCTGCAAAGAGGACGTCGTTTTTGACGCAGCCTGCTTCATTATCCTGACGCTGGTTCTGTTTGTTGTGGCATATCCGCTGTACTGGGTTATCATTTCATCCATCAGTGCGCCAAGCGCCGTATCGAGTGGTAAAGTACTGCTTCACCCGATCGGATTTACCCTGAAGGGCTACGCAGAAGTATTTAAAAACGACCAGGTTATGAGAGGCTTTTTAAACTCCCTGATCATCACCTTCTGCGGTGTCATGGTCAACCTGATCGTAACGCTTCCGACATCATATGCACTTTCCAGAAGCAATTTCTCCGGAAAGAAACCGATCACCATTTTTTACCTGATCACCATGTTCTTCGGCGGCGGTCTGATCCCTACCTATCTGGTTATTCAGAGACTGCAGATGCTGAACACGATCTGGGCACTGATTCTTCCGGGATGCTTAAGCGTATACAACATGATCGTGGCAAGAACCTTCTTCAAGTCGAACATTTCGGAAGAGCTGTATGAGGCAGCTGAAATTGACGGCTGCACCCAGGCGAGATTCTTTTTCCAGATTGCACTTCCGCTTTCCAAAGCGATCATCGCAATTCTGGTTCTGTACTATGGTGTCGGTCACTGGAACTCATACTTCTCAGCACTCGTTTATATTTCGGACAAAGCAAAGTATCCGTTGCAGCTGGTTCTGCGTAACATCCTGATCACGAACCAGACCGCGCTGTCCCAGACAGCAACAACTGCGGCAGCAAGAGCAGCACTGCAGGAAAAACAGCAGCTGATCGACGTTATGAAATACTCGCTGATCATCATCAGCAGTATCCCGGTTCTGGTTATGTACCCACTGGTGCAGAAGCACTTTGTAAAGGGTGTTATGATCGGATCCATGAAGGGTTGATTTACAAGAAGAAGTTTTTTTAACGATTTATCTGCCGCACGGGAAACGGCGGTATGTAAATAAAGAGTCCGGACAACGGACAGGCAAAAGCGCTTCCGGCGGGAAAATGCCGCCGGAACAACACAGGAGGGAAAAATCATGAAAAGAAAAGCAGTCGCAGCAGTTTTAACTGCAGTAATGGTGGCATCTATGTTTACCGGATGTGGAAGTGATAATGGAAGCAGCTCGGCAAAGAGTGCTTCTGCAGCATCCGCAGCATCCGCAGCAAACGACACCGTGGATGAGGACGGAAAAGTAAACGGCATTATGTATCAGGAAGGTCTTCCGCTGGTAGACGAGGGAGATTACACCTTCTCCATCTTCTGCGATGATTCCAGCGAATCCGGCGAGTTTATCATGCTCGATGAGTTCAAAAAACAGACCAATGTAGACGTTGACCTGAAAATTTATCCATACGAAACAGCAACGGAGAGACTGAATCTGGATCTGAACTCCGGAGATTACGCGGATGTGATCGGCGGATGGACCTTAAGCGATAATGCAATCCTCACCTATGGTGTAAACCAGGGCGTATTCATTCCGCTGGAAGATTATTTTGAGAAATATTGCCCGAACATTTCTGCGATCCTGGATCTGCCGGGTGTAAGAGAAAAAATGACAGCACCGGACGGACACATCTACACAATTCCGTACGTATGTACCGATACAACCGTTGGATACAGCCCATACATCAATACGAAATGGCTGGAGAATGTTGGCATGAGCATGCCGACCACTACAGACGAGTTTGAGGCAGTCTTGAAAGCCTTCAAAGAGCAGGATGCAAACGGCAACGGTGACGCTTCCGATGAAATCCCGTTCTCTACCGACCCGAACAACAAACATATCGAGGCTATGGCCGGTTACTTCGGACTTCCGATGAACAAACTTGGTATTGCAATCCAGAATGAAAAGGTTGTTTACGGCGGTGTCAGCGATACATACCGTGAGTTCCTTTCCTGGTTCCACAAACTGTATGCAGAAGGACTCGTAGACGTAGAGCTTTACACACAGGACAGCTCCACATGGGAAGGTAAAGGAAATCAGGACCTGTACGGCGTTTCCATCGCATACGGAAGCAACGAGTTTACCGGAATCCCGGCTGCAGAGGAAAGAGGCGATTTCGACTCCATGCCTGTTCTGAACACAGACAAAGACGGAATCTGGCTGCGCGATACGGAAGGCTTCAGCGTATACAGAACCCAGGCTGTCATCACAAACAAGGCAGAGCATCCGGAAATCATCTGCCGCTGGTTTGACAATGCATTCGCACTGGAGAACGGCATCGGCTGCAACAGAGGACCGGTTGGTGTGATTGTAAACAAAGAGGATGACGGATACCATGCGATTGACACCACCACACTGTCTGAGGAAGATCAGGAAAAATATTCCTGGGGCAATCTGTGGCCGCAGTCTCTGCCGAAATATCTGCCGGTAGACTTCGAGTTTGTAGAAGAGCATCCGATGTATGATGAGAAAAAAGCAACAGAGGAAGCTTATGAGGCAAATCTGACCAAAGAAATTATTCCGTCCTACTGGATTGACTTGGATAAAATTGATACCTTCTCTGATACGAACACAGCAATCAAAGATTTCTTTGAGCAGCAGCAGGCGCAGTTCGTATGCGGCGAGCTTGACATTGACAACGATGCTGACTGGCAGGCTTATGTAGATGGTATGTACTCTCTGGGACTTGAGGACTGGGTAGCAACTCAGGGTATCGAGGAAATCGCGAAATAAACAGGAAAAGGTAACGATATTTCCTGTGGCGTGAAAAAAGGCATATTACAGTGTAAAACGGTAATATGCCTTTCTTTTTGGGCAAGAACTGATATAATGGGAAGAAACAATAAAGGGGTAATTAGATCGGATAAAAAAGCTATGCCCGGAGTCTTTTAATCCGGGAGTACAAAAAAAGGAGGAGCTGGAAGAGATGATGCAGGACTGGTTTCGGAACGCGAAGCTGGGCATTTTTATCCATTATGGGATTTATGCGGTGGGTGATGTGTCAGAGTCATGGTCGTTCCACAACGGAAATATTTCTTATGAAGATTACATGAAACAGTGTGAAGGCTTTACAGCATCGAAGTTTGATGCGAAAAAATGGGCGGAGCTGTTTCAAAAAGCAGGTGCGCAGTACGTGGTTATGACAGCGAAGCACCATGACGGCGTGGCACTGTTTGATACCGGATACAGTGATTTAAGTGTTGTGAAGAAAACACCGGCAGCGCGCGACCTTGTAAAAGAGTATACAGCTGCCATGCGTGAGGCAGGTCTGAAGGTCGGCCTTTATTATTCGCTGATCGACTGGTCGGATCCGCGGTACCGCACGGTTTACCCGGAAGGAATGAAAAAAGAAGACTGTCTGAACGATATCTATGGTTCCCCGGCCGGAAAAGAGGAGGAGCCGGAGAAATGGCAGGAGTTTCTGGAATTCAACAATCATCAGTTAAAAGAACTGATGTCAAATTACGGAACGGTGGATCTTTTATGGTTTGATGGTGACTGGGAACGGAGCGCGGCACAGTGGAAGATGCCGGAATTCAGGGAATATCTGCATACCCTGAATCCGAACGTTGTATTGAATTCGAGAATGCAGGGCTATGGAGATTATGAGACACCGGAGCAGGGAATTCCGCTGTACGGACCGAAAGGCGAGTGGGAATTCTGTACGACAATCAACGATTCCTGGGGATATCGTCCATCGGACAATGATTACAAGAGCAGCGGTCAGATTGTGCGCATGTTCTGCGACTGTATCACCCTTGGAGGAAGAATGCTGCTGGATATCGGACCGAAGGAGGACGGAACGCTGGATGAACGCCAGGAGAAAGTTCTTCTGGATCTGGGCGGATGGATTCATGACCATAAGGAAGCGGTATTTGGAACAGAAAAAGGACTGGATTACAATCATTTCCTCGGCGGAAGCACGATTTCGGCGGATAAGAAGACGATGTATCTTTTCGTCTATGATAAGCCGCAGGAGACACTGTGTGTGAAAGGCATTAAAACACCGGTAAAAAGGGTGACGGTTCTGCATACGGGAGAGGAGCTCCGGTTCTCCTACACAGGTTCACTTCCATGGAGCGGCATTCCGGGAACGCTCTGGATCTGGGCCGGAGAGATGAGCATTCATCCGTTTGCAACGGTTGTGAAGGTGGAGCTTGAGGATGAGATCACCTACAATCTGGGACACGGGGAAGTCGTAACATTTAATGAGTAAAACGATTCGGACAGAGGAGCTTATGAGATGAAGAGAATAATTGGCTATGTAAATACGGCGGATTTAAATCATATGCGAGAAGAGGATGTGCGGGCACTTACCGTGATCAATATTGCATTTGGTCTGATCCGGGACGGAGAAGTTGTATGGGATGCAAAGGATGCACGGGATGGAATAGTATCCATTCGGAAAAGCAACCCGGAGCTGAAGATTGTATTGTCCGTAGGCGGCTGGGGAGCAGACGGCTTTTCCCAGGCTGCAAGAACAAAAGAGGGAAGAGAGCGGTTTGCTGCGAGTGCACTTGCAATTGTGAAGGAGTATGGTCTGGACGGCATTGACATTGACTGGGAGTATCCGGGCACATCGCTGGCAGGAATTGCGTCGGACAGATCGGATAAAGAGAATTATACGCTGCTTCTGGCGGAGCTTCGGAAGACACTGGACGCGTACAGAGAAGGCATGCTTGTAACGACAGCAGTCGGCGGAGATGTTTACTTTGCACTGCAGACAGATATGAAGGAGGCCTCCCGGTATCTGGATTATGTGCAGCTGATGACGTATGATCTGCAGGGCGGTTTCCAGAAGGTGACGGGACATCATGCGGCGCTGTATCACAGTGAGGGAAATTTGTTTGATGCATGTGTGCAGAAGGCAGTGAACGGTTTTGTAAATGCAGGCGTTCCAATGGAGAAGCTGATTCTTGGCGTACCGTTTTATTCCAGAAAATGGGATGGAGTAAAAGGCGCCGGATGCCGCAACGGGCTTGGAATGGAAGCAGAGACGGTCGGAGGATATGGCGGTGACTATGGCGAGCTCAAAGAGAGCTGGATCGGAAAGAGGGGATTTATCCGGTATTGGGATGAGCAGGCAAAGGTTCCGTATCTGTTTGACGGGGAAACATTTATCAGCTATGAGGACTGCGAGTCACTTGGGGTGAAAATTGCGTACCTGAAAGAAAAGGGCATGGGGGGCATTATGTTCTGGGAGTATAAATGCGATCCCAGCGGAGAATTACTTTCATTTATAAAGAAAAATATGTAGCGTAGTGACCCACAGCCGGTATGTGAAAAGGCTCCTCGCTCCGGTGTTCCTGAAAAATCGCAAGGAATCCTTTTTCACATGGCGTCTGCCGCCGGTGGGCGGATGTACGTTGTGGAGACGGATAGGAAAAAAGAGAAAGGGATAGATAGAATCATGATCTCAGAAAATTTGAAAAAATATGCAACGGAAAAATTTGAGGGACGGAGAGAGCTTCTGGCTCCGGTGATGCCTGTTATCGAAGAAAAATTGAAACAGTGCAGTGAAGAAGAGGTTGTGCTGATGAAGTTTCTGTATGGTACGATGCCGGTAAGGGATGCGGGAGAATATGGATTTAACCTTTTTCTTTCGTACGTGAAGCATGCGCTGATGCTGCGGGAGAAGGTGGCATGGTGTAAGGAACTGCCGGAGGATGTGTTTGTAAATTATGTGCTGTATGACCGGATCAATTCCGAGGATATTACGGACTGCAGACCGTTTTTTTACGAGCAGATTATGGGGCGTGTAGCCGGAATGAGTCTTTGGGAGGCAATTCTGGAGATTAATTACTGGTGTGCGGAGCATGCAACGTATGAGGCGACGGACAGCAGAACGGCATCTCCGATGACGATGTATCGGAGCGGAAAGGGACGCTGCGGCGAGGAGTCAACGTTTGCAGTTACGGCGTATCGGAGTGTCGGTATTGCGGCGCGGCAGGTCTATACACCAAGATGGGCGCACTGTGATGACAATCATGCATGGGTTGAGGTGTTTGTGGACGGCGAGTGGCATTTTCTCGGCGCCTGCGAGCCGGAAGAGGTGCTGGATACCGGCTGGTTTTCCGGTCCGGCGAATCGGGCAATTCTGATTCATACGCGGAACTTTTCGGATTATGTGAAGGAAAGTAACGAGGAGTATCTTGGAAAAGAAGGAGCGCTGTACTACTTTAACCATACAGATTTTTATGGCAGAACGAAGCTGGTGAAGATTCTTGTGAAGGATGAGAATGGAAAACCGGCTGCAGGAGCGCATATTGCGGTTGAAATCCTGAATATGGCAGAGTTTTTCCCGGCTGCAGTGATGATTGCGGATGCGGACGGAGAAGTTCAGATGACACTTGGCCTTGGCGATATCCGGGTACGGGCATTTGACGGAATACGCCGGGCAGAAGCCATGATGAGGATAGAGGAGGAAGATTCGCTGGAACTGGTGCTGCAGGAAGAGGCGGTTCCGTCAGCGGATGATACGTGGCAGACGCTGGAAATCCGGGCACCGAAGGAGGTGCCGGTACGGAATGTCGTTGCCACAAAGGAGCAGAAGGAGCGCAATGCGGCACGGATGGCAGAGGCGGAACGGCTTCGGAAGGCACGGTTTGCAGCATGCTTTGATGAGAAAAAAGCTGCTGCGTATCCGGAAGCGGAAGAGATTTTCCACCGGGCAGGAGAGAATTTTGAGGAGGTTTATACATTCCTTTCCAAAGATGAAAATCCGAACCGGAAGAAGCTGCTGTTTTCGCTGGAATTAAAGGATGCGAAGGACTTGAAGGCATCCGTTTTAGAGGATCATCTCGACTGTGAGCAGGGGGATCTTCCAGAGGAGATTTTCAGGAAGGATCTTCTTTGCCCGCGTATTTTCCTCGAGGAGCTGACGCCATATCGGAGCATGATCCGCGGATTTTTTGAGGAAGAGACAAAACGCAGCTTTGCGGAGCAGCCGGAACGGATCCTGGATTATCTTAAGAAGAATATTACCTTCCATCCAGAAGAAGAGTATGATACAATCATGGCAACGCCGGTCGGCGTCCTTACGATGAAACAGGGAAGTCCGCTGGCGCAGAAGATTCTGTTTGTGGCAATCTGCCGGAGTCTCAATGTAGCGGCAAGACTGAATCCGGTGACCCTGGAGCCGGAGTATTATCATAATGGAGCCTTCCACAGTGTGGAAACAGAAGCTGCTGTCTTGGAAGAGGAGACAGAAAGCGCGGTTCTGGCACTGAATGCGGAGGATGGAAGCGTATGGAAGTATTATCAGACGTGGACTATCGGAAAGTGGAATGGAACGGTGTTTGAGACGCTGAATTACGAAGAAACCGCATTCAATGGCAAAACACTGGCTCTGACCCTGGAGCCGGGCTGCTATCGTCTGATTACAAGTATGCGTATGCCGAACGGTGACCAGCATGCCGCATACCGCGTGTTTGAACTGAAGGCGGGAGAAGCAAAAGAGATTTATCTGGAAACCGTGAAAAAAGAGCTGGATGAGCTGTTAGAGCACATCGAACTGCCGGAGATCACGCTGGAGGATCTGGATGGAAAGGCGCATACCCTGAACGATCTCACCAAAGACGGCCCGATCCTTCTGGCCTTCCTCGGAACCGGAGAGGAGCCGACCGAGCATGTTCTGAATGAGCTGATCGAAATCGCAGAGAAGTGGAATGCAAAAGACACTGCCATGGCAGCCGTGCTCCGCACGAAAGCCGACCTGGAAAACACGACTTTCCAGAAAGCCCGCGCAGCAATCCACAACATGTCCCTCTACCTCGACCCATCCGACGACGCCCCGGCGATCGCCGAAAAAATGGGAATCGATGCAGAAAAACTCCCACTGCTGATCCTCGCATTGCCGGGAAACATCGGCGGACGCGCTTATGCCGGATATAACGTCGGCAGCGTCGGACTGATGCTGCGGCTGATGGAAGAGGCGGCGAAAGCGTAAGTTAATACTAAAAAACAGGCTGACGCACGAATGCGGCAGCCTGTTTTTTTAAAGAACGCCCAGTTTTTTCAACTGTGCTACGCCATCTTCATATCCCATAAAATGAATTCCATGAATCCCTGCCTGCTCTGCGGCCTCGACGTTTGCTTTGGTGTCGTCAAGGAATACGCAGCGGTCCGGGGTGAGGGAGAATTTCTGGATCAGGTGCTGGTAGATCTCCGGTTCCGGTTTTGTTAAATGGCAGGTGTAGGAGAAGAGGGTTCCGTCCATGTAGGGGAGGAAGGGCATTTTCTCTTTGGTGCGCTCGAAGAGGTCTCCGGAGTAGTTGGAGAGGATGTAGAGGCGGTAGCCTTTTTCTTTTAAGGAGCGTACCCAGCTTTCTGCATACGGCAGCGGGGTGATGGTTTCCTCGCAGTGGGCGAAAACCTCTTTGATTTCTTCGGTGTATTCCGGGGCGAGGGAGCAGAATCCTTTTACAATCTCCGCCGGTGTGAGAATTCCGCGGTCGAACTGGCGCCAGTAAGGGCTTTCGAAGGTTGCGGCGGCGATTGCTTTCGTCTTTTCCGGACCGAAAGCAAAGCGTTTCAGATAGGACTCGTAGTCCCAGTTGACGAGTACGCGGCCTACATCAAAAATAATGGTATCAATCATGACTGTTTTTCTCCTTTGTCTGATTTGTCGTTCTCATCGCGGTGCGACAGAACCTTGGCAACCAGCATCATGGCATAGATGAGCACTGGTACGGTAATCGCACAGTAGAGGCAGACCGTCAGCGCCTTGTGTGCAAACGGCGTGTCGATAAACGCAAAAATCATGGCGCCAAGCCCGAATCCGATCAGGACCGCGATGGCGAGAAGGGCGCCGATCTGTTTGAGTCGTTTCATAGATGGGATTCTCCAATCAAAAAATAAATACATGGTATAGTGTAGCACAGCTTCCTTGAAACATCCATGAAAAATTGAAAAACTGTCTGCAGGAAAAAACAGAGCGTGTTTGAAAAATGCGACACTGCAAAATTTAAGGATTCTTTAGAAAAAATTAATGGCGCTTTCGATTGCTTTTTTCCCTCAAAAGGGATAGAGTATTGGCATATACTTTGAAAAAGGAGAAACGAGAACAAAATGGATAAACTGAAAGAAAAACTTTCCCGCCTGATGTACGGCCGCTACGGCATCGATCAGCTGGGCAATTTTATGATGTGGGCGGCAGTTGCCATGATGATTTTCGGAGCGGTTGTACGGAGCTCCCTTATCTACACCCTGGCACTCGTCCTGATCGTCTGGGCGGATGTGCGCATCATGTCCAAGAACCATTCCAAACGGTATGCGGAAAACCAGAAATTCCTGGAACTGAAAAACCGCGTCGCCGGATTCTTCCGAGGCGGAACCCGTGCATTCAAGGATAAAGAGCACTGCTACTTCCGCTGCCCGTCCTGCCATCAGCAGGTGCGTGTACCGAAAGGAAAAGGCCATATCGAGATCCGCTGCCCGAAATGCGGAACAAAATTCATCAAAAACACCTGATAAAAAGGAGCAGTGCGATTCATGTTTGGTTATGTGACCATCCGAAAGGATGACCTGAAAGTCAAAGATTACAACAAATATCAGGCATACTACTGCGGTCTGTGTCAGGATATCAAAGAGGCGTATGGAAAAAAGGGTCAGGCGATGCTGACGTTTGATATGACATTTCTTTCCATCCTGCTGACCGGGCTTTATGAGTGTGAGACAAAAGAAGAGGAGCATTACTGCTTTCTTCATCCCGGCAAAAAACATAAATGCCTGCGGAACAAATACACAAAATACTGCGCAGACATGAACGTGCTGCTCGCCTATTACAATCTGCTGGATGACTGGGAGGACGAGAAAAACTACGCGGCGTTTACAGTGGCAAAGGCTTTGAAAAAATCTGTGACACGCATCGAGGCATCGTATCCGCGCCAGACGAAAGCAGTGCAGGATTACCTCGAAAAGCTGCATGCATGCGAGAAGGAAAACAATCCAGACCTCGATCTTGCGGCGGGCTATACCGGAGAGGTGATGGCGGAGATCTATATTCCGGAGGAGGACATCTGGAGCGATGATCTGCGCCAGGTCGGCTTTTACATCGGAAAATTCATTTACCTGATGGATGCGCTTGATGACGTGGAAAAAGATAAAAAGAGCGGAAACTACAACCCGTTTCTGTCCATCGCAGATCAGCCGGACTTCGAGGAAACCGCAGAAAAAATCCTGCTGATGATGACGGCGGAAGCGTCGCGTGCATTTGAAAAACTTCCGATCCTAGAAAATGTAGACATTCTGCGAAATATATTGTATGCTGGTATCTGGGAAAAATACGAAATGCGAAAAAGCGCAAAAGAGCGCCAAAAAGAGGAGAAATAAAGACTGATGACAGATCCATATGAGGTGCTGGGCGTGTCCCGCGGGGCTTCGGACGATGAAATCAAAAAAGCATACCGAAAACTCAGCCGGACGTATCACCCGGATGCCAATATCAATAATCCGAATAAAGCAGAAGCAGAAGAAAAATTCAAACAGGTGCAGCAGGCGTACAAACAGATCATGGATGAACGCGAGCACGGCACCTCGTACCAGAGCGGAGGTTCGTCGTATGGCGGAGATGCTTACGGCGGCTATGGCCCGTTCGGCGGCTTCGACCCATTCGGCGGCGCGTACGGAAACGGCGGCTCCGCACGGAATGATTATGGAAATTCCGAGCAGGAAATGCGGCTGCAGGCGGCAGCCAACTACATCAACAGCGGCCACTTCCGCGAGGCGATGAACGTGCTGAACGACATTTCCGACCGCAGCGGAAAATGGTATTTCCTGCATGCGATCGCAAATTCGCGCCTCGGCAACAACATCAATGCCGTGCAGGATGCCGAGATGGCAGTCAAATTAGAACCGCAGAATCTGCAGTACCAGCAGCTTTTAAGCCAACTCCGGGGTGGGGGTCAGTGGTATTCCGACATGGGAAGCGGCTACGGCTACGAGAGAAGTGCAGGTGATCTCGGAAAATGGTGCTGTGAATGTATGGCAATCAATGCCATCTGCAATTGCTGCTGCTGCGGCGGAAGAGGATTTTTCTGCTGTTGATCAAAAAATAATTACAAGAAATGTATAAAAGTGAACATTCAGGGGAGAATAACAGTGTCATCGAAATTCCCCTGTTCGATGATACAAAAGAAAAATAAGGAAATACTTATCCTCCCCTTAAAAGCCCCGCTGCAACCGAAAAAACGGTTCGCTGTGGGGCTTTTTTCTAACAGCCGAAAGTCCTTGTTTTTCCCATCAAAACAGATTATAATGAAAGAGATCGCAATTATGACCGGAGCAAAAAAATACGAACGGATCATAGAAAGAAAACAGAAAGAGAGAAAAGCTATGGAACGAAAAACAGCATGGAATGAGTACAAGAAAAAAGATATGAAAAAGCTGGAAAAATTAAACGCCGGCTACCGCGCATTCCTGGATCACGGAAAAACGGAGCGCGAGTGTGTAAAGGAAAGTGTACGTCAGGCAGAAGAGGCCGGATACGTAAGCCTCGACACCTATGTAAAAGAAAATCGTGCGTTAAAACCGGGTGACAAGGTTTATGCTGTATGCATGAAGAAGGCCATTGCCCTGTTCCAGATCGGAACAAAGCCTCTGACAGAGGGTATGAATATTCTCGGTGCGCACATCGATTCTCCGCGTCTTGACGTAAAACAGAATCCACTGTATGAGGACAACGGATTTACATATCTTGATACCCATTATTACGGTGGCATCAAAAAATGGCAGTGGGTAACGCTTCCGCTTGCAATCCACGGTGTTGTAGCCAAGAAGGATGGCGAAGTAGTGGATGTAGTCATCGGCGAGGATGATAACGATCCGGTATTCTGTGTGACAGATCTCCTGATTCACCTTTCCAGAGAGCAGCAGACCAAACCGGCAAGTACGGTAGTAGAGGGCGAGAACCTCGATCTTCTGATCGGAAGCCAGCCGCTGGAAGGAACAGAGAAAGATGCAGTGAAAGCCATGACCTTAAAGCTCTTAAACGACAAGTATGGCATCGAAGAAGAGGATTTCCTCTCCGCAGAGCTTGAAATTGTACCGGCAGGAAAAGCGCGTGAGCTTGGTATGGATGCCAGCATGATTCTTGCATACGGCCAGGATGACCGTGTATGCGCATACACTTCTCTTGTCGCAATGCTCGAGGTGGAAGCACCGGAGAAGACATCCTGCTGCCTGCTCGTAGACAAAGAGGAGATCGGAAGCGTCGGAGCAACCGGCATGCAGTCTCATTTCTTCGAAAACACCATGGCAGAGCTACTTGCACTTGCAGGTGAGGGAACGGAGCTTGCACTTCGGAGATGTCTGGCTTCTTCCAGAATGCTTTCTTCCGATGTAAGTGCAGCGTTTGATCCGTTGTATGCAGCAGCATTTGAGAAGAAAAACGCTGCATTTTTCGGAAAAGGTATCGTAATTAACAAATTTACAGGAGCAGGCGGAAAGAGTGGCTCAAACGATGCCAATGCAGAGTACGTCGGAGCTCTTCGCGCTATCTTTGATGATGCAAAAGTAAATTGGCAGACAGCAGAGCTTGGTAAAGTTGATGTCGGAGGCGGCGGAACCATCGCCTACATCATGTCTCTGTACGGTATGGAAGTGATTGATTCCGGTGTACCGGTTCTCAGCATGCATGCTCCATGGGAAGTAACCAGCAAAGCAGATGTTTACGAGGCCAAGAAGGCCTATGTGGCATTTTTGAAAAACGCATAAATAATATTGAGGAGGTTTGAAACGTTTGGACAGTGACATAGTCGGCAGTATTCTTTTGCAGGTCGTATTGATAGCGGTCAATGCGGTATTTGCCTGCGCGGAGATCGCTGTGGTCTCCTGTAACGACGCTAAACTGGAAAAAATGGCACAGGAGGGAAACAAGAAAGCGGCAAAGCTGTTCCGTCTGACGGAGCAGCCGTCGCGTTTCCTCGCAACCATACAGGTTGTCATCACTCTCTCCGGATTTTTAGGAAGTGCTTTTGCGGCAGAAAACTTTTCGGGCAGATTCGTCTCGGTCCTGGTGGATGCGGGCGTGCAGATCCCGGAAAAGACGCTGGATGCCATTGCCGTTGTGCTGATTACGCTGCTTTTATCCTATATTACCCTGATTTTCGGCGAACTCGTGCCAAAGCGTCTTGCGATGCACAACGCTGAGAAAATCGCACTTGGCGTATCCGGTCTTGTGACCGCCGCCTCGAAAATTTTTGCCCCGCTGGTCGGACTTTTAACGGTATCGACAAACGGTATCCTGCGCCTTTTCGGCATTGACCCGAACGAGGACGACGATCAGGTAACAGAGGAAGAAATCCGGATGATGGTAGATGCCGGCAGCGAAAAAGGTACCATCGACAACGAAGAAAAAGATATGATTCAGAACGTATTTGAGTTCGATGATCTGACGATCGACGAAATCTGCGTCCACAGGACCGATGTGGATCTTCTGTGGATGGAGGATTCGATTGAGGAGTGGGAACAGCTCATCCATGAGAGCCGCCACTCGTATTACCCGGTCTGCGGCGAAACTGTGGACGATATCATCGGCGTTCTGGATGCCAAGGATTATTTCCGGCTTCGCACCAAGGACCGCGATCATGTCATGAAAGAAGCAATCAAACAGCCTTATTTTGTTCCTGAAAACATCAAGGCTGCCACGCTGTTCCAGAACATGAAAAAGACCGGCAACTATTTTGCCGTGGTTCTGGATGAGTACGGCGGCATGGATGGAATTATCACCGTGCGTAACCTGATCGAGCAGCTTGTCGGGGACTTGAATGATGAGGCGGAGATCGGGCAGCCATCGGAAATTGAGCTGATTTCCACAGATACCTGGAAAATCATGGGAAGTGCCTCGTTGGATGATGTGGCGGAGGAACTGAAGATCAAACTGCCGGTCGATGAATATGAAACGTTCGGCGGCTACATTTTCGGCGAACTCGGTGCGGTTCCGGATGACGGCAGCCAGTTTGAACTCGAGACCGACGATCTCTGGATCAAGGTCATGCGGGTCAAAGAACACCGCGTGGAAAATACGGTGGTAAAGAAACTGCCTCCGAAAGAAAAAGGAGAGCAGGAGGAACGTAAGGAGAGGGAATGAAACGTGAATTGGATACAGCAGACCGGAAAATTGTGGAACTGCTGCAGGAAGATGCAAGGCTTCCGCTCAAAAGTATTGCAGACAAGGTAAGTCTCACTTCGCCGACGGTTTCGGCGAGAATCGACCGCCTGGAAAAGGACAGGGTGATCACCGGCTACCGCGCGAGTGTGAACCCGGAGGTTTTCGACTATCGGATCAAGGCATTCATCAATCTGGAGGTTGAGCCGGTGCGGAAAAAGGAATTCTATCCGTACATCACCGACTGCCCGAATGTGATCGAGTGCAACTGCGTGACCGGCGACTATTCGATGCTGATGGAGGTTGTGTTCCACACGACATCTGAGCTGGATCAGTTTATCGGCCAGCTTCAGCATTTTGGAAGAACGAAGACGCAGATCGTGTTCTCTACATCGGTGGAACACAGAGGAATTCCGCTCGGCGATACCAGAATCCCGATTCTGGAGCAGGAAGAAGAAAAAGGTTGATTTTCTGCGGACTTTCCGATATACTAAAGCGTGTTACAAAAACCGGAATCCCGCTAGGGGACGGCGCGAAAAAACGCGCTCAGAGAAACAGATAAAGGATGGATAATAACATGAGTTTATTACAGAATTGGCGTGATATCGCCTATAATCAGGAAGCAGACAAAAAACAGCTCCAGCAGTTCTGGACCAATTATTTCCTGATTGAGAAAAACATTTACGAGCAGCTTCTTTCCAACCCGGATGAAGTGGTAAAAGGAACCGTAAAAGAGCTGGCAGAGAAATACAAAGTGGACGTTATGACCATGGTTGGTTTCCTGGACGGCATCAACGACAGCCTTGTGATCCCGAACCCGATCGAGGAGATGGAAGAGGATACCGTTGTTACACTGGCTTACGATAAAGAGCTTCTGTACAAAAACATGGTAGACGCAAAAGCAGACTGGCTGTACAACCTGCCGATGTGGGATGAGATCTTCACAGAAGAGCAGAAGAAAACGCTTTACATGGAGCAGAAAAAATCCGGCACTGTAATCAAGGGCAAAAAAATCGGAAGAAACGATCCATGCCCGTGCGGAAGCGGAAAGAAATACAAATACTGCTGCGGTAAAAACGCATAAAAAAGAATTTTCGAGAAGAGACCGGGGAGCCGAAAGTTGAAAGGCTTCGCGGTCTCTTTTTCTATGAAGAGGGAGAAGCAGGATGCAGGAGACGGTAGTTTATCTGAAAAAAATTACACAGCCGGAGGGCGAAAAAAAAGAGCTGGAACGGGAACTCTCGCAGTGCGGATGGGAGCTGTTCCGGATGGGAATGCAGGAACAGTATGGGCTGGATGGAGAAAAGATAACGATCGAACGGAATGCGCACGGAAAACCGTACCTGCCGGGGCATCCGCAGATCTGTTTTAATATTTCTCATTCGGGGGAATACGCTGCCTGCGCTTTTGCTTCCATTCCGATCGGCATGGATCTGCAGCAGCACCGCCGCGCTGCCTGGGAGCGCATGGCAGAACGGTATTTTTCCGCCGAAGACCAGAAACGCCTTGCCGCAGCGGAGAATGCTGAAACGCTGTTTTTCCGGATCTGGACCGAGGAGGAGAGCTACGGCAAGTGGAGGGGAACCGGTCTTTCGGGTTCTCTTGGAACGGAAAAGAAAGAGGGCTTCTGCACACATTTCAGTCCGGAGAAAGGATATGAAGGCGCCGTCTGGGCAGCGGAGCCCGTGAAAATCTGCATGAAAAGAATAGAACCATAAAAACCGTGCATAACCTGTCCCGCCATCTCATATATATAACGATAAGAGGTGGTGAAGATGAAAAGGACAGGAAGACAAAAGGATATTGTTACGCCAGAGAAAAAACAGGAGCAAAGGGAACTTTTGCGCCTGTTTTCTGCGAATATACGGAAAATTCTGAAAAACACAGATTTGCTGGCCGATGACCTGCAGGAAATCCGTCTGCGGACCGGCGCGCCGCTTCTGGTGGTCGCAAAGGATCAGGAGTACTTTCTGACCCCGGACGGAGCACTGACCGGGGAGTGGGAGAAAGGATATCCCGTCTCACCGACGGATATCCGCGATACGATGGATTACATAGGAAGTTTTTCCCTCTACGCCTACGAGGATGAACTGCGGCAGGGTTTTCTGACCGTGGAGGGCGGCCACCGGATCGGCATTGCCGGAAAGACGGTAATCGAAGGGGAAAAGGTGAAAGGCATCAGCCATATATCCTGCATCAACGTGCGGGTTGCTCATGAGAAAAAGGGCTGCGCGGACCGAGTGATGCCGTACCTTTGGGAAGACGGCCGTTTCCTGCACACCCTGATTGTCTCCGCACCCGGCTGCGGCAAAACGACGATGCTGCGCGATATCATCCGCCAGATTTCGGACGGGGAGTCGCCGTATCCGGGGCTGACCGTCGGTGTGGTCGATGAACGGAGCGAGATCGCAGGCTGCTATCTCGGCGTTGCGCAGAATGATGTCGGCATCCGCACCGATGTGCTCGACTGCTGTCCGAAGGCGGAGGGCATGATGATGCTGATCCGCGCCATGTCGCCCGATGTGGTGGCAGTCGATGAGATCGGAACGGGCGAGGACATCCGTGCGATCGAGTCCGTCGTTAACTGCGGGTGCAAGCTGCTCGCGACCGTGCATGGCAATTCCATGGAGGATATGAAGCAGAAGCCTCTCCTGAACCGCCTCGTGGAATCCCACGTTTTCGAGCGGTACATCGTGCTGGATGCGAAACCCCACGCCGGAAGTGTACAGGCTATTTTTGACGGAAGAGGAACGACACTGTACCGAAGGGAGGCGTTTCTGTGATGCGGCTTGCAGTTTTACTGGCGGCTTCTCTTGCCTGCGTCGGGATCGGCTTTGCAAAGAGTGCGGCGCTGTCGGCCCATGTGAAAGATCTGGAAACACTGCAGAAAATTATCCAGTATCTGCGTGGAGAGATTGTGACGGCGGCTTCCCCGCTGCCGGATGCGTTCTGGGAGACGGGAAGGCGGATGCGGGATCCGTACCGGGATTTTTTACAGGATATTTCCGAGGATATGCGCCGCCCGGACGGAAAGACACTGCCGGCGATTCTGGAAGAGAATACGGCAGTCCACCTGACGGATACACGCCTTACAAAAGAAGAAAAAGAAGAGCTGCAGGAGGCCGGATGCAGCCTTGGCACCGGGGACCGCGCCATGCAGAAGGCGAATCTGGACCGGTATGAGGCACGCCTTGTGCAGCGGATCGCGGAACTGCAGAAAGGATTGCCGGAAAGGAAGAGGCTCTGTCAGAGTCTTGGAATCATGGGAGGCCTTTTTTTATTTTTGATTCTGGTTTAGGGCGTGTCTGAAAACGGAGGAGCAGGCGTGGAGGTCGGGATTCTATTTAAAATCGGGGCAGTCGGGATTCTGGTATCGGTCCTGTGCCAGGTATTAAAACACAGCGGCCGGGAAGAACAGGCATTTCTTGCAAGCCTTGCCGGTCTTGTGCTGGTGCTGTTCTGGATTCTTCCCTATATTTCCGCGCTGTTTGAGGACATCAAACAACTGTTTACAATTTAAGAGCAGGGAGAAAAAACGGAGGGGATCATATGGATATACTTCGGATCGCTGCGCTTGGCACGGCGGGCGTGCTGCTTGGAATCACAGTAAAGGGAGCAAAGCCGGAATTTGCCCTTCTTGTGACGGTCGGTGCCGGCCTCTGCATTCTTGCCGGGACCGTCGGAAAAATGCAGTATCTGCTCGGCATGCTCACACAAATGAAATCGTATCTCCCGGTGGACTCATCGTATCTGAATACGCTGCTGAAAATGCTTGGGATCACGTATGTGGGGCAGTTTTCCGCCGGGATCTGTAAGGATGCGGGCTATTCTTCCATTGCAGGGCAGATTGAACTGTTCGCCCGCCTGGCGGTCCTTGCCGTCAGTATGCCAGTGCTGCTCGCTCTGCTGGAAACGGTTCATGATTTTCTGTAAAAAAGCCGGATGGGGCATGGCGCTGCTTTTTCTGTGTCTCATTTTCGGAACGGGAAGAACGCAGAAAATCGAAGCAGCGGATACCGAAACGGATCAGGCAGCAGCAGCGCAGGACGAACTTCTTGCAGAACTCGACTTCGATGCAATCCAGCAGGAAGTGGACAGCCTGCTGTCCAGCCAGCAGTTTTCTTTTGCCGGTACGGTGCGTTCTCTTTTGCAGGATGGCGATCCCTTCCGCACCTTCCGTGCCGGAAATGCCGTTCTCTCCTGTGCCAAAACAGCATTCCTTGCGCAGAAGGGGCTGATGAAGGAGCTGTTTCTCCTCGTTCTGGCAGGCGCGGTGCTCGGCAGTTTTTCCTCTCTCTTTGAAGGAAAACAGGTCAGGGACGCCAGTTTTTATATGGTCTATCTGCTTGCGCTTGCACTGATTCTGAAAAATTTCCAGTCGAGCGGGGAAAACCTGAAAGCTGTCATCACATCGCTGGTCGCTTTTATGCGGATCCTGACGCCATCCTACTATCTGGCGGCCGCGGCCGCCGGGGGCGCATCATCAGCCGTGATGTTTTATCAGATGCTCCTTCTAGTGATTCTGGCTGTCGAAAAGCTTCTGCTCGCCCTCGTCCTCCCGATGATCCATATCTATCTGCTCATCGCCCTTGTAAACGATCTTTCCGGCGAGGAGATTTTGTCCCATATGACAGAGCTGCTGGAAACCTGCGTGAACGGCCTTTTAAAATCGTCGCTCGGCGTACTTGTGGGAATGCAGATGATCCGGAATCTGATCGCACCGGCGCTCGATTCCCTGCGGCAGATGGCACTCTGGCGGACTGCCGGAATGATTCCCGGCATCGGAAATGCGGTGAATGCTGTAACCGAGTTGGTGGCAGGCTCCGCGGTGCTGATCCGCAACTGCTTTGGCGTGACGGCAATGCTGGTACTGCTCGCAGCAGGCATGGTCCCCGCCGTTCAGCTTCTCGTTTCGGGTCTTTCCTTCCGCCTTCTCGCCGCGGCGGCGCAGCCCGTCTCGGACAAGCGGATCGCGGGATGTCTTGCGGCGGCAGGAAAAGGATATGCGATGCTTCTGCGTCTCCTTCTGACCGTAGAAGTCCTGTTTCTGCTGACGATTGCAATCCTGGCGGGAACTTTTTCCTAGAGCGTGTCTGAAAAAGGCTTTTCGCAAACTGGGGCTTGCAGATTGCGGAAATGATTTTTCAGACATGCTCTAGCGTGTAGTTGGGCAGGCAGCGGCGGGAGGCGGCATGGTAGAAGAGATTCTGCAGTGGCTTAAGAATATTTCAATTTTTCTAATTTTTATGACAACTGTGCTGAACCTGATCCCGGAGAAGGAGGACAAGAAGCCGGTTCAGTTTTTTCTTGGAATTGTGATGGTACTGATTTTTTTCCAGCCCGTGCTAAAAGCGGGAGGTTTGGAGCAGAAAATGGCGCAGACGCTCGACCGTCTGACGCTGGAAGAGGAGGCAGCAGCAATGGAAAATGTACAGATTCGTGCAGAAAGCTTTGAAAAACAGTATTACGTGGGCGCCTGGGAAAAAGAGACGGAGCGCCAGATCCGGATGTATCTGTCAGAGAGCGGCATTCCGGGGGCAGCCGTTTCGGTAACGCTGGAGCCGGGAAACACCGGTGAGGCAAAAGAGATCCGCATTGAAGCGCCGATGCGGCAGACGAGCATTTACCGCGAAGAACAGAAAAAACAGCGGGAAATGCTCGATGAAAAGCTGACAGAGATCAAAAGTGTTTTAAGTGAGGTCTACGGAACCGATCCGGCGCATATTATGATAGAGATTTCGGAATAGGCCTATGAGGGAAAAGGCAGCGGCGTTTTTCCGGAAACAGAAAAAGGAGCAGTGGATGCTGTACTTCCTGCTGGCGGCAATCGGCGTTGTCCTGCTGCTGCCGACGGGAACAAAAAAGACCGGTGAGGAGACAGAACAGCCGCAGGAGACGGCTGCGCGTCCGGCGGGGGATGCGGGAGCATCGGTGCAGGAGGAGATGGAACAGCGTCTTTGTGACGCACTTTCCCAGATGGACGGTGTGGGCGCAGTGCACGTCGTGGTGACGCTGGAATCCACAGGAAAAAAGATTGTGGAAAAAGATGTCCCAACGCGGAGCACAACGGAGGAAAACAAGAAGGGAGAGGAGACCGGAAGCGTTACATCCTCGTCGCAGGATGAGGCAACTGTCTATGAAAAGACACAGAACGGAGCCGAGACACCGTATGTGGTTTCCGAGGAGTACCCGGCGGTGCGCGGCGTGCTCGTTATCGCAGAAGGCGGGGGAAACCCGGTGACGATACAGGAGATTCAGGAGGCCGTGATGGCATTATTTCAGGTGGGCGCAAATAAGATTAAAGTAGTCAAAATGAAGTAAAGGAGTCAAATGCGTGGAAAAATTAGAACAGGAAATGAATGCACCTGAGAAAATGGCAGAGACACCATCGCCGAAAAAGACGGCCGGGAAAAAGAAAAAATTCCGGAAAAACCAGGTCATCATCACCGCCCTTGCGATCATGATCGCCGTTGCCGGATACATCAACTATGCTGACAGTACCCTGTCCACGAAGGAGAAGGCAGACGGAACCACGGCGGATGCCAGCACCGTTTTAAAAGACATCTCCAGCCTGGACACCGACATCACCGACGAGGTGGATGCCGGCACAGCAGGGGACTCGTCGCGGACCGTCACCGAAACGCCGGGAGAGGCAGTCCTTGCCGGGGCATCTACATACATGGCCCAGGCCAGAATCGACCGCGAACAGATCCGTTCCCAGAACAAAGACACCTTAAATGAAATCATTAACAACACCAACCTTTCCGAAACCGAGCGCCAGAGCGCCGTCCAGAGCATGGTGGAAATGACGGAACTCGTAGAAAAAGAGTCGGCAACCGAACTCCTCCTCGAAGCCAAAGGCTTCAACGATGTCGTCGTAAACCTGACCGGCGAAACCGCCGACATCGTCGTTCCGATGAAAGAAGTAACCGAGGAACAGCGTGCCCAGATCGAAGACATCGTAACCCGCAAAACCGGAATCGGCGTAGAAAACATCGTCATCACCCCCATGAGCTCCGCCGCCGACACAGCCGCAGAGGAGAGTGCTCAGTAAATTTTGATATCC
This sequence comes from Blautia sp. AF14-40, assembly GCF_003479665.1. Classification (NCBI taxonomy): domain Bacteria; kingdom Bacillati; phylum Bacillota; class Clostridia; order Lachnospirales; family Lachnospiraceae; genus Blautia; species Blautia sp. AF14-40. The sequence goes on from NZ_QUHK01000016.1 coordinate 63,769, forward strand.
ACGTAAAAAATCCGGAAACGCAAAATCATGCGTTTCCGGATTTTTTCACGTAATTCTATTTAATTTGCACCATGTGCCGTTCTTGCAACCGTCTGCAGTGCTTTCTTCACCGGCGGCAGCGAGATCAGAATCACCGTCAGTACACCTTCAGCCAGCAGATAGCTGTAGTTGTAAATAATCGGATACAGCGCCTTCAAAGACTGCGGGAAATTCTCCGGCATATAATCCATCCAGTACAGATACCCGCCTAACGTATGGAAAAATCCCCTCGCCAGCACAGCCACAATATACCCGATCAGCAGCCCGTTTTTCTTCTTTCCAAAGAATCCGGCCACACCCAGCGCCGCAAACGCAAACACATAATCACAGCACACCTGGAACAGCGACAGCACATACGGCCCCTGGATAAACTGCAGCAGTCCATAAGCAAAACCAACGAGAATACCCGTCTTCGCCCCATACCAGTTCGCAATCAGCACAATAAACAGCATCGAAAACAACGTAACCGATCCCCCGTACGGCAGCTCAAACACCTTCACATACGAAGTCACAAGCGCCAGCGCCATCCCCATCGCACAAAATGCCAGCTTCCTTGCATCCATTCCCGTCCCCTTACTCTTCTGAGCAGAAAGAACCGAAGCAATCACCACCAGCGCCACCATCAGCACCACGCATCCAACATAACCGGCCGTCGTCAGTCCGCCGTCAGCAGTAACAAAAAAACTCATAAAAAAACCTCCTTCGCATTCCGCTTGGAGGGGCTCACATAAAAACACAGTCCCGAATCACCTCCGAAACCACGTTCCAGCTTCCCTACGCAGGAATTATCCCGTTCAGGTAGTGAGGGTCCGTGAGCTTATCCCTGTCCCACGTTCTCAGCCAAAGGCTCCCCTAGCGTCATATTATTTTAACGTATTAAAGTATACCAACCTCCCCCTTATTTGTCAACCTGTCCGTTTTTTCATCCAAATACATGTTGACAAGAAGTACATACAAGTGCTATATTACAATTAGTTCAATCATTAAACTAATTGTACGAAAGGAGCACCAACACAATGCAGATTCTGAAAGTAACAGACGAAGCATTCCGCCAGTACGGCAAAGTCATCAAAGACCTCGACGTCAGCGACATCATCACCGCCATGTCCGAGACCCCATGTTCCGACGACGTAGTCTACGAGCCTTCCATTGAAAGCCTCGAAGCCTGCAAAAGCGCCCAGTCCGTATCCGACAGCCTCTACGGCGGCATGCCGATCCAGATCGGCTACTGCAACGGCCACAACCATTTACTGAACGCCGTAGAATACCACCGCGACAGCGAAATCAACATCGCCGTAACCGACCTGATCCTGATCCTCGGAAAAGAACAGGACATCACCGAAGACCACACCTACGACTCATCCAAAATGGAGGCCTTCTTAATCCCGGCCGGAACCACCATTGAAGTCTACGCAACCACCCTCCACTACGCACCATGCAACGTGGCAGCCAGCGGCTTCAAATGCGTCGTAGTCCTTCCAAAAGGAACCAATACCGACATCACCCTGGAAGAAAAACACACCCCGGAAGACGACCTGCTCTTCGCCAGAAACAAATGGCTCTTAAGCCACCCGGATGCAAACATCGCCGGAAGCGTAGCAGGCATCAAAGGAGAAAACCTCTCGGTAAAATAAAACCAGAGACAAAACCAGAAATCAGAAACACTGCCCCAAAAGAGCAGTTCTGAACATAAAAAGAAACCAAAAACCAAGAAAACCCAAAAAGGAGGATCTTCAAAAATGATCAACAATACACCGGAAATCAAATTAGGTATCGTTGCAGTAAGCCGTGACTGCTTCCCGAACAGCCTTTCCGAGAACAGAAGAAAAGCAGTCGTAAAAGCATACGACGGAGAAATCTACGAATGTCCAATCATCGTCGAGAATGAAATCGACATGATGAACGCACTCGAAGACCTGAAAAAAGCAGAGTGTGATGCACTTGTTGTATACCTTGGAAACTTCGGACCGGAGACCGAGGAAACCCTGCTTGTAAAATACTTCGACGGACCTTGCATGGTAGTAGCAGCAGCAGAAGAGACCGGCGACGACCTTGTAGGCGGACGCGGCGATGCATACTGCGGCGTTCTGAACGCAAGCTACAACCTGAAACTGCGCAACCTGCACGCATACATTCCGGAGTACCCGGTTGGCGATGCAGAAGACGTAGCAGCCATGATCAAAGATTTCGTACCGGTTGCAACTGCAGTTGTAGCTGTTAAGAACCTGAAAATCATCAGCTTCGGACCGCGTCCGACCAACTTCCTGGCATGTAACGCACCGATCAAACAGCTGTACAACCTCGGCGTAGAAATTGAAGAGAACTCCGAGCTTGACCTGTTTGAAGCATTCAACAAACACGCAGGCGACGAGAGAATCCCGGCAGTCGTAGAAGATATGGCAAAAGAGCTCGGCGAAGGAAACCTGAAACCGGAAATCCTGCCGAAACTGGCTCAGTACGAGATCACCCTGTTAGACTGGATCGAAGCACACAAAGGATCCAGAAAATACGTAACCCTGACCGGAAAATGCTGGCCGGCATTCCAGACACAGTTCGGATTCGTTCCTTGCTATGTCAACAGCCGTCTGACCAAGATGGGCATCCCGGTATCCTGTGAGGTAGATATCTACGGAACACTGTCCGAGTTCATCGGAACCGTTGTATCCAAAGACACCGTAACACTCCTCGACATCAACAACACCGTTCCGAAGGATATGTATGAAAGCGAAATCAAAGGCAAATTTGATTACACCTTAAAAGATACCTTCATGGGATTCCACTGCGGAAATACCGCTTCCACCAAACTGGCATTCTGCTCTATGAAATATCAGATGATCATGGCAAGAACCCTTCCGGAAGAAGTAACACAGGGTACCCTCGAGGGAGATATCGTTCCTGGAGACATCACCTTCTATCGTCTGCAGAGCACATCTGACGCAAAACTGCGCGGATACATCGCAGAGGGCGAGGTTCTTCCTGTAGCAACACGTTCCTTCGGAAGCATCGGTATCTTCGCTATTCCGGAGATGGGCAGATTCTACCGTCACGTACTGGTAGAGAAAAACTATCCACATCACGGCGCAGTAGTATTCGGACACTTCGGAAAACCGTTATTCGAAGTATTCAAAATGCTCGGTGTTGAAGTAGATGAGATCGGCTACAACCAGCCGAAGGGTGTTCGTTACCCGACAGAGAATCCGTGGGGCTAATCCGTTCCGGAAGATTCACTGAAAAATAAGAAAGATATGCAGTAACGCATAAGCAAAAGGGCGGAGCAGAGATCTAGGTCTGCTGCCGCCCTTTTTGAAAAAGAGTAGAAAAAGGAGATTCGACATGTATTTTATTGGTGTTGACCTTGGTACTTCCGCTGTCAAACTGCTTCTGATGGACGAGGAAGGCAAAATTGTAAATATTGTATCGAGAGAGTATCCGCTGTATTTCCCGCATCCAGGCTGGTCTGAGCAGAAACCGGAAGACTGGTGGGAGCAGAGCAAAGAGGGAATCCGCGAGCTGGTAAAAGACGTAGACAAATCCCAGGTAGCCGGCATCAGCTTCGGCGGCCAGATGCATGGCCTTGTCATCCTGGATGAGAACGATAACGTCATCCGCCCGGCGATCCTCTGGAACGACGGCCGTACCGCAAAACAGACCGATTATCTGAACACCGTAATCGGAAAAGAAAAACTCTCCGAGTACACCGCAAACATTGCATTTGCAGGCTTTACCGCACCGAAGATTCTCTGGGTGAAAGAAAATGAGCCGGATAACTTCGCAAAAATCTGCAAAATCATGCTTCCAAAAGATTACCTGGCATACCGTCTCTCCGGCGCATTCGTAAGCGACTACTCCGATGCATCGGGCATGCTTCTGATGGATGTCAAGAACAAATGCTGGTCCAAAGAGATGGCAGAAATCTGCGGTATTTCCCTGGAGATGCTGCCGGAGCTCCATGAGAGCTTTGACGCTGTCGGAACCTTAAAACCGGAAGCAGCAGCAGAACTTGGACTGCCGGAGACCTGTAAAGTTGTAGCAGGAGCCGGAGACAACGCAGCAGCCGCAGTCGGAACCGGAACCGTAGGCGACGGCATGTGCAACGTTTCCCTTGGTACAAGCGGAACCGTATTCATTTCCAGCAACAAATTCGGCGTAGACAGCCACAATGCCCTGCACGCATTCGCACATGCAGACGGCCACTATCACCTGATGGGATGCATGCTGAGTGCAGCTTCCTGCAACAAATGGTGGATGGATGAAATCATCCGCACAAAAGAATATACAAAAGAGCAGGAGAACATCACAAAACTTGGCGAGAATAATGTCTTCTTCCTGCCGTATCTGATGGGCGAGCGTTCCCCGCACAACAACCCGGATGCAAGAGGAACATTCATCGGCCTGACCATGGACACCACAAGAGAGGATATGACCCAGGCTGTTCTCGAGGGCGTTGCCTTTGCGATCCGCGATTCCTTTGAGGTAGCAAAATCCCTCGGCATCCAGATCGAGAGAACGAAAATCTGCGGAGGCGGTGCAAAGAGCCCGCTGTGGAGACGCATGATCGCAAACGTGCTGAACATCAAAGTGGACCGTATTGAGTCCGAGGAAGGCCCGGCACTTGGCGGAGCCATGCTGGCAGCCGTTGCCTGCGGTGTCTTTTCATCCGTAGAAGAGGCGGCAGAAAAAATTGTTCGTGTGACAGAGACCATCGAGCCGGAACCGGAACTGGTTGAGAAATATGAGCGCCAGTATCAGAAATTTGCAAAGATTTATCCGACCGTAAAAGATCTGTTTACAGAGCTGCTGTAATAAAAAGAGGTAAGAAATAAGATGAAGAAAGTGGAACATGGGAAAACATTTGACCGGAATGCAGCAAACCCGCCGGCGTTTGAAATCTTTCACAACACCGTGACAGAAGGCTATCCGGAGCACTGGCATACCGCAATTGAAATTATCATGCCGACCAGAGGTGAATATGAGGTTGTTGTCGGAAAAGACAGCTATAATCTGAAAGAGGGCGACATCATTATGATCAATTCCGGCGTTGTACACGGAATGAGATTCGTATCCCAGGGAGAACGGATTGTCATGCTGGTGGAACCGGGCTGTGTGGAGAATCAGGAAGAAATGGAAACGATTTTCCTGCGGCTTCCGGCCATCTACTTCAAAAAAGAGGATGAGGAAGATCCCTTCTATCTGTTTCTACGCAGCCAGATTCTGGAACTGGTGCGGGAATACGATAATGAGGGCGCAGTGATGACGCACAGAATCTGCACCGGCCTCAAAGAGCTTTTTTCAGAGTTTGGCCGCAAGGGCTTTTCGGATGCCAACGCGCAGAATACGTTCGGGGCAATGAAGCAGCAGGAATATATAGAGGCTGTTTTAAGCGCCTGCCGTTATATCAATGTCCATTACATGGAGAATCTTTCTCTCGAGGAAGTAGCTGCGGTCAGCGGATTTTCCAAGTTCCACTTTACCAGAATTTTCAAGCAGTACATGAACATGACATTCTATGAGTACCTCAATTCTAAACGCGTCAAACGCGCAGAGGAGCTTCTGTACGACAAAAAGATGAGTATCACGGATGTGGCGATGAATTCCGGATTCTCTTCTTTAAGTGCCTTCAACCGTACCTTCAAGACGGTAAAGGCCTGTTCGCCGAGCGATTACCGCAGACAGCGGGAGTCGATGGTACAGGCTTTGCTGATGCAGGGATAAAAGGACTTGTATTTCACACTTTACTGTGCTAAAATGGTAGTATTCCGAGTTATAAGAATGAGATGGGGACTTAATTTTCGTACAGGAGGGCTTGAAATGAACAAGAAACTTCATTCAGAAGCAGTAGACCAGCTTTTTGAGGCAATTTTGTGTCTGAAGAATAAGGAAGAATGCTATACTTTTTTTGAGGATGTATGCACCATCAATGAACTGCTTTCGCTGTCGCAGCGGTTTGAAGTGGCGAAAATGTTGCGGGAGAAGAGAACGTATCTGGAAATCTCCGAAAAGACGGGAGCATCCACGGCGACGATCAGCCGCGTGAACCGTTCCTTAAGCTATGGAAACGACGGATATGAGATGGTGTTTGAACGGATGGAAAAGAAAGAAAATGTGTAAAATCAAAAAAGACGGTGCGATTCCAACGCAGCCGTCTTTTTTTGATTACACATTTGTTCTTAATTTTTCTTTTTCGGATCAGAAGGCGCCGCGAGGGATGCCAGTTCATCCACCATGTGCTCGATCATCTGTTTTTTCAGATAGACATCGAAACTCAGCAGACAGATAAACGAAAAGAGCTGGAGAAATTCCCGGTCCTCCTCCGGTGAGCTGCCGAACATGGACTTGGATACATCCGCTTTTTTCAGAAGATCTTCTTTTACGGATGCAATTTCTTCTTTTTCCATCTGGAAAATTTCGTCGTAGATATCTTTGATGGAAAAGCCGCTCTCCGTGCCGAAATACCGATCGGTGATCGGGGCGAGCAGTGTCTGGATATCCGTGATCGAGAGGATGTTTTTAAAGTAGTAAATAAAAACCAGAAGCATCATGTGCTCCGGCGAATATTTCTTTTTGACCGGCGGCGGGAGCAGCTTGTTTTTTGCATAGTTGTTGATCATTGTTTTTGTCAGAACCTTATCGGACTCGAAGCGGCGCGAAGAAGCGAGCTGTGCGTCCATAAAGGTCGTGACCTGGTCCATATATAAAGCAATGTTCGGGATTTCCTCCGGGCGGATGCCTTCGAGAGAATCCAGTGAATTCAGTAAATCATGAAGAATTTTATCTGAGTCTATCGTCATTTGTTATCACCTCACTGTTCCCATTATATAGTTTTTAATACCAGATAGCAAGGACTTTGCGAAAAAAGTTTCCATGATAAAAATGCAACGTATGTTCGTTCTTACTTGTAACCGGGGCGGATTTGTTATATACTGAGATGCATGTGAAAAGATTCGAAGCAGATGAAGGAGAAAGAACATGAATCAGACAGAAACAGGATTAAACCCGATGCAGATGGAAGCTGTGGAGCACACCGAAGGGCCGCTTCTGATCCTTGCAGGTGCCGGTTCGGGAAAGACGAGGGTACTGACGCACCGCATCGCCTCCCTGATCAGGGACAAAGGCGTCAATCCGTGGAATATTATGGCGATCACTTTTACGAACAAGGCCGCCGGAGAAATGCGTGAGCGTGTCGATAAAATCGTGGGATACGGATCGGAGCGGATCTGGGTCAGCACCTTCCATTCCAGCTGCGTGCGGATTCTGCGCCGCCATGCTGAACGTCTGGGATACGCCAACAATTTTGCAATTTACGATACCGATGACCAGAAATCGCTGATCAAGGACATCATGAAACGGCTCCAGATGGATCCGAAACTGTACCGCGACCGTGCGATCATGGCGGCAATTTCGTCCGCAAAGGATGAGATGATTGAGCCGGACCAGTACCGGATTGACGCGGGAATCGACTGGAAGCTGCAGAAGTATGCGGCAGTTTATGCGGAGTATCAGGCAGAGTTAAAGAAAAACAATGCGATGGACTTCGATGATCTGCTGGTACAGACCGTAAAATTATTCCAGCAGTTCCCGGAAGTGCTCGACTATTATCAGGAGCAGTTCCGCTATATCATGGTCGATGAGTATCAGGATACCAACACGGTTCAGTTCCGCTTTGTGAGCCTTCTGGCGGCAAAATACCGCAATCTCTGCGTTGTCGGCGATGATGATCAGTCGATCTACAAATTCCGCGGGGCGAATATTGAAAATATTCTGAGTTTTGAGCATGTATTCCCGGATGCGAAGGTCATTAAACTGGAGCAGAATTACCGTTCTACGCAGAATATTCTGAATGCGGCAAATGAAGTGATTGCGAATAACCAGGGACGAAAAGCAAAACGCCTGTGGACAGAGAACCCGGAGGGTGACCTGATCGATCTGCGGCAGTTCCAGAGCGGTTTTGAGGAGGCGGAGTACGTGGCAGGAGAAATCACGCGCGGCGTCCGCACGGAGGGAAAGAAGTATCGTGATTATGCAATTCTCTACCGTACCAACGCACAGTCCCGTCTTTTTGAGGAGAAACTGCTGCTTGCAAATGTTCCATATAAAATCGTGGGCGGTGTCAACTTCTATGCGAGACGCGAGATCAAGGATCTGCTGGCGTATCTGCGTGTGATCGAGAACCCGGAGGATGACCTTGCGGTACTGCGTATCATCAACGTTCCGCGGCGCGGTATCGGAGCGGCGACGATCAACAAAGTGCAGGACTGGGAGGCAGAGCAGGGCATCCGTTTCTACGATGCGCTTCTCGAGGCCGAGTATGTGCCGGGGCTGATGCGGTCTTTAAATAAGATTAAATCCTTCACGTCCTTTTTACAGGTACTCCGCGCGAAAGCAGATTATCTGTCGGTCAAAGAGCTGCTGAATGAAATCATCGAGGAGACCGGCTATGTAGCAGATCTGCAGGCGGAGGGAACCGAAGAAGCGGCAGCCCGCATCGAGAACATCGACGAGCTGATTTCAAAGATTGCGGATTATGAGGAGAGCGCCGAACAGCCATCTCTCGGTGGTTTTCTGCAGGAGGTTGCGCTGGTGTCTGATATCGACTCGGTGGATGAGGAGAGCGATTACGTGCTGTTGATGACACTGCATTCCGCAAAAGGACTGGAGTTCCCGAACGTATTCCTTGCCGGCATGGAGGATGGCATTTTCCCAAGCTACATGACGATCACCGGGGATGATCCGTCGGAGCTGGAGGAGGAGCGCCGTCTCTGCTACGTGGGCATCACGCGTGCGATGCAGCATCTGACATTGACGTGTGCGCGCCAGAGAATGATCCGCGGCGAAGTGCAGTACAACAAGATGTCCCGTTTTGTCAAAGAGATTCCGCGGGAGCTGATTTCCCTGGAGCGGGAGCGCGGGGAGATCGAAGACCGGAAGCCGAAGATGGACATTCCGACGAGAGGCAGCGTCTATGCGGCGATGAAGCAGGCATTCCGCGAGAAGCCGCAGCAGGCGAAAACCTTCAGCGCGCAGAAGGCGACGAAACTCGATTACGAAATCGGGGATACGGTGCGCCATATCAAGTTCGGTGTCGGCATTGTCACGGATATCGTGGACGGCGGAAGAGATTATGAAGTTACCGTCAACTTCGACCAGGCTGGTACGAAGAAAATGTTTGCTTCGTTTGCAAAACTGAAAAAGTTATAAGGAGAACGAGAGCGTGTCGGAAAACAAAATTCCGGCACGCTCTTTTTTCGACTGATGCGGCAGACGCTCAGGTGGTAATCAGGGTGGAATAGCCGTCGCGGCGCAGGCGGCGTTCCATCAGAATGGCATTTCCGAGCTGGCGGTAAGCGCCGACCTGGACCTTGAAAAAGCCGTCCTCGGCGAGAAGAAAAGCGGGATAGCCCTGGTCGAGAAGGTCGTAAAGCATACGGTCGGCATTCTGGCGGATGCGGAAAAGGCCGGTCTGGACACGGTAGAAGGTTTCCGGTGTGTCGGAAGGATTTTCCTGTTCCGGCGGCGTGGGACGGGGCGAAGCGGAAGCAGTGACGGTATCCGCTGTTGAAACGGACGGACGGGCGGCTTCCGTTTCCGCAGCGCGCCGGTCAGCCTCCGTGACCGTCTCGAGATCCAGCGTTCCAAGCACTGCATCCGCGATGGCGCGGGCGATTTCTTCCTGCTTTTCATCGTAGAGCGTATTGTCCTGCTCATTGTTCAGAAAGCCGGTTTCAATCAGAAGAGCCGGCATTTTCGTCCGCCGCAGAACAACAAGCCCTGGCCGTGCCTTGACACCGAGATTCCGGAATCCCAGCTCCGAGAGCGCGCCGTTAATGTTTTCTGCCATTGTCTGTTTGATGCCGGAGTTGTCATAGACAAGCGTTTCCACGCCGGTATACTGGTTCGGTTCCTCCGAAGAATTCCGGTGAAAAGAAATAAAAAAGTCGGCATCCGCCTGATTGGCCATCTGCGCCTTTTCAAACGGCGTCTGATAAACATCGGTTGTGCGGGTATAAATGACAGAGACACCCTGCTGGGAAAGAAGCTCGCCGACCGCGATGGCGAGGGAAAGATTGTCATCCTTTTCCCTGCGTCCCTCATAGACAGCGCCCGGATCACTTCCCCCGTGTGCTGATTGTAGTTTACGCAAATTGTGATATGTATTCCCCAATATATATGGGGAGTTAGAAATGTATTGAGATTAGATAGCCTTTTTCTCCAAGTCCTCACAGTAAACGCTTGAAAATAAATGTTCCAGTTCATTTCCGAAGTTGTATGAGATTTTAAGTTTGTGGTTTTCATAAACTGTTATCTGGTCTATCATTTCCACAATAATATCTCTGTCTAATTCTTCAATGTCTTTCAGTTCCAACAACCGCCTTAACCACGGTGTTTCAAAAACATCTTCTGTTACACTTTCCTTTTTCTTTTCTTCCAGCGTTTCAATCTGTTTGGAGTAAAGCGTTTCTTTTTGTTGATAGTCCTCTCGATAAGAAAGAAATTCTTCTTTAGAAATCAGTTCGTCTTTGTAATCTTCATAAATTGACTTTTTCAACTTCTTCACTCTTTCAAGCTCTGCTTTTAACTTTGTCAGTTCTATGTCTGTTGATTTTCTGATTTTTATTGCTGTGAAAGATTGTGATTTTACAAGTTCCTGCAAGTTCTCTACATTGCGGATAATCTGCTTTAAATCTCCCAGCACAATATCATTCAATACTTGAAACGGGAGCGTGTGCGGAGTGCAATAATCTTTTCCACTTCTTTTGTAAGTTCCACAATAAAATGAATAGGACTTACTTCCGTCAGCACGTCGCCAGAAATTTTTCATCATTGCCCGACCACAATCGCCACACTTGATAAAACCTGCAAAGATATTTTTATTTGTTTCTAAATCAATATCCCTATGTTTTTTCGTCAGCAGTTTTTGTACCTTATCCCACAGTTGACGGTCTATAATCGGTTCATGTGTATTTTCAACCCTTATCCAGTTTGCTTTCTCAACTGGACGCTGTTTGCTTCTCATACGTTGATGTTTCTTTCCTTGTACCATATTTCCAATATAAAGCTCATTTTGTAACATCACTTTAATCGTGGAATACGTCCAATAAGAAGTTTTCTCTAAACGATTGCAATTTTTGTAATTTTCGCCGTTGAGCTTTTTATATTCCGACGGACAAAGGATACCCTCTGCATTTAGTATTTTGGCAATGCTTTGTTTTCCTATTCCTTGTGCATACATAGTAAATACTCTTTTTACAACTTCGGACGCATATTCATCAATCACAAGTTTATTTTTATTTGCAGGAGATTTCTTATAACCATAACTTGTAAAAGCTCCGATAAATTCTCCTGCTTTCTGCTTTGATTTTACAGTCGCTTGAATTTTATTAGAAATATCTCTGGCATACTGCTCGTTGAATATATTTTTAATAGGAAGTAACATATCGTATGCCTGCTTCATACTATCAATATTATCTGTTACAGAAATAAAACGAACATTAAGCTCTGGAAATATTCTTTCCAAATATCGCCCCGTATCAATGTAATCTCGTCCGAAACGGGAAAGGTCTTTTACAACAACACAACTTACCTTGTTATCTTCAATGTCAGCAATCATTCTATGAAAGTCTGGTCTATTGAAATTCGTTCCCGTAAAACCGTCATCAATATAAACATCATATAAGATAAAGTCATCATGCTTGTTCACATATTCTGTTAAAAGTTTTCTCTGATTTCCTACACTATCGCTTTCTTCCTTATCTCCGTCCTCTCGTGATAATCTGATATAAATAGCCACGTTAAATAAGTTTGAACCTTTTTGATAAATCATTTTTCCACCTATTCAACTGCCGTACCTATGATAATATTATACCATAAAGTACGGCTTCTTTCCATTGTTTTCAAGGGTTTTACCCTCTTGATAGTCCTTTTTTTACATGAGATTTCACGATACGGACAAGCAATTCCTCTACGGAAAATTTACCTAAAAATTCCCGTTCTACGATATATTGTGCAGGTTCTTTTTTAGCCAAGTTATCAGCCCCCTTAGTCAGCTATCTATTCTCAACATACGCACATAGGCTTATCCAATATGCGTGTTTTTCACAATGTTACAGAAGCAGACAGACGGCTTTGGAAAGCTCCGTTAGTATCTCAACTATTCCCATTCTTGTGGGCAGAACCGCACCATGCGGACGTATCATTATTCTGTGAGGATAGGTCGTGGCAAAACGACTTTTCCAACAGTCGCTCTCGGATCACTGCGTGGGTCGCTCGCTTTCTTTTGAAAAGGTCGTGGCGTACA
>NZ_QUHK01000016.1:76235-76987 GCF_003479665.1 Blautia sp. AF14-40
GTTGCTTTCATGTAAAAGCAGGTGCAGAGCAGGAAAGAGGGGATTGAACAAATCATACTCTGCGGTTACTGCTTGTTATTCTTCTTCGATTTCTAAGGCGATATCAAACCCTAAAATCATTTTGATAAGTGCTTCTCTGATAAGTCCCTTTAATTCCATATCTACAACAATATAAACATTGCCGTATTCATCATAGAGTGGACGCAGACAGCACTTTGATATGTACGGGTCATAAAATGCCAGTATCTTTTCAATCGCTTTTTCGTCTCCGTCCATTGCTTGTGAAAGCAAATAGTAGGACGGCTTCTTAAATGTTTGCTTCATTTTACTGTTTCTCCTTTAGTAATTTTTTCATAAGTACCAATGAGTTATGTCGATTTTGGAATACACCGCTTCTGGAAATATTCTGCTTTTTTGCAATTTCTTCGTTGTTCATTTCCAAGAAGTAATACATCAGCAAAGTTTCACGGTTACGCTCGGATAACTGTTTCAAGGCTTCTGCCAATTCATCATCATAGACACGAATATCATTACCGCATACATTGAAAATCGTATAGTCCGTATCATAGTCGTCCCAGACAGCCAGATTTTCTACAACGATTTCTGGAAGTTCACAAAAGAGTGTTTCTTCCTTTTGTCGTCGTTTTAATTTCTTCTGATAGTCCTTAACAACATGTCGGACAACTTTCTTCAAACAACTTTCAAAACGGCATTGAACTGTTTTCTGGAAGTCAGACGGTTTCATCAATCTC
>NZ_QUHK01000016.1:76997-77895 GCF_003479665.1 Blautia sp. AF14-40
TCTATACGCTAACTTACCTAACATTTCCCACTTCACCTCCGAGCAAGGTTAATATATCCAGTATTTCATTGAAGAAATCTTTTCTGCTTTTTTCCCCTCTGAAAATTTCATTGAATATTTTACCGTCTTTCAAGAACAAAATACGTTCACAGAAAGACGCACTAAACGGGTCATGTGTTACCATTAAAATAGTAGCCTGCATTTTCTTGTTGATTTCAGACATTGTTTCCAGTAATAATCTGGAAGCTTTTGAGTCCAAAGCTCCCGTCGGTTCATCAGCTAAAATCAGTTTCGGTTCATTGATTAAGGCTCTAGCACAAGCACAACGCTGTTTTTGTCCGCCAGAAACTTCATAAGGAAATTTCGATAAAATATCACGAATACCCAATTTATCGGCGATAGCATGAACTCTTTTCTCAATATCAGTAGGGTTCTGTTTGTTGATAACCAATGATAAAGAAATGTTTTCTCCAATCGTTAAAGTATCTAAAAGGTTGAAATCTTGAAAAATGAACCCTAAATTTTCACGTCTGAAATCAGCAAAATCTTTATCCTTGATTTTGGTAATATCTTGATTATTGACTGTAATGTGTCCGCTGGTTACAGTATCAATCGTAGAGATACAGTTTAATAGGGTAGTCTTTCCAGAACCACTAGCTCCCATGATTGCGACAAATTCGCCCTTATCTACATACATAGAAATACCGTCTACTGCCTTTGTGATATTTCCAGAGTTACCCCCGTAGTATTTTTTTACTTGCTCTAAATTTAAAATGTGTTCCATTAAAAATCGCTCCTTTCTTCCTGCCACATTTATTTGTTTTGGAATACAATTAAATTATAGCAAGGGCAGTATTCAATTACACTTACAGTTTTGAAAGTAAACAGAGAGTAAAAG
>NZ_QUHK01000016.1:77905-78162 GCF_003479665.1 Blautia sp. AF14-40
CCCTTTCCGTTACGACGTGAAAAGTGGTTATCCCTCTTTCCGCACCATATAGGGAACGGCAGGTGTGATTTGTTAAGTTGAAACCGAAAAAATTAAAAAAATTTTTTTTGGTATGAAAAAAGCCCGCACAAAACATATAGTTTTATACGAGCTATTAAAGCTGTAAGATATTCAGTTTTTAATAAAATGCTATTAGGTAGTGTATGATTGTATAGAATTTCGCTTAAAATGTTCCATAATACAATCCCCCTTAAAGC
>NZ_QUHK01000016.1:78172-78931 GCF_003479665.1 Blautia sp. AF14-40
TAATGCAGATCACAATTTTGTGAAGCATTTCCACGACCCTTTTATTATAATTTTGCCTTTGTCTTTTTCGTAATGATATAAATATATTCTTCTGGTGTAGGGCGTTTATTCCCAAAATACTTTTTGAAATTTGCCTGCACCTCTGGGTCGGTGCTATTCATAGCTTCATCAATCGTAGCTTCAATATCCGCCCGAACATCAGCCAATGATACACCGCCAGCTTTTGCACCAGCTTTCAATGCCTTTTTTATATCTCTTTTGTTCAGTCCTATCATATTCATACCTCAATTCTACTTTTTAAAGCTAATAAGTTTTCCGTTGTATTTTACAATGATGAATATGATATAAAACACTCCTACAACAATCAAAATAAGACCTATGTAATAGCCTAATTCAGAATGAGAGATTAAATTGATAATCGGCATAACAAGAATACCAATACTAACCAGTAAAGTGCCTATTCCTATTTTTTTTGTAAACACCTTTTTATCTTTAGGGTCAAGTTGTGTATAATGATAACCATGTAATAAAGTAATATTCTCTTTTATTCCTATTTGATAAGATATAAAAAGTAAAAACAATCCTATAACTATTTCAACAATCAATTCCTCTAATTCCATAATCGTTCTCTCCTTTAATCAAAATAAAATAATTCTTCAAATTTTTTATCTAAAGCTATACAAAGCACTAATGCCAATTTTGCTGTTGGATTAAATTGTCCAGTTTCAATAGAACTAATTGTATTCCGAGAAACCCCGA
>NZ_QUHK01000017.1:0-74073 GCF_003479665.1 Blautia sp. AF14-40
TTTGGTAATAAAATAGCCGTCCAATAAGAACGGCTGGAAATAGAAAAGGAACGTCATTTTAGGCGTTCCATAGTCTATAAAATATTCAATTTTTTTTACTGATGTGTTACTCATCAAAATCTCAAATTAAGGTTATTTGACACCAATTTTGACACCAATTTTTTGTATATTGACGATTTTTGATGAAATGTGATAAATTCATAAAACCCGTGAAAAGCCTGTAAATAGGCACTTTACGGCACTCTATGAACTAAGACAAAAGCTACGCTGTAATAACAAGAGGTGAGTGCTAATTTTTTTTATTTTTCCCGACGCTCCTTTTCTCCCTCCCCCCCTAAAAGATTTTTATTCATCGCCGTACACAGCAATAAAATGAATCAGTGCCTCTGTTTCGGAACTGGCATACTTTTTGGCAGATGCTTCCAGCGGCTGTGATTGATATGCTTCAAACGAATCGCCCTCGTCGCGTCCAGATATGTAGCGATTATCATTTAGTTTCCACTTCCTCATTTCTTCAAAATAAGCAGTATTCGCCATTTCCGAATTCCAGTCCATTCGCTCCAGCAGATAATACTCCATTCCATGATAACATTCTTCGCAAATTCCCGTAAAAAATTCTTCTGCTGTCTGAGATGTTAAATGCTCTGGAGCATACCATATTTCGTTCTCTTCATTATTATATAATGCAACGCAATTCGATGATCCTGTCTCTTTCACATACAGCGGAATTTCGGGAATTCCAAGTCGTTCTGTTTCAAGCCGTACCATCTTCTGCGCTGCAATTGTTCTTTCTTCCAGTGTTTTTTGCCTCCATTCGCTCTCCTTTAAGCTCAGCAGAAATTCTTTATTTTCCTGAAAAATGTTCTCCTGATTCTGGACGAGATTATAGTCCTTTTTTCGTTCGTAAAGTTCTGCCACTCCGGACGGAGACTCAAGCTTCCAATATATCATCATACAAGTCGGTACCATACTCACGCATACTGAAACAAACAGAAATGCGTTTAAGTCACTTCTTTTTAATCTCCAGAATTTTTTCGGAGAATATTTTCGTTTTTTTCTATGTAAATCTCTTAAAACCGTAACAAGAAATATCCCATCCAGCACTGCAAGAAACAACACAATTTTCAGTGAATATTGGGCAAATAAAAACAGCATCAGTATGCTCGGCGGAAATGTATAGAATAAAACTTCATTTGCAGTTCCATCTGCGCAGTAGCTTCGAATGGGTGAGGCCAGCCACAAAATCAGGCACAGCGCATAGGCAAAAAGCATTGTCCCCGACGAAATATGGACGGAACATTCTGTAATATATACCTCAACCTGTTTCACATACATCACATACAAGATACAGATCGGATATAAAATCGAGCTTTTGCTCAACCAGTATGCCGCTGATTTTCTTTCCCGTCTTCTTTTCTGTTCCTCCATATCAGATCCCCCTGATTTTTCTTTTGTTTTATTTGAAATACTTGTATGTTTATTTTAGCGTAATTTTTCGTTTTTGCCTATCCTTCGTTTTTCAGTTGAATCTTTCTGTAAAAACCAAAATTGCGAAACCCTGTTTTGGCAGGACTCCGCAATCTCTTTTTCCTATTTACTTTATGATACATGACGGGCAGCATATTTCATTTTCTGGTTTCCGGCGCATTTCTTAAAATACTGCCGGATCGCATCTTCGTTCATATCGTTTCCGATAAACACAGCCTGGCCGGCGTTTTTCTGTTCTGTGCCGGTGATGCTGTAGCGGTGATCGGCGACATCAAATTGGAGAAACTGGTCTCCGGCTGCGAACTGTCCTTTTGCACGGATGATATTTCCAAACGCTCCGCGAATGATCTGTTCCAGAAAACACCACAGGGTTTCCGGTGCCTCCATTCGGATATTTTCGAAGGAGAAGGTCTCCGGCATCTTTTCGCCGCTCTGCGTATCCTGTACTTCTTTCTCATATCGGCCGCCCAGCAGCAGGCTCTGGTAATCTTCCCGTGTCATCGTGGATGCATAATCCGTGATGATTTTTGCCTGCGGGTTAATTTCCTGCAGAAATTTCTGGATGCGCTGTTTTTCTTCCGCCTGGCATGCTTCTGTTTTGGAAACAATGATCGTATCCGCGCTTCGGATCTGATCCTGATACAGCTCGGGATATTCCGCCATATAGCGGCGGTAACTGTAAACATCCACAATAGTGACCGGCGAGAGAAGCTGAATTCTCTCGTACTCGATCTGACGCAGATTTTCTATAATCCGGGCGAGACTTCCGACACCTGTCGGTTCTACGATCAGGTATTCCGGGTCTACCACATTGGCAATGGTCAGCACGGATGCTGCAAAATCCTTTTTCCCGATGCAGCAGATGCACTGCTCTGTCATTTCCCATACATTTTTCTGCGTTCCCTGCCGGTTCTGGCCAAGACGTACGCCGTCGATTCCTGCGGCTCCATATTCATTTTCCAGTATGGCAAACCGCTGATCGACGTTCCTGGCCAGCCGTTTGATAAATGTTGTTTTTCCCGCGCCCAAAAAGCCGGATACGATCAATATTTTCATACGTTTCCTTTTTCAGTCAAATTTTCAAATCATCAGTCAGCCAATTTAACGACTGGTTTGATTAAATCCTTCGGTTTATCTCTCATGAGGAACAGTGCTCCTTCCAGATGATCCCATCCATCAAACACATGTGTGGACAGCGGGCTGACATCCAGCTTGCCTGCCGAAACAAGAGCTCCCAGTTTTTCCATGCGGAGTCTTCCGCCAGGCATCAGGCCTCCGTTAATCTGTTTGTGACCCATTCCAACGCCCCACTCTACACGCGGAATATCAATGTTGTCACCGGATCCAAGATAGTTTACATTTCCGATCTTTCCGCCCGGTTTCAGGCATTTTACTGCTTCTGCAAAGGTTTCTACACCACCGCCGGCGATGACTACTTTATCAACACCTTTTCCATCTGTCATATCAAGTACCTGCTGGAAAATCGGTCCGTTCTTGTAGCTGACAAAATCCGTTGCGCCGTATTTTTTTGCCGCTTCTACGCAGACCGGTCTCGTTCCGACAGCAATGATTCTCGATGCGCCGCGCATATTCGTTCCGGCTACCGACATCAGACCAACTGGTCCGATTCCGATGACAAGAACTGTATCACCAAACTGTACATCGGCAAGCTCTACGCCGTGGAATCCGGTCGGCACCATATCGGAAAGCATGCACGCGTCGACAACATTGATGTTTTTCGGAAGCAGCGCAAGGTTTCCATCGGCATCATTTACATGAAAGAATTCAGAAAAGACACCATCTTTGAAGTTGGAGAATTTCCAGCCTGCCAGCATTCCGCCGGAGTGCATGGAATAACCAGCCTGTGCTTCCAGAGAATTCCAGTCCGGAGTGATGGCCGGCACAAGAACCCGGTCTCCCGGTTTGAAATCTTTTACGAGCTCTCCGACTTCCACAACCTCTGCACAGCACTCATGGCCCAGAATCATGTTATGACGGTCACCGATGGCCCCTTCCCATAAAGTGTGGACATCTGATGTGCAGATGGCAACTGCCAGTGGACGGCAAATGGCATCCATCGGCCCGCATTTCGGGCGTTCTTTCTCGATCCATCCGGATTCACCGATTTTCAGCATTGCATAACCTTTCATATCTTTTGCTCTCCTTTCAGATTGTTAATGATTTATCGATTCCTATGATTCGAATATATCACTAATAGGTTACTAATTCAACAGAAAAGTCACGGAATATCGTAGAATATTCCGTGACTTTTTTATAGCTTTTGCACAATAGATTACTTATAGATACTTTTTATCAAATTCTGTACCGACCGCATTCCCATACCGAAACGGCTACAGCCGGCTTTCTGCATTTCCTGTATAGTTTCCAGACTGCGGATTCCACCGGCGGCCTTGATCTGAATGCGACCGGCGGCTTCACGGCTCATGATTCGAACCTGCTCCACGGTGGAAGGACAGCCGGGATACCATCCGGTGCTCGTCTTTACATAATCCGCACGGCCTTCCACACACAGATCCACTGCCTGGCAGATTTCCTGCTCCGTCAGCTGCGGTGCCTCGATGATCACCTTAAAAATCGCCGAAGGCACCTGCTCCCGGATGGCCAGAAGTTCTTCTTTTACATAAGAAAATTCGTGGCTTCTGAACGCCGTAAGATTCATCACCATGTCGATTTCCCGGCAGCCAGCCTCCCACAGTTCTTTTGCCTGCCGCTTCTTCTGTCCGGTCGTATCTCCGCCGCCCGGAAAGCTTACCACGCCTCCCGCATGGATTTCTCTGGTGTCCTGCAGCCGTTCTGCCACATGGGCGCTGAACGCCGGCAAGGTAAACACAGCAGCCAGACGATATTTCTTTGCCAGCTCCACCATCGCATCAATTTCATCCATTGTATGAAATGCCTGTACACAGCTGATATCAATCTGCCGCATCAGTTTCTTCTGTTCTTCTGTCTCATCGCTCATTTACTCCGTCCTTTTCCCGAAATCTCCACCTCGTACTTGCTTCCGATGATCCGCACGTGGTCAATGCTCACCGGCCGGTTCTGCCAGTAGGTGACTCTGTGCACCACAAGAAGCGCATCCTTCGGCTCCGTTTTCAGAACCTGGGCTTCCATAAAGGTCGCGGATTTCGCTGAAATTCTGTCTCGTGTCTCATCAATCTGCAAGCCGAATTTCTCCTCCAGAAACTGATACAGCGCTACAAACTGATTCTCATACGCCTCGATGCCAGGGACTTTCGCATATTCGATATAATTTTCCATCAGCGTAACAGGCTCTTCATCCGCAAGCTGCAGCCGCTGAATCCTCGCCACGCTGGTTCCCTCCGGAATTTCCAGTTCATCGGCGAGCTGTTTGTCCGCCGAAATGATGTCGATCATCATATCTGACGTCGTTACCCGATATCCTTTTTTCATCAGGGATTCCGTGACCGATGTGACCTTGTTATAATTCTGAATTGCCTTATGATTCAGCACCCTCGTTCCAGAACCCTGGCGAACCTCAACCAGTCCCTCCTGCACCAGTATCTTTACTGCATTCCGTACCGTAGTACGGCTGACCTGATAGATTTTCTCCAGTTCACACTCCTTCGGCAGAAATCCCCCGACAGGATATGTTCCCTTATTGATCTCGTTTTTCAGTCTGCTGTAAACCTTCACATAAGCCGGTGCATTTTTCATCTTCTTCCCCTCCCGTGAAATATCAATATCCGCTTTTTGATCCTTTTTGCAGTATACCATATTTTGACGGCACAATCGAGTCCCAAAGAAGAGTTCCTGTTTTCTGCTTTGTCACCGACACATACTCTGCCAGACGCACAGAAAAAAGGCAGACGCATGTCATTTCTTTATGACTCACGTCTGCTCTGCATGAATCTTCTTTTTTCTGCTGTCTGCGAAATACTTCCATTCTCCAGAAGCAAATCTCTCTTTCTGCGGTGTAAATTTTTGTTACAAATTTTTTATTGTTCTTTTCTATTTTTTCGTATCAAACCGCATCACCGCCATGTGCACCACGTACGGCACCAAGATGACCGGGATTGCCAGGTATGCCAGGATGCTGTACGCCTTCTGGATCAGCGTCAGCAGACCAAACTGTGCGATGAGGAAGTCTGCGATGCAGCAAGCGAGGGCGGCGAGGATCTGGGTGCGGCTGATTTTGCCTGCGGTTTCTGTTCTGCTGCTTCGTTCAGCGAGACCGGCGTGGATTCGTTTGACCATGGCGGCAACCATGTTGACGGCTGTGGATACGGCACCGAGGATGATCAGTACGGAAATCAGCGGTGTCATGAATTTACTGCCGACGCCCTGCTGAACCATAAATAATGTCGGGACGCTCTGCTGGATCATTTCCGGGTTCTGGTATACGGTCATGATTCCGAGGACGACCATGATCATCAGAAGGGCATTTAATACGGCACCGACTGCCATGCTCTTTCCGGCATCCTGCGGTTCTTCGAAGGACTTGGCATGCTGGACGAAGACTGCGACATTGGCAAGCTGGAAGGTTCCGTAGAGGAATGCGGCGTACAGGGCTTTGCCGAATGGGAGGTCTGCGGTTTTCATGGTGTTTACAGTATCGCCGATCTTTCCGGCTCCGGCGATGATGTTCGGGACGTAGACGATCAGCAGACCGGCAATAATGCAGATGGACAGCACTGACGCTACTTTCCGCACCAGATCCGTTCCGAATACCGAAACGACGAAAATAATTTTCCAGTTTCATAACGATTCTCCCTTCTTCCTAACAAGCAAAAGGGCATACTGACCTTCTGTTGGTCAATACGCCCTTGTATCTCCGATGTGCTTTAGTATATCACAGTTTTAACGCGAATGCACTCAATTTTAAGCAAAACGCAAAAAATCCCGGGATTTTTCTCTCCCGGGATCTGAAAATTCTTACTATGTAATTCTTTTTTAAACCACACGTCTTACCGCAAGAATCGTGGTATACGCTGCGTTGCTACTGATCTTGATACCGTCGCGCTCATTGCTTGCGTGTACGATTGCACCGCCGCCGATGTAGATGGCTACGTGGCCGCTGTAGCAGATAATATCGCCCGGCTGAGCCTCTGCATAAGATACACCGCGTCCTACACCACGCAGTGCACTGGAGGAATGCGGAAGGTCGTATCCGAAGTGTGCGTAAACGCTCATGATAAAACCAGAGCAGTCAGCTCCGTTGGTAAGGCTTGTGCCGCCCCATACGTATGGATTTCCAATAAACTGTGTTGCATAGGATACGATGGCACTTCCGGTTGCGCTTCCGGTGCTGCTGGAGCTGCTGGAATCATCCGAGCTGCTGGTATCGCTGGACGAAGAATCATCGTAAGAGCTTCCTCCGTTAGACGGTGTTGTTGTCGTGGTGGAGCTTCCTGTGCTGGACGGTGTGTTGTCTGCCGTTGTTGTATTATTTGCAGCACTGCTTGCGGCTGCTTCTGCTGCTGCCTGTCTTGCTGCTTCTGCCTGGCGGGCTGCCTCGGCTGCTTCTGCTGCCTGACGGGCCTCTTCGGCTTTTCTTGCTGCCTCTTCGGCTGCAATCTCCTCCTGGATCTGCTGGATCTTTGCGTTCTGCTCTGCCAGTACTGCGTTGTACTGTGCAGCCATGTCGTTCAGGTCTGCGATCTGGTTTTCGTAGTCATCGGAAACGGCTTTTTTCTGCTCAAGCATTGCCTCAAGGGACTGCTGCTGTGCTTCCTGCTCTGCCTCACTAGCTTCGAGATCTGCTTTTTCATCTGCAAGCTGATTGCTGTAGTCTGTTACCTGCTGTACAAGATCCATGTACTCCTGCAGACACTCTCTGTCGTATTTGTATAACTTCTGGGTGTACTCAGCCTGGTTGAGAATGCTGCTTAAATCTTTTCCCTCCAGAAGAAGTGCTGCCCAGCCGTTGTCTCCGCCGCTCTCATAAAGGAACTGGATTCGTTTTTTCATCAGCTCGTACTGCTCGTCCTCTTCAGCCTGGGACTGTGCCAGTTTTTCCTGTGTTGTTTCAATTTCTGTCTGTTTCTCTGCAATTTCATTTTTCAGATTTTCCACGGATGCCATGGTTACGACAAGCTGTGCGTCCAGGTCATCAATCTCGCCGGTAATCTGATTCTTTTTGGTTTCCAGATCGTCGATTTCTGCTTTTGCGTTGTCAAGCTGTGCGCTGGTCTCTGCCTGTGCTGCCTGCTGCTGCTGTAACTGCTCCTGTTTCGAGGCGCTTACTGTCATTACCTGAGCTGCACTTACGATCACTGCTAAACTTAAGGCAAGAAATTTTTTTCTCATTCTTTCACTCCCAAATTGATTCGTTGTATGTAGGTTTCTTTGTTTCAGGTTTCCCTGTTTCTTAGAAATTCAATTATTCTGTAACAATTTTGAAATATTTTTCCCAATTCTTTTACATAATATCACAATTCACAAATGGATGCAAGGAAAAATATCCCGACTTTTTGTAAACAATTCGTGAACAGTAACGATACATGTTATTTTACCTTCTGTACACTCACACAACTCAATTTGTATTGATCCGGCGAGGAAAGCGCATCGCCGTCAGGGATTGAAAAGTCCTCTGCGGAGAATTTCGCACAGAGTGCCCGGTACTGATCCTCTGTAAAGTACGGCACCGCATCCTGATTCCATTCCAGACTGATTTCCTGATCGGTCACGCCGCGCGTTACAATTTTCCCGCCTTCAAAATCCTTTTGTTTCATTTCTTTTAACGCATTGTAAACTGCAGTTCCATAATCCAGACGTACTTTCAACACGGCATTGGCGTACTCCTCCACGCCGCCGTTTGCGATCAGTGCTCCGCCTGCCGCAGATGCTGCTGCGCCAAGTACATTCTGATACGATGCACCGTCCGAGAAGAGAATCTGTCCGCCCTCACCATACCAGCTTTTGATTTTTTCCAAATACGACGGTGATACGCTGCTGCTTTTCCGATACGTATAATCCAGCGTGATGCTGTTTTCTCCAAGTCCCAGATCCGCAGCGGCCGTCTCTGCACCGAGTGCATAACCTGTCCCGTACTTTGTTCCGTTCTCTTCGTTTTTCTGTCCGATATAGCCCAGGTGCGTGTAGCCGGCCTGTACTGCCGCATATCCTGCCAGGTAGCCGGCCTCTGATACATCAATTTCCAGGCTTTCTGTATTTCCGCGGAGACGGCTGCGGCCGCTCTCACTGACCGGTTCTGCCTCCAGCAGCAGAAAACGGACATCCTTCCAGTCGCGCTGTGCATCGTAAACGGCGCGGCTCATGCTCGTTCCGGCACAGACGATAACGGATGCTCCCTTCTGCGCCGCCTCTTTGATGGTGTTTTCATAGTCCTCTGTTGTCCGTCCTGCCGGAACACTTGCTTCATATTTCAGACCGCTCTCGTCTCCATACTGCGCAAGACCGTTCCATGCTGACTGATACACGGCATCGGAAGCTACCTCACTGCCGTCGGTTACCAGCACCAGATCCACTGGTTCCGTCTTTTCTTTTCCGCAGCCGCCCAGCAGCAGCAACGACACTACGCCAAGACAGAGCGCCCATTTCCAGCTCTTTCGCATGTTTACTCCCCTTGTATTTTTATTTTCCAAATTTTTTCTTTTGTATTTCTGATCTGCGTCTTTCACGCACCTTCTAGTATAGACAATTCCAGCGCAAAAAGAAAGAGAGAATACACGAACTACAAAGTTTTTTTGTATTCTCTCTTATTTTTTATAGAAGATATTTTACTGGAACAGATCGTTCAGGATTTCTGCCGGTTTCTTCCTGCGGTAGCCTTCACTGTCACTTAAGATACTGCTGCTCCAGGTGAAATGATTCACACCGGTCAGATAGGACCGGTCAAGAACTTTTACACCATACCGCTCATACGCAACCGGATAATACATTTTCATGTATTCATTTGCCAGCTCAATAGCTTCACTGTTAATGCTTCCTGTTGAAGAAACGGTTCCGCCAAGCTGAATATACGGCGGTGTCGCATGAATGACAACCACGCTGCCGTCCGAGCACTGGCCAATGACAATCCAGACATGACCGCTCTTGCTGACCACATCACCCGGCGTAAATTTCTGGGATGTATCGCCTGTCACGCAGGTTCCCCAGCCTTTTCTTGCAAAGTAGGCCGGCATTCCAGTGGAGGTTGTCGTTGCATACTCTTTCGTCACCTGATGTGCGGTCCATCCGACATAGCCGGAACAGTCAAGACCTTTTCCGTACTCATACAGATGATCGGAATAGTTGTAGGTGGAATTCTGTGTATTGAAGAATTGTTTCCACTGCGCATTGACGCCGTAACTCTCTGCCTCTGCGTCTGTGTGGCCGCCTCCCCAGATATACAGGGTGTTTCCAAGCGGAAGCAGTGCATTTTTCAGAAAGTTCCGTACGGTGCGGACACCGATCTGCGCGGACGGTTCAAATCCGTCCGGACTCTGTACCAGCTTGCCGTCCTCATCGAACACATACGTTTTTCCGTCGATCACCTGTTTTCCGGTTATCATGCCGCCCCAGTTTCGGAAATAGTATGTATTTCCGCCAATCGACTGCCAGCCGATTGCCATTTTCGAGTCAGATCCAAGGTAATAGAGGTTATTATCATAGGTAATAAACGCATTCTTGTACATGCCGCCCCAGCTTCTCGGATAATAATAGTTATAATCCCAGTATACCCAGCCGCTTGTCGCCATAACGCCGTTTTTGTCTACATAATAATAGTTTCCGTCGTACTGAAACAGCTCGTCATCTCTTCTGGTTCCATTGGCATTGATCCAGTAATGCGTTCCGTCCAGAAGCAGCCAGCCCGTATGGCTTGTGCCGTCCTCATCGAAATAATACGTTTTTCCGCCGTTCTGCACCCAGCCGGTGGCAAATGTTCCATCTGAATTGGCATAGTATGTTTTACCGCCGATGGTAAATGTCTGATCATGGTACAGACCGCCCCAGCTCTGGAATGCGTATTTTGTTCCGCCGATGGTATGAATTCCGGTGTACATGCCGCCCCAGCTTCGGAAATAGTAGCGGTTTTTGTCGTAGGTGATCCATTCAGACGATGCCATCGTACCGTCTTCTTTCATCCAGTACCAGTTGTTGTCATATTTCACCCAGCCGGTCTGAAGCGACGTATCCTTGTTGATCCAGTAATACGTTCCGTTGGTCAGATACCAGCCCTCTTTTGTAATCTGCTCGCCGTCTTCCAGAAAATAGTATTTCTTTCCATTGATATCGCAGACACCTGTATAGAAGGTTCCGTCATCCTTTGCCCAGTATTTCTTTCCCTGCCAGGTAAAAGATTCGTTATGGTAAACGCCGCCCCAGCTGTGGAAATAATATCTTGCTCCGTCAACCTCTTTCATTCCGGTGTACATCACACCGTCACCATCAAAATAGTATCGGTTGTTGTCATACGTGATCCATTCAGATGCAGCACGTGTGCCGTCCGCTTTCAGCCAGTACCATTTGCCTTCCAGCTTCAGCCAGCCGGTCTGAACAGAACCATCCTGATTAATCCAGTAAGTCTGATCTCCCAGCTGAACCCAGCCGGTCTGGCTGGCATGATAGATCGATCCGTCATTCTGCGCTATGTAGGTTTTCCCTTTTACGGTAAAGAAGGTGTTTCGATATACACCACCCCAGCTCTGGAAATAATACTCGTTTCCTCCGATGCTCTGGAAACCGTTTTTATAAATGCCGCCCCAGCTCCGGAAGTAATACAGATTGTTGTTGATTTCTTTCCAGCCGGATGTCATCATGACACCATTATCATCAAACCAGTACCAGTTATCATCGTACAGCAGCCAGCCGGTCTGCAGGACGCCGTCTTCTCTTACCCAATAATATGATGTGCCTTTTTTCAGCCAGCCTTTTTGTGTGATCTGCGCTCCCGTAGTATCATCAAATGCGCAGAGATCACCATGTCCATTCATTGTTCTGACTATTCCACGGGCAACGATACCATTTTCCTGTACATAATACATTTTTCCGCTGATGCTGAGATACACATTTCTCTGAATGCCGCCCCAGCTCTGGAAATAATAAAGGTTTCCATCTACTTCCTGAAAACCATTTTTATAGATTGCTCCGTCTCCCTTGGCATAATAAAGATTATTATCGTATGTGAACCAGCTGTTTTCTGCCATGCGGCCGTTCCGGTCCGGATCCAGCCAGTACCAGTTTCCATTCCGGTAAAGCCATCCTGTTTTCAGCTGTCCGTTCTCATAAAAATACCAGCCGCTGTCGCCTGCCTTAACCCAGCCATTCTGACTGGCCCGCACAGCAGCACCGCTGTCCTGTGAAGCCTGTGTCTGCGTTTCACTCTGTATCCCGCTCTGCTGATCCTCTGTCTCCACAGACTGGTCCATCACCGTGCTGCTCCCCACAGCACTCGCGGAAACAGTCGTCGGATGTACGCTGAGCATCAGCACCATAAAAAGTGTACCGCCCAGAAGACTTCTCAATTTTTTCTTCGATGTCATTGGCAAGTAACTCCCTTACTATATTATATCTGCTTTTCTCTCCATGTTATCATTAGAAATTATATTATCTTTTGTAATATTTTGCAATAAAAACGTAAAAAAAGAGACATTCACGAAGGAATGTCTCTTTTTTTCTGTGTTTTATTTCACGCTTTATTCTGTCTTTTCAAGACAATATCCTGTGTTATTAGAACAATCCTGTAATCTTTCCAGTAGCGTCTACATCGATACGCTCTGCTGCCGGAACTTTCGGCAGACCTGGCATGGTCATGATGTCACCGGTCAGGGCTACGATGAAGCCTGCACCAGCGGAGATTTTCAGGTTACGTACGGTAACTTCGAATCCGGTCGGTGCGCCGAGTTTGGTCTGATCATCGGTCAGGCTGTACTGGGTTTTTGCCATACAGATCGGGCAGTTGCCAAATCCGAGAGCCTCTAACTGTTTTGCCTGTTTCTGTGCATTTGCGGTCAGGACAACTCTGCTTCCGCCGTAGATCTTCTGAACGATGGCGTTCAGTTTCTCTTCGATGGAGCCTTCCAGATCGTATGCATAGGTGAAATCGTTCGGCTGCTCGCAAAGACGGACAACTTCTTCTGCCAGGGCTACGCCGCCCTCGCCGCCTTTTGCCCATACCTCGGACAGAACAACGTTGACACCGAGCTCTTTGCATTTCTCCTCAACCAGCTTCAGCTCTGCTTCGGTATCGGTCGGGAATGCGTTGATAGCAACGACACATGGCAGTTTGTATACGTTTGTGATGTTGCTTACGTGTTTCAGAAGGTTCGGCATACCTTTCTCCAGAGCTTCCAGGTTCTCGCCGTTCAGTTCTGCTTTCGGAACGCCGCCGTTGTATTTCAGGGCACGAACAGTTGCTACGACTACAACTGCATTCGGTTTCAGGCCTGCCATACGGCATTTGATGTCGAGGAATTTCTCAGCACCAAGGTCAGCACCGAAGCCTGCCTCTGTGATAGTGTAATCTGCTAATTTCAGGCACATTTTGGTTGCTGTTACAGAGTTGCAGCCGTGTGCGATGTTTGCGAATGGTCCGCCGTGAACGATAGCCGGAGTTCCTTCCAGAGTCTGTACCAGGTTTGGTTTCAGGGCATCCTTCAAGAGTGCTGCCATAGCGCCCTGCGCATGCAGATCTCCTGCTGTTACCGGTTTCTGCTCGGATACTTTTCCGTAGGTATATCCGATGATAATTCTGGAAAGTCTTTCTTTCAGATCTGAGATGTCGCTTGCCAGACACAGAACTGCCATGATCTCAGATGCTACCGTGATATCGTAGCCGTCTTCTCTCGGCATTCCGTTTGTCTTTCCGCCAAGGCCGTCTACTACATTACGAAGCTGACGGTCATTCATATCTACGCATCGTTTCCAGGTGATCTTTCTCGGATCGATATTCAGAGCGTTTCCCTGGAAAATGTGGTTGTCGATCATAGCTGCCAGCAGGTTGTTTGCTGCACCGATTGCATGGAAGTCACCGGTGAAGTGAAGGTTGATATCTTCCATTGGAACAACCTGTGCGTATCCGCCGCCTGCTGCTCCGCCTTTTACACCGAAGACCGGTCCAAGAGATGGCTCGCGAAGTGCAACCATTGCTTTTTTACCGATTCTGGAAAGTCCGTCTACCAGACCTACAGAAGTTGTTGTTTTTCCTTCTCCTGCCGGTGTCGGATTGATGGCTGTAACGAGGATCAGTTTTCCATCCTCCGCATTGGTGTCTTTTAACAGGTTGTAATCAATTTTTGCTTTGTACTTTCCGTACTGCTCCAGATATTTGTCATCAATACCTGCTTTTTCTGCGATCGCTGTGATCGGCTGCATGGTACATTCCTGTGCAATTTCAATGTCTGATTTGTAACCCATTGTTTTAAAATCCCCTTTCTTTTTTCCGCTTTGTCCGCCGATTGATAGCCATATTTTACCATGTTTTGTAAGATGATTCAATTGATAATTATTTATTTCACAATCTTTATACGTTTTGTACCAAAAAATGCAGAAAATTCCGCCAAAAGGCGGAGCGACACAATTCTGCATTAAAAAAAGAAGGATTCCCGGCTTTTTGCTGCCGAAAATCCTTCTCTTTTTTATTTTTTAAGAATACTGCGACTCATCCACCTCAAACGGTTCGTCGCACGGTCCTTCGAGGAGGCGGTAGCTGCCCTGTGTGGAGAAGTAATACCATTTTCCGTCGATCAGTTTCCATCCTTTTACGGCGTAGCCGTTTGCGTCAATGTAGTATCTCTGCTCGGTGTCGTTTGCATAGCGGTGCGGGTTCAGGGAAACCCATTCGCTTTTGGCCCAGCGGTCTTCGTCTTCGATGTAGAACCTCCAGCCCTCATCGGTTTTGGTCCAGATGGAGGTTACCTGCTCTTCCATTTTTTCGAAGAATTTGGATTTCTGGGAGAGATCATCATTGAGCTGGTCGAAAGTCAGCTTCTCTGCAAGCGTCTGTTCACCTGAAAACAGGTTCGTTCCAAGACCGAGGCGGTCACCCTCGATGGTAGCTCCGAGACTTGCGATGGTGGTCGGGAACATGTCCATGGTGGTGAAACTTCTGTTTTTCTCCTGCTGCGGCTGGATCGGAGAGTTGATAATCACGTTGTATACGGTTCTGATGTAGTCCGGATCAATGTTCTCACAGAAATCGGAATCCATCGTCAGATGGTCGCCAGAAATTACGATCGTTGTGTTCTCGTAGAAATCCTGCTGCTGAATCCAGGAAACGAACTCGGTGACCTGCTTGCTGGAGCAGTGCAGAACCATTCCGTATTGGTTGTCACCGTCGTTTTCTTCATCGCAGAGCTCACACGGATAGCCATCCTCAAAATGGGTGTCTGCGGTCAGCATGGTGAAGTTGAACGGCTCTCCCTCTGCTGCGATTTCGGTCAGACGGTCTTTGGCAAAGGAAAAGAGTTTTTCATCCTCATAGCCCCACCATTCGTAATATCCTTCCGGGATCAGGCCTTTTTCCATAGCCCAGTTGTAATCGTCTACTTCGTAGTCGCCGTGCTCTTTAAAGTACTCTTCCCGGCCGCCGAACTGTCCGATTGAACCGATGAAGAAATACTGCTTGTAGCCTTCATCCGCCAGGACATCACCCAGGGTATTGATTTCCGGGAAGAAGCTGGCCTGATATGCCATCTCATTTCGCTGGATTCCGATGCTGAGAGGCAGACCGGAGGTCTGTGCGAAAATTCCGGCAATGGTCCAGGTTGCGTTTACGGTAGGCTGGCCGCCGCCGAGCAGCTCCGAATTGGAAAAACTGATGTTGTCTGCGGCAAGCTGGGTCAGCTCTGGGATATAGTTTTTATCGAATGCTCCGCCGGAGGCTTTGTCTGCGTAGGTGCTCTCCATGGATTCCAGATAGAGATAGATCAGATTTCGTTTCTGTTCCGGGAACGTGATATTCACGCGGTCCGGATCTACGTAGTTGTCTTCTACCACGGTATTGTACGTGCTCTGATTTTTCAGATAATCTTTTACGTCCAGTGCTGCCCACACGTCATTGATGGAATAGACGATGCTGGCGGCTCCTGCCGCGATACAGATCATCCCGAACGCCACATGGGCTTTGCGTTTTTCCCGAAGAAAAATGCTGACCAGAATCAGAAGGATGAGTGCTGCCGCTGCGATCAGCGCACTTGAGCAGACATAACTCATCAGAAGATCATGGCTGGTTCCGGCAATCGGGGCCTTTAACTGGTAAACAAGCTCTTCCATGCTCAGATTCGGCCATGTTTTCCGCATCCAGCGCTCGGACGTAAACAGCAGCACGCCAAGCGTTCCGATCAACACTGCAAACACAGCCAGCAGAATGCGCCCTGCTTTTTTCGTTTTTTTCTGTTTCTTGTGTTTCATCTTCCTACCTCCAAAAAGCATTACAGCTTACAAAATCTTAACTTTTCTTTACAATCGCCTTACGTATTATAGCAAAGACCGTTTTAAAAAGATAGAAAATTTTTATAAAATTTTTGCACAAAAAGTGCAGCCAAAAACATATTTTTTGCATGACACATAAAAACCCGCCCGGCACCGCAAATCTCTTCGCGGCCCAAGCGGGTTTTTCATCTCTATTCCGGGAAAGCCTTATCAGCTTGCCTTGTTCTTTCTCTGTTTGATGACCTTCAGTCGTGTGAACTCCTCGCGCTCCTTCTCCTCCAGTGCGTCCGCGATATCCTTGGACAGCTGGGTGTAATGCGGAATCGTGATGTTCTTCAGCGCGTTGGCACGCTTCTGTGTTTTCTTGATTGCCGCAGCAAGGCGGTACGCCGAGTTCTCTATCATGGAAAGGTTTAAGGTCAGGTCTTTTACTTTTTCAAAGGCCTGTCTTGCCTGATCCAGGGACTCCTTCGTGCTGTAGTAAGCATAAGTCGGGGCCTGTCCGGACGGATCAGCCTCTACCAGCGGAATTTCCACGCCCATGATACTCCTTGTCTTGATCCGGATAGATTCCTCCACCGGAACGGTATAGGACACGGTCTGTACGTTGGTGATACCGATCTCCATGTTCGCAATCTGCAGCGCCGCATATGCTTCGCGGAACGTCACATCAATCTGACGCTGAATATCCTTTGCCTCATCGATCAGGCCCATGAGCTCGCGGATCAGAATATTCCGCTTCTTGTCCATCAGCTCGTAACCCATGTGGGCAAGTTTCAGAGAGTTCTTTGCAAGAATCAGGTTTCCCTTGGTAGGAAAGGTATTCGGGTCCATTCCGATCTCACTCCTCTCGCTTACTCATTCATGGCATCGGCTTCTGCCTTTGCTTTTGCTACTGCATCAATGGTGGTCGGATGATAATACTGATCCAGAACCTTGGTGTTGACACGGTCGAGCTCTTCTCTCGGAAGCAGTCCAAGAAGCTCCCATGCCTTATTCAACGTATCTTCCATGGAACGGTTCTCATCCATTCCCTGGCCGATAAATTCATGCTCAAATTCATTACCGAATACCAGGTACTGTTTATCGATCGGAGAAAGCTCATCCTCACCGATAACGGATGCCAGGGAACGCGCATCTCCTACCTTTGCATAGCAGGAGAACAGCTGGTTCGCTACGTCCTGATGATCGGCTCTTGTGTAGCCCTCACCGATACCGTCCTTCATCAGACGGGACAGGCTCGGCAGCACGCTGATTGGCGGGTAAATAGACTGGCCGTGAAGCTGGCGGTCCAGTACGATCTGACCCTCGGTGATGTAACCGGTCAGGTCGGGGATCGGGTGCGTGATATCATCGTTTGGCATGGTCAGGATCGGAATCTGTGTTACGGATCCCTCTACGCCCTGTACGATTCCGGCGCGCTCATACAGCGTAGCCAGCTCACTGTACAGGTATCCAGGATAACCTTTACGGGAAGGAATCTCTCCACGTGAGGAGGAAACCTCACGCATAGCCTCGCAGAAGGATGTGATATCGGTTAGGATAACCAGGATATGCATGCCTTTCTCGAATGCAAGGTACTCGGCAGCTGTCAGTGCTACCTTCGGAGTGATCAGACGCTCTACAACCGGGTCATTTGCCAGGTTCAGGAACATAACAACATGGTCAGATACACCGCTTTCCTCAAATGTTCGGCGGAAGAACTCTGCTACGTCGTATTTAACACCCATAGCGGCAAATACAATTGCGAACTTTTCATCGGAATCTCCAAGGGATGCCTGCTGTACGATCTGTGCTGCCAGCTGGTCGTGCGGAAGTCCGTTTCCGGAGAAGATCGGCAGCTTCTGGCCACGAATCAGGGTGGTCAGACCATCAATTGCAGAGATACCGGTATGGATATAGTTTCTTGGGTATTTACGGGTAACCGGGTTCAGCGGCAGGCCGTTGACGTTTCTTTTTACTTCAGCATCAATCGGTCCCATGCGGTCGATCGGTTTTCCGA
This sequence comes from Blautia sp. AF14-40, assembly GCF_003479665.1. Classification (NCBI taxonomy): domain Bacteria; kingdom Bacillati; phylum Bacillota; class Clostridia; order Lachnospirales; family Lachnospiraceae; genus Blautia; species Blautia sp. AF14-40. Next base: position 17,846 of record NZ_QUHK01000017.1, read on the forward strand.
TACCGTCGAAGGTACGTCCCAGAATTTCCTCGGAAAGTCCGATCTCCATCGGATGTCCGGTCAGACGGGTATGGGTATTGGTAAGAGACATGCTCGAGGTTCCCTCAAATACCTGAATAACGGCTTTATCTTCGTATACAGCAACGATACGTCCCAGTTTTTTCTCATTGCCGTCTACGGTAAATTCTACGATTTCCTCGTAGGAAGCATTTTTTACACCTTCCAGAACAACCAGAGGGCCATTGACCTCACTAAGGCCTAAATATTCAATTGCCATGATGAATTCCCTCCTTAACCATTCTTCTCGAGTACCTTATCGTAGAAGGTGTCGATATCTTTTTTGTATGTGTCAAACAGATCCAGACGGTCATTCGGTACATCGTATTTAATAGAAACGACGCGGTCGAAGATCTTGTCCTCTTTCAGTACGGACATTGGCATGCCCATCGTCACAAGCGCTTTGGATTTCTTGTACAGATAAAGAATAACTTCCATCATCTTGTACTGTTTTTCCAGAGATACGCAGGTGTCATCCGGATGGAATGCGTTCTGCTGCAGGAAGCCCAGTCGAATAACTCTGGCGATTTCCAGGGTCAGCTTCTGGTCATCTGGAAGAACATCGCTACCGATCAGTTTTACAATTTCCATCAGGGAGCTCTCAGAGTTCAGGATTCCCATTAACTGGTTCCGCATATCTACAAAGTTTTTGTTTACGTGATCTTTGTACCACGGCGACAGATCCTGCAGGTATTCACTGTAGCTGGTCAGCCAGTGGATCGCCGGGAAATGACGGGCGTAAGCCAGAGATTTGTCCAGTCCCCAGAAGCAGCGGACGAAACGTTTGGTGTTCATGGTAACAGGCTCGGAGAAGTCACCACCCTGCGGAGATACGGCTCCGATGATGGATACGCTTCCCTCTGCGCCGCAAAGGGTCTGCATCATGCCGGCACGCTCATAGAAAGCGGACAGACGGGATGCCAGATATGCCGGGAAACCTTCCTCGGCAGGCATTTCCTCCAGACGGCCGGACAGCTCACGGAGTGCCTCTGCCCAACGGGATGTGGAGTCTGCCATGATTGCTACATCATAGCCCATATCGCGGTAATACTCAGCCAGTGTCAGTCCGGAATACAGAGATGCCTCACGGGCTGCAACAGGCATGTTGGATGTGTTGGCGATCAGGGTGGTACGGTCCATCAGCGGGTTGCCGCTCTTCGGGTCGATCAGTTCCTGGAACTCCTCCAGAACCTGTGTCATCTCGTTTCCACGCTCTCCACATCCGATATAGATGATGATATCGGCATCAGACCATTTTGCGATCTGGTGCTGGGTCATGGTTTTTCCGGTACCGAATCCGCCAGGGATGGCTGCTGTGCCGCCTTTTGCGATCGGGAACATCGTATCCAGGATACGCTGTCCTGTGATCAGCGGAACGGATGCCGGATATCTTTTCAGGGTTGGACGCGGTACACGGATCGGCCATTTCTGTGCCAGTGTGATCTCTTTTTCGGTGCCGTCTTCCAGTTTCAGTTTTACAATCGGGTCAAGGATGGTGTACTTTCCGTCTTTGGCAGCCCAGATAACCGTGCCGTTGACATCCGGCGGAACCATCGATTTGTGTACGATGGAACGGGTCTCCTGTGTCTCTGCAATGATTGCGCCGCCCATCAGCTCTTCGCCTTCCGAAACAGTTACATGGACATCCCATTTTTTCTCTGTATCCAGAGAATCTACGGTAAGACCGCGGCTGATGTATTTACCGGACTGCTTTGCAATCTCGGACAGCGGACGCTCAATACCGTCAAAAATGTTGTTCAGGATTCCAGGTCCCAGTGTAACAGAGAGGGCATCTCCGGATGCGGTAACTGTTTCGCCTGGTTTCAGTCCTGTGGTTTCCTCGAAAACCTGTACTGTAGTGGTATCCTTTGTCAGGGCAATAACCTCGCCGACCAGACGTTCTTTACCAACGTAAACCATCTCGGACATTTTAAATCCGGTGTTTCCTTTCAGATATACGACCGGACCGTTGATTCCATAGATAACTCCGGTTTTATTCATGCTCTACACCTCCGTGAAAGATGAAATTCTCCCGCTCTTCGTTCAGAAGGGTCTCGAAGGAATTATCGATCAGAATATTTTTCTCCGGAATGACCGCGCGCACGCCGCCAAGGAACGGCATGGCCGAAATGGTAAGGGTTACGGAGAGTTTCTGCTCCAGGGAAGCCTTATGAGCTTCGTCTGACGGATCCAGATATAAGGTCAGTTTGTCATTTCCGGCAAACGTAACGGCTTCGCGGATTTTGCGCTCCAGATACTCCTCATAGGATGGATCCTTTTTATAAGCGGTAAGTTTTTCACGAACTTCTTTAAACAGTTTTTCTTTTAATTCCAGATTTTTACGGGACAGCTTCCGTCTGATATGAAGCTGATCCGCAGACAGTGTCTTATTGACATCACGTTTTGCTTTCTCGGTCTCGGCAGCAACTTCTTCTTCTGCCTGACGTCTTGCGGTTGCTTTATGCTCCTCGAAGATCTTATCCAGAGCTTTCTGGTGATCGCCGATCACACGTTCTGCTTCACGGTTTGCACTGTCCAGGGAATGATTATAAAAATTCTGAAGTTTTTCCTCAGTAGTCAATGTGTGTCACCTCCAGGGCATTCTTACAGTTTTAATCCAATAGATTCATTTACAAAGGAAGTGATAAAGTCCGGCGCTCTTCCGGTACCGTGACGGTCCGGAATTTCAATGAGCAGTGGAAGCTTATGGTTGAGGCGGACATCCTCCAGAATGTCCGGGAATTCCTTCCCGAACTTTTCTGTAAGGAGAATAATTCCGATCTCTTTGTCTGCCAGTGTTTTCTGCAGTGTATCATAAAGCTCCTCGCGCTCATGAACGACAACGCCTTCCACTCCGGCCAGGCGCATGCCCGTCTGAGTGTCTACGTTATCACTGATCAAGAACATTTTCATTTATGATTCCTCCAACTTAAGGTGAAGATCAATACCTTCCGGTTTTGGAATCAAAGTTTACCAAGAATCATGAAGGAGATGATCAGACCATACAGAGCGATACCTTCGGCCATAGCTACGAAGATCATGGATTTACCAAAGATGCTGCCGTCTTCGCTGATTGCTCCAAGAGCTGCGCTTGCGGAAGATGCAACGGCGATACCGGAACCAATACCGGAAAGACCTGTAACAAGAGCTGCACCGATGTAACCAAGACCGGTTGCAAGACCAGCGCCTGCTTCTGTTGCAGCAGATGCAGTTGTTGCGCCTGCGAAGGAAACAACGGTTGCGATCAGCAGAAGGCCGAAGAAGCCGCTTACATTGGCTGCCAGAGATTTTTTGTAACGATTTTTGTTGTGCTCACCTTTGAAGTAATAAGTCATAGGAACAACGATGGTTAATACCATTGCGATTGCAGTAAGTACCTGTACAAATGCTGAGTTCATAATAGTTTTCCTCCTGAAGTTAATTCATTAAATTTACTCTTTGCTGCGATCCGGAGCCATTTTCACTTTTTCCCGATACAGCTTCCCGCCATATTCACTTCCATTTCGCATGGCTCTGAATCCTCTTTTATTTCTCGCCTTTTTTCAAAAACGGAACAAACGGTTTTCCGTCTCCTTCATAGAACCGGCTGAACATCTCGTAATACTCCAGACGCAGTACCTGGATCGCTACCAGCAGTGCCTCAAGGCAGGCAACGAAGACATTTCCGAGAACAATAACCGGCCAGCTGATGCTGCCGCCGCCTGTTGCTCCGCCGAGCATCAGGACAACCTCCATCATAGCCGCATGGCTGACTGCATATGCGCCGACACGGACAAAGGAAATTGTGTTGGAGAAGTAGCTCAAAAGCACATCGAAGAGTTCGAAGAATGCCTGTACAAAGAACATTCCCTTTCCGGTCTCCGGAAATGCATTGCCCTTCTTCTCTACCATACGCTCCAGTGGCTCTTTTAAGAAGATCGCAAGAAGCGGAATACCGAACATGACTACCATCACGCCGACAGCCGGAGCTTTATGGCCGCTGAACAGGAGAACGAGTGTAACGGCAAGGGCTCCGTAGAAAATGAAGCCTGCCAGGGAGTTCTGGCTGAACAGAAGCTCGCCGAGCTTATGGTTTCTTGCTGCATTAATCATATGCAGAACCATTCCTGTCAGAATCATGAACATACCAAATGCAACCGCTGCGACAAATACGGTGTTCATCGAACCGATGAACGGAAGCGTTGTCATCGCTTCCTTCGGATGCAGCCAGAGGGCCGGTATGACATTCTCAAATCCGAAGAAGCTGCCGAACAAGAATCCGAAGATCACAGAGAATACCGCGCAGGTACTCATGATCGCTGCCAGATCCATCTTCTTGTAGTGGTACAGCAGTGCGCCGCCAATCAGCAGACACAATCCCTGTCCTACATCGGCAAACATGATTCCGAAAATAAAGGCATAGGTGAGTCCTACGATAATCGTAGGGTCAATTTCATTGTAATTTGGCAGTCCGTACATCTTCACGTACATCTCAAACGGACGGAAGATTTTCGGGTTTTTCAGCTTTGTCGGCGGCTGACGCAGAACGTTGTTTGCATCATCCTCGATGAAGCAGAAGAGATTTGTGTCGTTTTCGATGTCCTTCTGGAAGGAAGCGGCATCTTTTTCCGACATCCAGCCGCACAGAATATAGAAGGTTTCCTTCTTGGATTTTGTGCAGGCTGCCAGGCGACGGACATCAAAGTTGCCGGAGAGCTGCTCTAACTGCTCTTTTGCTGCAACCAGATCCTCTGCGGAATCCGAAAGGCATTTTGCCAGTTTCCGTGAGCACTCGCTGAGTGCATCGTCTGTCTTTTTGATTTCTGCCTGAAGTGCTGCGTAAGCATCCTCCGGCGTTCCGCTGTACTCGTCCGGAACGTAGATTCTTTCGAAGTGCAGGGATGAGAATACGGCGTCCACTTTCGTGACCTGATCTCTTGGGCAGAAGTAAATGCCCCATACATACTGCTCATCGGAATGGCAGCGGTAGAATACCGTATCGCTGTTCTCATAGCAGTAGCTCTCAAATTTGTTGTAATACTCTTTTGTGATCTTTCCGAATCTGAATTTAATAAAGTGGAAATCCAGAATGGAGGAAAGATTGCAGTGCAGATCCTGGAACGGCTCGATTTTCTGTGCTTTTTCCATCAAGTCTTTCTTTTTTGCTTCCAGTTCTGTACGCTCCTGGTTCAACTGGCCAAGGGTGTGATCCAAACCATGGACACAGTTGATGGCATCTTCCAGGGAAAGTCTTTTCGTGGTGGTACGCTTCTCTTCCGGCAGAAGTGCTGTAAAATCTTCCGCCTGTTTTAAGGTCTCTTTGTATGGGTTGATCTGGATATACGGTGTGATATTCTGCATCGTAGACAGCTCCGTCAGAGCGTTTTCCAGATGTATCTCATATTTTGAGAGATAAGTGTTGACCACACGGTCAATGTCGGCTTTCGGCCCGGTGATGCTCAAAAATTTCATCTTGACAATCAATGAGTACACCTCCCCGTGTATTAAGTTTTTGCGATATGCTGCATTGCCTCGTCAGCGCTGATACGGTAACGTACGCACTCGAGTGCAATAATAAGCCGGTTTACCTCGTGCTCTTTGTGATAGAGGTATGAGTATATTGTGGCAACGGAATAAGGATCCTGTCTGGATTCACTGGAAAGTATGTGCTTCATAATGGCTGCATACATGGATTCCAGCGTATCGACCTTGAAGGAATCATACCGTTTCGCATAATAGGTTTGTTCCAGCAGCTGGGAAAATGCACTCATATTCTCGGCTTCTACCAGTGCCTTTACCACATCCTTTTTCAGCCGGTGATGAACCGGAATCAGCAGGGCGTAGATTTGTGCGCTGGTCATGTGATAATAGCGTTTGGAACGGTAGATCCACTGAAGGTTCAGCATGTCAAACTTGCTTCCCCATGCAGCGGTCAGCTCTTCCAGATCCCGCTTTGTCACTACTTTTGATCTGTCTTTCCACATCTGTGCAAAGTAATACAGATCCAGGGTCATCTCATAGTCGAACAGGGTCGGACGCTCGATATCCGCGAGCTGCGACAACGGGGCATAATATTCTGTCCCTTTCAGGTTCGCAATCAGTTCTTCGATCGTCCTGGAGGACGCCAGAAGATTGATGTCCAGCTGGGAATGCTTGTTAAAGAACTCGTCGAATATGGACAGGTTCAATACCACATCACGGTGATCAAATACCGTGTTCAGGCATTCTTTGATAACGGACACTTCGTATCGTTTAAAGTAGAGCGCAAGGAACTTTCTCTGCTCCACATTTGCAAAACGGTACAGCTTGGAAAAATCCCGGTATACCGTCAGGCGCAGCATTTTCTCGATCTGACCTCGGTGAAGGTCAGCTTCGTTGTAGCCCTCAAACAGATCCTCATAGCTTTTATGCTGCTTGAGGTAAGAAACTGCCTGCGGTACACTCTCCAATTCCACGATTTCCCGAAAATTCTGGTCGTTTAAAAGATGGCTCTGCATGGCTCTTATCTTTGTGGTAAGGCCGCTGTAGGATAATAGACCGCTCATCGTTTCACTTCCTTATAATGTTTTCGTAAATCTGCGTGGACAGTGTTCCGTGATTCTGTTCGTAATAAGCGTCCAGTGAAGATAGAAGTTCGGCGGCAGAGTCCCGCTGCTTTTTCTGATCCGCATCTGTAGTAGAATGAAGTTTTGTTGTGATCTCTTCAATCCGCTTTGCCGTTTCCGCTTCCAGATCTGCATCGAATTTTGCAATCCGCTCTTCCTGCTGCTCATCCTGGAGCTTCTTCTGATTCTCGGCAGCCTGCATAATCTTGGTAGCAGCCGTTTCGATCTCTGCAAGTTTGTTAATTACAGATTCCATAGCATCGCTTTCCCTCCTTATTTATTTAAAAGACAACAAAGACGAGGAAAACTCCCCGCATCTTTGCTGTTAGTATTCTACACCTTTTTTTTCAAAGTTGACATATTGAAATCGTAAAAAAAAGTGGGATTTCGATCGACTTTTTGATTAAAAATAGACAATGGGTCATATTTTTTCTTCCAATCTCAATAGCCAAAAGATGGTCCCTCATATGATTTCGATATGGTTCCAATCCGATTGTCATATTGCTGATAAGAAATGCTATGTGCAGGTTGATATTGTATATAGTATTTTGAAAACTTCGAAAATTTGAAAACGGGATTTTTCTGTTTTGCTTTTTCGGGAGCTATGATATACTGGATATGATTGGCTTTTATTCTAATATTTATCACTTAAGAAAGGAATTTTACGCATATGCGCCTTAGAAATATCAGAGGATCAAAAGATGTGATTGCTTCCTGTCCGTTCGTTGTGCAGGAACCGGAGAGCTGCCGGGGACGGTGGGCTGAAATTTTTGGAAATGAAAATCCGATTCATATTGAGGTCGGTATGGGAAAGGGCCGCTTTTTGATGGATATGGCGGTTCTGCATCCGGAAATCAACTACGTCGGCATTGAAATGTACGACAGCGTGCTGCTCCGCGCAGTACAGAAACGGGAAAAACTGGAGACGGAAATCAAAAACCTGTTCTTTATCCGCATGGATGCACGCCAGCTTCCGGAAGTGTTTGCTGAGGGCGAGGTAGACCGCATTTACCTCAACTTCTCCGATCCGTGGCCGAAAGACCGCCATGCGAAACGGAGACTGACATCGCATGAGTTTCTTGCACGGTACGAGAAGATTTTAAAGAAGGACGGAACACTGGAATTCAAAACCGATAATAAAGATCTGTTTGACTACTCTCTTGAAGAGATGAAAAATGCAGAGGGATGGGAACTCACTGCATTCACATACGATCTGCACCACGATGTGGTTCTCTCAGAAGGAAATGTAATGACGGAATATGAGGAGAAGTTTTCCTCAATCGGAAACCCGATCTGTAAGATGGAGGCACGGTTTCTGTAAAAAACATTTCTGCATGTAAGGGGGATTTGAAAACGAAAAGAAAAGTTCTGGCGGCACCAGTGCGACAGTGGCCATGGTAACGAAAGATGCGGACGGCACCTGGAACGAGGATCTTTGTACAAGCAGCTATGTCGGATACGGCGGTGTAAGCGAAACTACCGAATGGAACCGCAAAACACCGCGCGGACAGTTCAGCTTTACGTATGCCTTCGGCATTCTCCCGAATCCCGGAACGGAACTTTCCTATACCCAGGTGGATGATACGTATTACTGGGTCGATGATGTAAATTCCAGATACTACAATCAGTTCGTCACGACGAAGACAACGCCGAAAGCCTGGAATTTCCCGGCGGATGCATTTCTGTTCCGGAAGACCAGATGATTACGATTCTGAAAAATGTTCAGCCGGGCTGCCAGATTATTATTGATTCGGCGAGCGAGCTGAAGAACTATTGACATTTTTTACTTGGAATGCAAAACCGACAGTGAAAAGATCTATTTTTTTAAGATCTCTCCGCTGTCGTTTTTTTGTGCGTAAAACAAGAAAAACACCGTCCCCGCAGCTCTCAGGTCTGCAAAAACAGTGCTTTCGATGCGCCTTCAGGGACTCGAACCCTGGACAAATAGATTAAGAGTCTACTGCTCTACCAACTGAGCTAAAGGCGCTTACTTTTGTTTTTCTGTGTTTCATTGGATGATCCACTCGCTGAACACAAATAAGATTATAAAGGATTCTGCCGAAAAAAGCAACCTTTTTTTCACTGTTTCTTTACTTTTGTTAAAAACAGCGAAAACAGGTCTTATAATTCTATTAAATTTCACAATTTTTTCGTATATTTCCGTTTGTTTCGACGACGGCTCCAATGGCAGCCGAACCTACTTCCGTTTCTTATCTTTCTTTTTCAAAAGCTTCTCCAGCTCCTGAATGGATTTCTGGATTTTATAAAGACAGCCGCTGCCGGCATATTTATTCTGATAGCAGAAATCCTGGAGTTTCTGCTGAAGGAAACCTGATTTTCTGATCAAACTTCTTCTCCGCTTTCCGGCGTACCGGACACGGGCACCGGAAAAGTTCTTTTTCTTCTATATTATACAGGGAATGTCAACATTGACCAGAAAATAGCTTGTTTTAGCCATTGTTTTCCCATTTTCTTTCCGCTATAATACAGCAAAAACTACTATTTATACTTTGGGGGAATTTTTATGAAAACACGAATGAATTTTAAGGATGAATTTTACCAGAAACTAAAACTCCTCGTCCTTCCGATTGCGATCCAGAATTTTATGCTGGCTCTCGTCAGCGCAACGGATGCGATCATGCTAGGCTGGATTGATCAGACTTCGTTGTCTGCTGTTTCACTGGCCGGACAGGTGCAGTTTGTTTTGAGCCTTTTTATCTCAGGCATCGCGGCGGGCGCCGGTATTATGGCAGCGCAGTACTGGGGGAAACAGGATGCCGCTTCGATCGAAAAAGTGATTCCGATCGCACTTCGCACCAACCTGCTGTTCTCCGGCCTGTTTACCATCCTTGCCGGTTTCTGTCCCGAAATGCTGATGCGCATCTTTACAAATGATGCGGCCCTGGTTGCAAGCGGAAGCCAGTATTTACGCGCTGTTGCACTCTCCTACGTACTCTGCGGTATTTCGCAGGTCTATCTGATCCTGCTGAAAAACACCGGTCATGCAGCAGTCAGCTCCCGCATCAGTTCCACTGCGGTTGTACTGAACATCATTTTAAATGCCATCCTCATCTACGGTCTTTGCGGTGCTCCGGCACTTGGGATCCGCGGAGCAGCTTATGCAACGGTAGCTGCCCGCGTTGTGGAACTGATCTGGGCTTATCTCGAGACAAAGAAACCGGAGCGTGTACGGATTCTCTGGAACCGCCTCTTCTCTTCCGCAGGGAAAATACTTTCAGAAGACTTCTGGCGCTACACGCTTCCCGTGCTTGCGGCCTCCCTCGTCTGGGGAATTGCCTACGTTCTGTACTCCGTTATCATGGGACATATGGGAAGCGATGCCGTTGCGGCAAACTCCATCACCTCGATTGCCAAGAGCCTTCTCTCCTGCCTGATCCGCGGTGTGAGCGGTGGTGCCGGGGTTCTGATCGGAAATCTGCTCGGTGCAGATGAACTCGAGAAAGCACGCGAATACGGCGGCCGCCTGACGCATCTTGCAATTGCCATCGGCGTTGTGACCGGCGGTCTTCTGATGTTGATCTCTCCTGCAATCGTCCACTTCGCTCCGCTTACCGATACCGCGGCAGAATATCTGCAGTACATGCTTCTCTTCTGCGGTCTGAACTTGATGGCACAGTCGGTCAACACCACCGTTCTCGACGGCATCTTCTGTGCCGGCGGCGATGCAAAATTCGATATGCAGGGAAATATCGGCGCGATGTGGTGCTTTTCCGTACCGCTTGGCTTCCTCGCCGCGTTCTGGCTGAAGCTGCCGGTCATGGTTGTCTACTGTATCGTAAACCTCGATGAGATCGTGAAACTGCCTGCGGTTTATCTTCATTATAAAAAATACGTCTGGGTACGCAACATCACCCGCGATATCGAAGAATAATTACCGAACTATAAAATCCCCTGCGGAAAATCCAAACCGAATGGATTTCCCGCAGGGGATTTCGTTCTTTTATCGTATTACAAATATCGCAATGATTTTACATCGATTTTCTTTCCGCAATTTCTGCCATCTTCGCCTCGTTCAGACGGGTGTCGCCATGGACACGGCTGTAGGAAAGATAGCCGTTCATACGGTCAATCTTCGTCAGGTTCTTGGAACCGCAGACCGGGCAGACATCCATGTCGAGTTCCTGGTGGCCGCAGTCATCGCAGTAAGCCAGGGACAGGTTGACGCCCTCGTAGTAGCCAAGCTCCATCGCACGCTCGATCAGTGTCTTGATCGCGCCTTTGTTGTAGCCGACCGGATAGCGCACGTACTGGATTTTTCCGCCGTTGCAGAGCTCCCAGAAACGTCCCTCGAGATCCTGTTTCTGGATCGGGGTAATGTCCTCGGTTACGTGGCAGTGGAAACTGTTGCTCACATACGGGCGGTCCGAAACGTTGCGGACGATGCCGTACTGTTTGCGGAACTGCTCTATCTGCAGGCCGCACAGGGATTCTGCCGGTGTGCCGTAGATCGCATAGAGGATGCCGTCCTCTTTCTTAAACTCGGCAACCTTGTCGTTGATATATTTCAGCGTGTCAAGTGCGAACTGTCCGTCCTCAACAAGAGATTTTCCGTTGTACAGCTCCTGCAGCTCGTTCAGCGCCGTGATACCGAACGATGCGGTCATCGGCTTTAACAGCGGGCGGATCTTGTCGGACGGTTTTAAGTGGCCGCCGTAGAAACCTCCCTCACAGTAAGCCAGTGGGTTCGTAGATGCACGCATCTCGCCGAGGTAATCGTAGGTCCGTTTGTGCAGATCGCGGATCATCTCGAGGTAGAAGTCGAGCACTTCGTGGAAATCGCGGTTCTCGGAACGGGATTTTGCCAGGATCATCGGAAGATGAAGGGAAACGGCTCCGATGTTGAAACGTCCGACAAAGACCGGTTTGTCGTTCTCATCTGCCGGCTCCATGCCTCCGCGCTCGTACCACGGGCTAAGGAAAGCACGGCATCCCATCGGGCTGATGACTCTCTTGTATTTCTTGTACATCTCGGCGATGTAGCCCTCGCCGCTCATCGACAGCCAGTCCGGATACATGGTTTTAGAGGAACAGTCAAGTCCTGCCTCAAAGACATCTTCTGCGATGCCGCCCTCTCCGTGAATTGCCTTGTCATATAAGAAGACGATTTTCGGGAAGAGCACCGGCTTTTTGTGGCCTTTCCTGCCCTGTCCGTTTTTGTGGACCTCGAGAAGGGAGATGGAAATCATCTTCTCGAACATGCTCGTTCCAAGGCCGAGGGTCACGGTAACGAACGGATAATCACCGCGGGAAGATCCAACAGTGTTCAGTTTATACTCAATTCCCTGCCATCCCTGATCGCACTCTCTTCTTACTTTGTCGATCGCATACTCGATGGCTTTCTCCTGTGCACCCTCCCAGGATGCGTCGGTATATTTCAGGAACTCTTTTACGTAGTAATCGTAGCTCTTCTGTGCGTACGGAGCAAGGATCTTGTCCACCTCCGGCACGGTAAAGCCGCCGTACTGCTGTGCAGCGGTGCTGAGGACGATATCGCCCATGACATCAAATGCGGTGTCGAGTGTCTTCGGCTCGTTGTACCAGACATTTCCCATCTCGAAGCCGCCTTTTAAAACGTTTCCGACATCGAACAGACAGCAGTTCATGGTATCGAGACGTGCGGACTGGTCGTGGATGTAGATGTAGCCGTCCTTACAGGCCTGCAGCTCGTTGCGGTTCATGAAGAACTTGCGGTACAGCTCTTTGTTCAGCTCGTTGAAAATCAGGCTTCGCTTCGTTGCAACGAGGGCGCTGTCGGTGTTGGCATTGCTCTTGTCGCCGATGTAGCGGATGGACTGGCTCTTCGTGTAGACCTCGTCCATCATATGGATAAAATCAGTTTTGTAATTGCGGTAATCGCGGTAGCTTTTTGCCACAGCCGGGTTTACTTTTTCGAGTGCTCCCTCCACGATATTGTGCATATCGCTGATCGGAATTTCGGTCTTTCCAAGGGAATATACGTGCTCGGTTGCGAACTTACAGATAAAGTCAATCTCCTGCTGTGAGAAGGTATACAGGATTCTCTGTGCGGATTTATTTACGGCACGGACGATCTTCTGCGCGTCGAATTCTTCTTTGGTGCCGTCCTTTTTGATAATATAAACCATTGTGGTGTCCTCCAAATCAAACACTATATCTTGTGTGTCCCCCACCCTTTTCTTGTAGCGGGCACCACATATTGTAGCATGTTTCTTTTGAAAAGAAAAGGCATTTCCTGTAAGTTTTTATTTTCAGAATATTGCATACTGCTCTTTCGTGCAGACAGAAATCTGCATTTTTCAAATTCGTTCTGCAAGCGTTCCTTCAAAAACGGTCTCGGCCGGGCCGGTCAGAAGGACCTTATTTTTCGTCCGGTCCCATGTAACGAAAAGCCTGCCGCCGCGCAGTTCTACGGCAGTTTCTCCCTCCGAAACACAGCCGGAAAGCATCGCCGCGACGGCTGCCGCACACGCTCCCGTTCCGCAGGACAGCGTTTCACCGCTCCCACGTTCCCAGACTCTCATTTTTATTGTGTGTTGATCTAAAGTCTGGATAAACTCTGTATTGATACGGTCCGGGAAGCAGGAAAGGTGTTCAAAAGCGGAACCGGTCTTTGCAATGGATATTTTTTCCACATCTTCCACCGGAATCACCGCATGCGGATTTCCCATCGAAAGGCAGGTCATCGTATAATTTTCCCCGCACACGGTAATTTTATGCTCCAGCACATATTCCCCCAGAGAAACAACGGGGATCTGTGCGGCGCGGAATTCCGGCGTTCCCATCTCCACTGTCACCTGACAGATCTCATTCAGATTCTCCCCCGTCTGCAGATGAATCACACGGTTTCCGCTGCCGGTTTCGATAGTCAGCGTCGTTTTTCTCGTCAGCCCATGCTCGTACACGTATTTTCCCACACAGCGGATGCCGTTGCCGCACATCGCGCCCTTCGAGCCGTCGGCGTTGTACATTTCCATCGAAAAATCTGCTGTTTTGGATGCCCCGATCAGAATCAGCCCGTCCGCGCCGATGCCGAAATGGCGGTCACTTACCGCTTTTGCCAGCCGTCCCGGACTCTCCACCCGCTCCTCCATGGCATTTACATAGATATAATCATTTCCGCAGCCCTGCATTTTTGTAAAACGCATACACAGCCTCCTCCCAGACTTCTGCCCTTTCCAGTTCCTTACTAAATATGTATTCCGTACCGCGCTTTTGAAAAACCATTTTTCTCAAATCCGCTTCAGACATTGGAAAACGAAGCGGAATGTGATAGAATAGGGGGAACTGATATCGTTACTTACATGAAGTAACTCTCAAATATTTTTAACCATTTATTATGAGGAGGTTTTGATGAAAAAATACCGTTGGGTTTTAACAGCAGTATTTGCCGCTTTCCTCGCGGGAACGAGCGGCTGCGGAAAGAAAACAGAAACGATTCCGATCACAACCATCAGTCAGAGTACCGACGATGACGACCCCGAAGACAATCTGGCGGCCTCCGGCGATTCCGATGAGATTCCGGAATACGATGTGGATCTCTCGAAGAACCTGAACAGTTTTCAGCTTGCCATCTGGGGCGATACATACGAAATTCCGGAATCCTACGCGGATTTTACAGCGCTTGGCTGGGTCTACAGCGGCGACGACACGAAGGAAATCCAGCCGGAATCCTTCTCAGAGGGCGAAAGTTTTGAAAAGGACGGAAACCAGATTACCGTCGATATTGCCAATCCGGATACCACGGCAAAGCCAGTGGCGGAATGCCTGATCGGAGGCATTCACATCGACACCTCGACCGCTGAGGGCCAGAATATCTATGTCGGCCTGCCGAACGGCGTCACTCTGCAGCAGTCGCTGATGGAGGATGCGGAAAGCATCTACGGTGCGCCAAAGGACCGTTATGAGACCGATACCTCTGTGCAGTTCACGTATGAGTACGGGCTGTACCAGACGATCACGCTCGGCTTCGATAACGAAACGGGAATTCTGTATTCCCTCGATATGCAGAACTTTACGACCACGGCTGATGCAGAAGCGCTCGATGGTGTCAGCGATGCCACAACACCGGAAGTGGAGGCCTACCAGGCACCGGAAGCCGACAGCAGTGAAATCAACGACTGGACCGTCCGCTTTGACGATGTACTCTATCATCTTCCCGTTCCGGTCAGTGAACTTCTGGACCACGACTGGACCGTCAATACGAAAGAGTCCGATACGGCCGTTTTAAACGGAAAATACGGCTACGTCACGCTGGAAAAGGGCGGTCAGAAGCTTTACTGCACCGTACATAATTACGGCGCGGAGGCGACGACAGTGCGCAACTGTTTTGTTACTTCGCTGTACGGCGATCTCGATACGACAAAGATTCCGATTTCAATCACAAACGGCATCACGCTCGGCACTTCCGAGAGCGATTTTCTGGCGAAGGCAGGGGATGCCAAATCAGAAAAAACGGAAAAAGAGGATAGTAACCTGACACTCTACACATTCTATAGTGATGACGAAAAGCTGGACTACACTGAAATCGGCATCGACAACGATCTGAAGCTGGTACGCAGCATCAAGGTGGTTCACAACCAGCCGGAAGCGCCGGAAGAAGAAGCCAAAAAAACTTCCGCGGAAGATTCATCTTCCGTTTCCGACAGTCAGGAACCGTCCGAAACACCGGCTCCGTAACGATACTTTCAGAAAAATGGCTGCATGGCAGCTTACTACAGACGAAAACGAGGATTTTTATGGAAAACTTATACGACGTTATCATCATCGGCTCCGGCCCGGCGGGTCTTTCTGCCGCGATTTATGCGAAACGCGCAAAGCTCTCCTCTCTTACGATTGAGGCAAACTTTGCAAGCGGCGGCCAGGTGCTGAATACCTATGAAGTAGACAACTATCCCGGCCTTCCGGGCATCAGCGGCATGGATCTCGGAAGCACGCTGCGCGCACACGCTGAAAAAATGGGCGCGGAATTTTCCCGTGAGCGTGTGAAGGAGCTTGTTCTTGACGAAGAGATCAAGATTGTCCGCACGAGAAAAAATGAGTATCATGCCAAAACGGTCATTCTTGCAACCGGTGCGGAGCACCGCGCGTTAAATGTACCTGGTGAAAAGGAGCTCTCCGGCATGGGCGTCTCTTACTGTGCAACGTGTGACGGCGCATTTTTCAAAGACAAAACCGTTGCCGTTATCGGCGGCGGCGATGTCGCCGTGGAGGATGCGATTTTCCTTGCCAGAACGTGCAAAAAGGTTTACGTGATCCACCGCCGCGATGAACTGCGGGCAGCCGGTGTTCTCCAGGATGCACTGCTGGCACTGCCGAATGTGGAAATGGTGTGGGATACGGTTGTGGATTCCATCGAGGGAAACGAGATGGTGTCCGGCGTGAAGGTAACGAACAAAAAGGCAGGAGAAGCCGGTATGATCACGGTAGACGGCGTGTTTATTGCCGTCGGTATCGTTCCGGTCTCCGCACTGATCGCAGGCACCGTAGAAACCGATGAGGCTGGCTACATCAAAGCCGGCGAAGACGGTGTGACGAGCGTGCCGGGCGTGTTCGCCGCAGGCGATGTCCGCACGAAGCAGCTCCGTCAGATCATCACGGCAGCCGCCGACGGCGCGAACTGTGTGACTTCGGTAGAGAAATATCTGATCAGCCACTGATGGCTTCTTTCGAATAGAATACGGCAAAAGCAGGCATTCTTCGTATTGTACGGAGAACTGCCTGCTTTTTTCTGTTTTTCCGTAGTTTCTGAAATCTGAAAAACCTTTCATGTCAGTCGTATAAAACTTTAAAACCTCTTTTGTCGAAATTGCACAAAGAAACCGGGTTTTTTCCACACGGGCCAATTTTATAAACATCTCGTCCACAAGTTATCCACATAGTTAACCACCGAAAACATGCCTAAAAACAAGTTATACACCGAGTTATCCACATTATCCACGAAAAACGGTGTGGAAAGCATGTGTTTAAATCTTGCGAAATCAGAACGCGTGTTTTGGTCATAACAGAGAAAACCGTTATTTCGCCAAAAGATTTTATAAAGCACTTGACTTTTTAAGTGTCAATCTCTGTTGGTTTTTGACTTGAATTGTGTGAATTTTTCGTACAATTTAATATTACATTTTTCGTGTTCTTTTGCTGTTTTTACAATGGCTGCAAAAAGAAAATCTCCTGTTCGGAAAACGATTGTTTCGTTCCCAGACAGGAGATTTTGATTGGATTTTTCTTTGTTTTACTCTGCCAGCTTTCCAAGCCGCTTTGCTTCTGCCCTCAGCTCTTCGATCCGGCGGTTGCACATGCCCACCGGGACGCCGGTGTCGATGACACGTTCACAGCTCTTCATCAGCTCGCAGGCGCGGGCAAATGCCTCGTCGCTGATCTCCTGGAACGGTGCTTCGGTTACCGTCTCCATCGCCAGAATGCGGGCGAGCTGGTAATCGATATCGTTCGTATACAGGACGCCTGCCGCAAACGGGACATTTTCCTTCTGCAGTTTCCGGAACACCGGGATTCCCGTTCCGCCGCCTGCGAGGACAAAGACGCGCGGTGTTCCCTCCGGCCGCGGCAGCTCGATGCTTCCGAAGCACGGGTCAAACGAACCATTGTCAATCTCGTATAGTTCGCGGATGATATCCTCGCGGAAAATTGTCTCCGGTGCGCCGAAATGGGAAATAGCATCGCCCTTGACGCAGATGATCTTATCTGAAATTTTCTGTGCCAGATCGATCTCATGCAGCGACATGATGACGGTGATGCCCTTCTCCTTTGCCATGCGGCGCAGAATCGCGAGCAGTTCCAGCTTGTGGCGGATATCGAGGAAAGAAGTTGGCTCGTCGAGGATGATGACCTCCGGCTCCTGACAGATCGCACGCGCAAGAAGCACTCTCTGGCGCTGGCCGTCGCTGATAGCGTTGAAATCGCGGCCGCCGAGCTCTTCGGCATGAACGGCGCGCATCGCCTTCTCGACCTTTTCCTCATCCTCGCGGGTCAGCATGCCGAGCCGTCCGGTGTACGGATAGCGGCCCGTTGCCACGATATCGTGGCAGGTCATCAGCTCCGGCTTCATGCGCTCCGTCAGCACAACGGCCATCTTCGTGGACAACTCGCGGAACGAAAGCTCATGCAGGTTTTTCCCGTCAAACTCCACATTTCCACCGACCAGCTTTAACTGGCGGGTGATACTTTTCAGAATCGTTGATTTACCGGAACCGTTCGGTCCGATCAGCGTAACGATCTCGCCTTTTTCGATGCCGATGCAGATATCTTTGATCAGCGGCTTCTTATCATAGCCGACCGTCAGGTGGTCCAGATGAAAATAATATTCATTCATATTCTCTTACCCCCTTTTCCGGCGCAGCATCATGAAAATGACGACCGGCGCACCAAAGATCGATGTGACCGTACTGATGGACAGCTCCAGCGGTGCAAACGCCATACGCGCGATCAGGTCGCACATCATACAGAAGACGGCTCCGCCGAGGAACGTTCCCGGGATTACGACGAGCGGACGCGATGTGCCGAGGCTCTGTTTAACGAGGAACGGGACGGCAATGCCGACAAACGAAATCGGACCGGCAAATGCGGTGACGCATGCGGAGAGAATACTCGAAAGCAGAATCAGCGCGATGCGGAATACTTTGATGTTGACACCCATGCTCTGCGCATACGCCTCACCGAGCTGGTATGCACCGATCGGTTTTGCCATCAGGAACGTGATGACAAAGGTGATGCCGATCACAGCCGCAGAGATCGCTACGTTGCTCCAGCTCATGCCGGAGAAGCTTCCCTGTGACCAGCCGTGGAGGTTGACGATATCGGAATCCTCCGCGAAAGTGACAACAAAATCCGTGACCGCCGAGCAGATGTAACCGATCATAATACCGCCGACGAGAAGTCCTGCCATATTTTTGATCCGTCGGGACATCAGCAGAATGAAGCCGACGGAGAGAAGGGATCCTAAGAATGCTGCAACAATCATCGTGTAAGATGTGATATTGCGCGCCCACTCCAGATAAAAGATCATGGTCAGCGCCACGACCATTTTGGCTCCCGAGGAAATTCCAAGAACAAACGGACCGGCAATCGGGTTTTCAAAGAAAGTCTGTAAAAGGAAGCCCGACAGGGACAGAGCACCGCCCAGGATTGCCGCCATCAGAATACGCGGAAGGCGGATTTTCCAGATAATATTGTACTCTTTCCCCTCTCCGGTCCGCCGCAGCAGAATCCGGAAAATTTCCGGAATCGAAATATTTACGTTTCCGGAATTGATATTCAGCACGGTGATGGCAGCGAACGCCAGAATCAGAACCAGAAACACAGCGGCATACCGCGAACGGCGCCGGAAGTTTTCCATATGGAAACTGTTCTCTTTTCCTGTCATATTTTTTTTCTCTGACATACGTTCCTCCATCAGGATAATTTTCTTAAGAATACCATCTGATCCGGATCGCCGCCCGTTACCAGAAGGTTAATGTCGTTGGTAAACTGTGCAATTTTATCGGTTGCCTGATACATCGATTTCTCGGTTGTCCAGACATTGCCCTCTTTGACTGCTTTGTAATCGGCAAACATAGAATCCTTTGCCAGCAGGTCGTCCAGGGTTTTGACGGTGGAATCGATGCTTGCGTTGTAGATCAGGTAGTCCGCATCTTCGGCCGTATCGTAGAACTGCTCCATCGTGATCGGCACGGATGTTTTTCCGCTGTCGTCCTGGAGATCACGGAAGGCGTTGCGCGCACCGCCAAGCTCGATCATGTTGGAAATATAGTCCTCCGGGTTCCGCACAACGGCAGCTCCGCTCGTATTAATATAGAAGAAAGCGACCGTTTTTTCGGTATTCTGGAAATCCTTCAGATTTTCCACAACACTTGCCTGACTTGCAAAGAAGTCGGCTGCCTCCTCCTCTTTGTCCAGCATGGCACCGTAGAGTTTGATCCATTCGGTTCTGCCAAGAGGCTGGGATTCGTAGCTGGAACGGTCGATGAAGACCGGAATATCGAGCATCTCGATCATCTCCTGTACCTTCGGGGAATGGAGGATCATCGTGGATTCAATGGCCAGATCACAGTTCTCACTGACCAGAAGTTCGTAATCCGGCTCACTGTATTTTCCGGCGAAGATCATCGTTCCGGCATTCATCGCGTCAACGGCATCCTGTACGTACCAGTTGTCTGCGGTTTCACCGGAGAGACGAATCGTATCGAGGGAGTCGATGGCATCGAACAGCGCCATCGGAGAGGTTGCTGCCATGTAGATGCGTTCCAGCGGCTGATGGATTACAATTACGTCGGAATCGAGGTCATCCGGCGCCTCTTTTCCGTCCGGGACGAGCAGATACTGCGCGCCGTCTTTGACATCGATCAGTTTATAGCCGTCTGTGCAGTAGTATACGTTAAAGCACTCGGCGTAATTCAGGACCATCTTGCTCTCGATGGTGATTCCGATGATGTCCGGTGCGTCGCTGACATCGTCTGTCGTTGCGAAACCATCCGCGGATGCGGTATCACTCCCGGAGGTGCTGCTCGCAGCAGTGGCTTCGGAGGTGCTTTCACTTTCAGCCGTACTTTCCGAGACGGATGTGCTCTCCGTCTGGCTTTCGGAAACGTCTGCTGCGGATGCTGTGGATGTGCTGCTCTCAGAAACTGCCGAAGTGCCCGACGCGGACGATGTGCTGCTTCCCGTTGATGCGGTGCTGCCGCAGGCCGTCAGTGACATCGCTGCTGCAAGAAAAAGTGCAGCCCATTTTTTCAGCTTTCTTTCGTTTTTTCCTGTCATTTGATATTCCTTTCTTAAAGAAAAAGCCGCTGCCATACGGCAGCAGCCCTTTCTCATTTTTTGCTGCAAATTATTGTACTTATTTATTCTCTTCTGCCTTTACCATCTGCTGGAACAGCTCGTTTGCCTGATCCTCGCATCCGAAGATCACGCCGTAGACTTTCAGCCACTCTGCTTTCGCAAGATCGGTCTTCTCGTCTGCGGAACGGTCAACCAGCATCGGAATGGTCAGGGTTGCCAGACGCTCTGCGGTGTCGGACAGACGCTCATTTTCCTCTTTCAGAAGTTCTTCCGGAGTCTTGTCTTCGTCTGCTTTCTCATCCGTTGTCTTATCGTCTTTATCGTCCTTCTGATCCTCAGCTTTGGTATCTGCGGTCTCGTCGGCTGCATCAGCATCTTCCTCATCTTTTGCATTTCCCGGAAGGAACTCAGACGGAAGAATTGCAAAATCGATTTCGTCTTTTACCAGAGCTTTGTAGTCCAGATCATCGAATGCTCCGTCGAAGGAGATTTTTTTGTTTTCCATTGCTTTTGCAATGTTTTCGATCTGGCAGTCTTTCTGCTCCATGCCGACTGCTTTGATGCTCTCTGCTGCGTCTAACTGCTCATCGAGAAGTTTCAGGGCATCCTCAGATGCTACGTATGTTTTCTCAACCGGAAGCTGGATCACGATCATATCTTTGTCCAGTCCTGCCGGAATCTCAACATCTTTCGGAACGATCAGATATTTGACAACATTGCCTTCGTACAGCTCTTTTGTCTTTTCGGTCAGATCTTTCGCTTTCTCAGTGCTGGTTTTTTTGGAATCGGATGCTGCTGCCGCTTCTTCCTCGTCGGTTGCTGCTGCGGTATTCTCTGCTGCTGCGGTATCGGTATCTTCTGCTTTCTTGTCGTCCTCGGTCCGTTTCTCCGGATCACGCTCGGTATCTTTTGTCATATCGATCTCCAGCAGGGTGATGCCTTCGTCGTAATGATACATCTTGAAGTACTCTGCGTAAGCAAGTTTTGTCTCTGCTTTGTATTCCAGTCCCATGATCTCTGGAGCGGTGGTATCCAGCTTGGAGTTATCGGTGCTGATCGTGGAGGTTGTTCCGTCTGCTTTTACAAATCCTGTGCTGAAAGAAGTGCTGCCGCCCTTCTTTGCTGCTGCCAGGGAGATGAAGATGTTGTAGGAAATCTCATGGGCAACGGACATTCTGGTGGTCATACCGATAATGGTATTGTTCTTGTTCAGCTCAACCGGAATGGTGAAGATGCTGCTTCCGCCGCTGACATTTGCCATGTATTTATTTCCGTTTGCTTTTACATATCCGTAGTACGGACTGCTGAATGCGATCGTTGCATAAGCCTGTCCGTTCGTTACAGTAATCTTGCTGCAGGAGATGGTTACCTTTCCGGATCCGCCGGAGAAGGAGAATCCGTCTGGTGTGTAAACGCCGTCTGCCAGTGTGGTTGCACTGTCTACTTTGGATGTGCCACCGCTTAAGTCAGACTCATATTTGGATTCCTGCTCCGGTTTGGTATCGGCCGGTTTCTGGGTCGGTGCCGGAGTCGGGGTGCTGGTGGGTTTTACAACCGGTGTCTCAGATGGAGATACGGTTGGGGTATTGGTCGGAACGAGGGTTGGTTTCGGAGTATCGCCCTTGTTGTCATCCGACGGAAGGTCTCCGGTCTTTTTCAGGCTGGAAGATGCAATCGTGATGGCTCTGTCGTACCATTTGCCGCTCTTTACTGCATGAGCTGCTACAGCAAATTCCTGATCAAGTGCCTCTACCGGGATTTCAAACTGCATTCCGGTTTTGGTTTCACCGTCTAAGGTGTAGTCCACTTTTCCGGTGGAAGCGATCCATGCGCCGCTCTCTGCTGCCGCATCTTTTCCGGTTCCCATATACAGATAATCATAGCCGCTTCCGCTTAAGGTGATAACTGCTGTCATTTTTCCGTTTTTCGCGGTCAGTTTTACGCCGACTACCTTGAACATTGCTGCATTAGTTGTTGCCTCTGCACTGTAAATACCATCTGCTACTTTATTGGTCTCATCTGCCGGAAGATCTGCGGTCTTTTTCAGACTGGAAGATGCAATAGTAATGGTTCTTGCATACCATTTATCCCGTTTTGCAGAATGGGAAGAAACAACAAGTGCCTGATCGAGTGCTGCTACTGGAATATCATACTGCATTCCTGTTTTCGTCTCGCCGTCTGCTGTTGTGTAATCAACGGTGCCGACGCCTGCAATCCATGCACTCTTGTCTGCGGCAGCTGCCTCTTCCGGTGTTCCCATGTACAGATAATCGTAGGCAACACCACTTAACGTGATGCGTGCTTTCATGTCGCCGTCTTTTACGGTCAGCTCTACGCCGACTACTTTGAACATAGCTGCGCCGGTCTCCGCGGTTCCGCTGTAGATACCGTTTTCTACTTTCGCCGGTTCCGGAGTTGGAGTTGCGGTTGGAACCGGAGTCTCACTCGGAGTCGGGGTTGCAGTCGGGACCGGAGTCTCGGTCGGCTCCGGTATCGGAGTTACTTCCGGTGTTTTACTTCCCGGAACTGCAAGATAAAGCTGCTGTTTGGTGTACCAGGTTCCGTCTTTCTTTCCAAGAACGATCGGAACGGTTGTGCCGGCTTTGTCCGCATCTACTTCAAATGTAAAGGAATAACCGCCGTTTGCTTCCTGCATTCCCTGGATAGCCGGTGTTTTTGCAAGGTCATCGTTCTTTCCAAGATACAGTTTATCAAATGATACGTTGTTTGTTTTCAGTGTAAGAACGAGTTTATCACCCTTGTTGATCATTGTTGCCTCGGAGATGACGAACATTTTGAATACGCTGCCGTCCTCTTTGGTAACCGGTGCTTCTACACTGGCTGGCTTATTCGAGGAATCCTCACCTGGATTTTCGCTTGGAGTCTCGGTTGGTTCCGGTGTTACCGTCGGGATTGCATCGGTGCTGTGGATCGTAACGGTTTTATCAGCCCATGTTTTTTTCTTGGCTGAGCGAACGGCAACATCCATCTGTTTGTCAAGCTCTTCCACCGGAATTTCAAAACGATATCCGGTCTTTTCTGCACCGGTCTTCGTATCCGTATAGGTTTCGCTTCCTGTCGGAGCAATCCAGCTCTTTTCATCTGCTGCGGCAGCTTCTGCTGCTGTTCCCGTATACAGGTAATCATAGCCGGTTCCACTCAGCAGAATGGATGCTTTCAGTTTTCCATCTTTTACGATGAGTCTGGAAGAAATCACACGGAACATGCTTCCGGTTGCTTCTGCAGAAGTCTCATACTCACCATCTGCCGGTTTTGCTGCTTCCGCTACTTTTGTTTCTTTCTTCTCGGCTGTATTGGATGCCTCATTTTGGGTTGTTTCTTTTACTTCCGTTTTCGGCTGTTCTGCCGCCGGACTGGTATTCTCTTTTACAGCATCTTTGGTTTCTTCTTTTGCCGGTGTTTCTTTTTCAGCATCTTGGGAAGTCTCATCTGCTGCTTCCGGCTCTTTTTCTGTGGTATCGGCAGTCTCTTCACCGTCTTTTGCAGTGTCCTCTGCAGTATCTTCCGAAGCATCCTCATCTGCGGATGGTGTCTCGGTCTCGTCAGATCCTGCCGGTGTCTGATCCTCTGCAGGCGCGGCCGGTGTTTCCGTCGGCTCTTCTGCCGGAGTCTCTGCAGTGCTTTCACTGCTCTCGGTTTCTGCCGGTGTTGTTTCCGGTTCTGCCGTCTCTGCTGTTTCTTCGCTCTGCGGCGCTTCCTCTGCGGCTGCGCTGCTTTCTGTCTGTGCTGCTTTTTCCTGCGTATCTGCTAATACGCTGGCAGTCGGGCTCATGATCATGGACGCCGACAGCAGCAGTGCCAGAAATTTGCTTGAATTTCCTTTCATAACTTCTCCTTTTCTTCGGATCTCCTTCGCGCATCTGCTCCGGATTCCGTCTGACTTTTTCAGGCAGCTGGGCGGTGCCTGTCCCCGTCAATGATGTCTCCCTGCAAGTAATCTTGTTTTTGAGGACACATTTTTTCTGCGAAAAGACAAACAGACATCTGCTTTTTCTGCAAAAGAGTTTCTCCACCGAAGCTCTTTTTCGGACGCATGGCGACAAAAAAGCAGATGTCCGATTTTGCTTCGTACATCTTTCCATGAATATATGCTTTCATCGGAAGCGATTCACTAACCTTTCCAGCAGGTTTCCTGACTCGCAGATCTTCACGGCAGCCGCGCCTTCTCATGCGTTTCGCACAATGGCATTTCTGCAGCTAACACTCCCTGCTTACAGTGACCGGATCGCTCAGGATTTCCACCCGATTCCCTTTTACCTTCGCGGATTCTTTTTCAAATCCGTTCCGCACTGAAAAGTCCCTTATTTCATTCGTTACTGATTATAGCAAAGCCGTTTTGGAAAGTCAAATGAAAGGCCACGGAAAAAGCGCATAAAATCAGCATTTTTTACATACTTTATGATAACTGTCCGCACCGGAGCCTATTCTATGAAACCAGCTTCTCTGCACCGCCGCATCCTGTTCCCTCTGCTTCTGTGCGGCGGACTTCTTTTCGCCCTGCTGTTCTGGTATTTTTCCCCGTTCTTTTCCCCTGGTGAGAACCGCCGGTTTTCCGCGTATGTGGAGGAACGGTTCCACTCCGAGGTAACCTCTTCTGCCATCACGCTCCACTATACCCTCGCCGATCCGGCTTCCCGCGGAATTGCCCCCGGCACCGCCTCGTTCGGCACGGTTTCCATCCCTGACCGCACCTCGTATGATGCCCTGCTGCAGAGTGTGGAAACAACGCTCACATCCTTTCATCGAAACCGCCTCTCCGCGGAAAATCAGATCACGCTCGATCTTCTGCTCTACGAGCTGGACTGCGAAAAAATGCCGGGCAGCACCAGCCTTCTTGCGGAACCGCTCGGTCCGTCGCTTGGGATTCAGGCACAGCTTCCCATTCTGCTCGCGGAGTACCCGTTCCGCACACAGCAGGATATCGCCGACTACCTCCATCTTCTGCAGGATCTCCCGCGCTATTTCTCCGACCTCATCGCACTCGAGCAGGAAAAATCCCGGCAGGGCGTGTTTCAGAATGACCTTGCGGTCGATGGCATTATCCGCCAGTGCAGTGCTTTTCTCGCCGACGCGGATACACCGGAAAGCCATCTGCTCCACACCGTTTTTCAGAATAAACTGCAGGCGTCTTCACTGTTTTCTGAGGCGGAAAGGAATCTCTGTCTGCAGACGCATGAAAAACTCCTTACCTCCTGTGTTTTTCCCGCCTACCGCTCTCTTTCCGATGCGCTTTCTTCACTCCGCGGCAAAGGAACACAGAACGCCGGTGGTCTTTCCCGGCAGGAAGGCGGACTTTCCTACTATGCGTATCTTCTCCGCAGCCGCGTCGGTGTTGATGCTTCACCGGAGGAGCTGACCCGCCTTTTAACACAGCAGCTTGCGGACCAGTGTGCCGAAATGCAGATCATTCTCGATCAGAATCCGTCGCTCTCCCTCTCCGAGCAAGCGCTCGTGCTGCCGTTCTCCACGCCAGAGGAAATGCTTGCCGATCTGCAGAATGCCGTTTCTGAAGATTTTCCCGTTCTTTCGGGTATCGCATACGAAGTAAAGACCGTGGATGACTCCCTCAAGGATTTTTTAAGCCCCGCCTTTTATCTCACACCGCCCGCCGATATCAATTCACCCAACTCCATTTACCTGAATCCCGCGGATGAGATGACCGGCATCGAGCTGTATTCCACACTTGCCCACGAGGGCTTTCCCGGCCATCTGTACCAGACCGTCTCGTTCTCGCGCTCCGACCCGCTTCTGATCCGCCATCTCTACGCGCCGTCGGGTTATGTGGAAGGATGGGCAACCTACGTTGAATCATATGCCTGCCGCTACGCCGCACGTAATCTCGATGCAAACACGCAGGCGCTCTGCCGTCTCTGGTATCTGAACCGCTCGGTGCATCTTACCCTCTGCTCGCTGCTGGATCTCGGAATCCACAGCCAGGGATGGCTCCTCTCGGATGCGTCAGCCTTTCTGGCGCAGTTCGGCATCACGGATGCGTCGGCCGCTGCCTCTTTATATCAGTATATTCTCGAGACACCGGCGAACTATCTGAAATACTGTGTCGGATCGCTCTCGTTTTCGCAGCTCCTCTCGGAAGTGCGGGAACAGGAAGGTGACTCATTCTCATTGATCGGTTTCCATGAAAAACTGCTCCGTCTCGGGCCTCTGCCGTTTCCGCTCGTAGAAAAATATCTGTAAACGGTTCGCCCTGCTGAAAAAAAGATCCCACAGACTTTCTTCTATAAATAATAGAAAGTTCTGTGAGATCTTTTTCATTTTCAAAATTCTTTAACCTAAATTGTAAAGAGATGGATCTGTCGGCCGCTGCGGATCAATAACAGAGGCAGAATCAAACAGATCGCTTGTTCTGTCCTCGCCGCCTCCGTAGAGGTTCTGGTACAGACGGTATCCATCCAGGTTTCTTCGTCCCATACGCAGGTAATTGTCTCTTACCTGAACGAAATACTGGGAGGAATCTACGTTGCAGTAAATGTTGAAGCCCTGACTCTTTAAGTAAGCAAACTTCTCATTGTCCATCGTGTAATCGTGCCAGTCGGAAAGATCCTGTCCATGTGCAAAGATGATGATATCGCTTCCGCCGATGAGCGGTGCAACATACGTCAGCCATTTCTCGGTATCCGCCTGGATCGTCTCGATCGGTTTGTCGCCGACACGGATATGGCCCCAGGTATGGCTTGCGAATGTCCAGCCGTCTGCTTTGATCGCATCGGCTACTTTTTTCGCCTCCTCGCACTCTTTATCCCAGTCGAAATCCGGGTGTGCATCAAGCCATGCTACCTGATCATCCGTCAGATCTTCTCTCGTCTTGTAATCACCGTCGGTGCGGTATCCGAGGATTCCGTCGTAGCCGGTCAGTGCTACGGTTCCGCGCGCATTGTGGTATACGGCATCCGGATGCGCTTCGATAAACTGATCCATCAGCGGGATACAGTCGTAAGCACCGGTCACAACAGTTCCGTCATCCTGAATGTATTCGCAGGTCGGTTTTCCGTCGTCGCCGACTACCATCTTGCTGGCAATGCCGCGTCCGTCGTAAGAGTGGTAATAGGAAAGGTCATCCAGAGAAAGAACGAATGCTTTCTTGCCCTCCGGCAGGTAAATGTCCCCTTCCTCGTAATGAACGGTTCCGTCATCATCTACGGTCTTTTTCACGAGATCGTTGATCGAAACCATGACATATCCTCTGTCGTACATCTGCTGGGTGATCGCGTTGAACTCATCCACGGTGGTCATCCACTGGCAGAAGCCTGCGGTCTGTGCGTTGTCCTGATAGAACGCTTTCTGCGGATCGACTACAAGAGAATGATAGAAAATGTGGGTTACTTCGTTGACGTTGACGCGCACACAGGCATCTCTCGTGCTGGTGTACTCTGCTACTTTTGTGATGATATCCGCGTCGGTCGCTGCGCCCTCTACGCTCTGGAGCTTTTCAATGGCTCCATCGTAATCGTATGTCTGCGCAAGTGCATCGGCTTCCGCCATAATCTGTGCTTTCGTTGTCGGCGCTTCAGCACTTCCCGTGCTGTCCGACGATACGGAACCGTCCACCTCTGCTGTTTTCTGATCCTCTTTTTCCTGTGCTTTCTGCTGGATTTTTTCTGTTCCTCCGGCCAAAGCCCAGATTCCAATGCCGAAGATGACAAGCAGAACACATAGAATTCCTGTTTTGATCATCAGCGCACGCTTCCGCTTTCTTCTTCGGAGCTCCTTTTTACTGATGTTTTTTTTCTCACTCATTTTTCCTTCCTCCCAAAACAGCTTTTGCTTTTCTGGCAAATATTACAGTTTTACCGGACTGACAGAAATTCAGCCCGGACTCTGCTCTTTCTATTTTAGCTCAAAATACCGGTTCTGTCGAGTAGGTTTCCGGCAGGTTAAGAGAAATGTAAGAAAGCCGGTAACGCAATCGAAGGTATCTTTTATGCGCGTTGGCCATGTGCCTCATACATCAGAACGGCGGATGCAATCGCTGCGTTTAACGACTCCACTTTTCCTTCCATCGGAATACGGATCAGGCACTCGGCGGCCTCTGCCATTGCATCGGTCAGGCCGTTTCCCTCATTTCCGATCAGGAATGCCGTTCCTTTTGTGTAATCCTCCTCGCGGTAGGAATGCACGCCGTGCAGATGTGCCGCGTACGTACAGATCTTCCGCGCTTTTAAGCCTTTTACAAATCCGACCGCATCGTCGACGATCAGAAACGGCATACGGTAGATCGAGCCCATCGTCGAGCGGATCGTTTTCGGATTGAAGATATCCGCGGTACCGCGGCTCATGATGATGCCGGTGACTCCTGCGCCCTCTGCGGTGCGGATGATTGTTCCGACATTTCCAGGGTCCTGCAGATCCTCAAGTACCATCAGAAGCGGTGTCTTTCCGTTGTCCATCACCTCCTCTTCGGTGTAATGCGGCATGCGGATCACACTTAAAACACCCTGCGGCGTCTTCGTGTCGCACATGGACTGGAACACGCGGTCGTCCACTACTTCGTATTCTGTCCCGTCGGACGGCATTTCATGCATTTTGCTGCCGCTCTCAGACACATATACTTTTTTCAGCCATTCCCGCGGCGCTTCCTGGAACATTTTCCAGCCCTCCGCCACGAAAACGTCCTGCTCCCGGCGTTCTTTTGCTTTTTTGTTCAGCGCAATAATGTTTTTTACCTGTGCATTGCTGCTGCTTGTAATCATGAATGGTCCCCTCATTTCCTGTTTTTCATCAATTTGGCAAGTTCTTTGTTTTCGCCGACCAGAATCAGCACTTCCTCTGCGCGGAGCAGCGTCTTCGGATTGACCGTGACACGGATGTCTTCCCCGTCCTTGACGGCGATTACGTTGATACTGTATTTCTTCCGCAGATCCAGCTCCTCGAGGCTATGCCCCGTCCACGCTTCCGGCACGGGAAGCTCTACCATGGAGAACGAATCCGACAGCATGAAGAAGTCCTGGAAGCCGCCGGAAATCAGGCTTTTTCCGAGGCGGATGCCCGTCTCACTCTCCGCCATCACGACGCGGTCCGCGCCGACTTTTTTCAAAATATTGGCATGCATCTGGCTCATGCCCTTTGCGATGACGAGCGGCACGCCCGCCTCTTTTGCCTGCAGGGTGGCGAGGATGCTCGACTCCATATTTTCAGAGATGCCGACGATCACGACATCCATGTTGCTGATGCCAAGCGATGCAAAAACACGGCTGTCGGTGATGTCCGCGCGCGCCGCATAGGTAACAAGATCGGCAATTTCCTGTACCGGCTCAGCGTCTTTATCAACGGCAAGCACTTCTTTTCCTGCCTGCGCAAGTGTCGTTGCTACAGAAAAACCAAACTTTCCAAGTCCAATGACTGCATACTGTTTACTCATTTCTTTTCCTCGTTTTCTGAAATCTGTCCTGTTTTTTATTTTCCCAACTATCCAATCAGAATCCGCTGCTCCGGTCTCTGAATATCGACATCTTTTCTTCCTGTTCTGCGGCGCAGTGCGACAGCCAGCGTCACCGGCCCGATTCTTCCCATAAACATAACCAGAATAACAATCACCTTTCCCATAAAAGGAAGCGTCGGCGTCAGGGAACGGGTGAGGCCCACCGTTGCAACCGCAGAAATAATTTCATACGTACAATCCAGCAGCGGGCTTCCGGTTACGGAAATCAGCAGCACGGTGGCAGTAAAGACTGTCGTCAGTACAAAAAAGAAAATGACGACAGCGGTACGGATATTTTCTTCCATCACTTTCCGCCCCCAGGCCACCGTATCTGAGTCTCCGCGAATATAGGAGGCAACCAGCACAACCAGAATGGCAACCGTTGTCGTCTTAACACCACCTGCCGTTCCCATCGGGGAGCCACCGATGAACATGAGAACCATACTTACCATTGCAGAGCTGTCCGAGAAATCAGCCTGCGGGATCGTCTCAAAACCTGCCGTTCTTGTCGTCACGGACTGAAAAAAAGCCGCCATGACCTTCTGCGCCGGTTTCAGGCTGCCAAGTGATGGCGCGTGATTCCAGTCCAGTGCAAGAATCAGCAGTGCTCCACCGAACACCAGAATCATGGTTGTCGTTAAAACCAGTTTCGTATGAAGCGTGAATCCTCGCACAAAATTTTTACGGGGCCGTTTTCCCTTCACAAGCTCCTGCACCCGCTCCATAACTTCCCACCAGACGGGAAAACCAAGACCGCTCAAAAGAATCAGTCCCATCGTCGTAAAGTTTATCAGCGGGTTCGTTACAAACGGAGCAAAAGAGGCTTCGCCAACGAGATCGATTCCCGCATTACAGAAAGCGGAAACGGCGTGAAAAATACTGTAGCCGATTCCCTTCCAGAAGCCATACTCCGGCACAAACCAGAAGCTATACAGAACCGCCCCCGCAATCTCTACGGTTGCTGTTCCAATCAGAAGCCGGCGCACGATGCCCACACTGCCCTTTAAAACCGGCAGATTATAGGTATCCTGAATTAATTTCCGGCTCTGCAGACTGATTTTCCGGCGCAGGATCAGAAACACCATCGTCAGGCACGCCATGATGCCAAGACCTCCGAACTGAATCAACCCGAGGATCACAATTTTTCCAAAGGTACTCCATGTCGTCGCCGTCGGAACGGTGACAAGGCCCGTCACGCAGACAGATGTCGTTGCGGTAAACAGGGCGTCGAGCCAGTAAACGCTTTTTCCGTCCGCCGCAGAAACCGGCAGGCAAAGAAGAATCGTTCCCAGCAGGATTACCGCCGCAAATCCCAGCATCATAATCCGCTCCGCCGGTGTGTGCCATTTATTTTTGCTTTGTTTTTCGGCCATCGCTCCTCCTATTCTGCCGCTTCATTTTCTGCTTCACTGCTGTAGTAGAGCTTTCCGGTCTCACTATCCGTCACGGTAATATCCGCAAAATATTCCCCGCAGGAACCCTCACACTGGTAATAGACGTCAAACGAAACCGTCATGTCATCTTCTCCTTCCAGGTATTCCGCGTGAACCTGATTTTTCGCGGTCCCCGTCGTTCTGCTCCACACTTTATCATCCGCAAGAAGCTCCTTTTTGATCTTCACAGGAAATTCACTGGATGCAATTTCGTGCTGATTGGACTCGTTTTTGATCCGGTAATAGAGATTCATGTACAGCCCGTCATCTTCCTCATGGAAAAACCAGCCGTAGATATCATCCTCCGCAACAATCGTCGGCTGGATCAGCTCAGCGTTTGTTTTGGTCGTGAATGCATTCATCTCATGCGTAAACTCATTCTGCATCCGGCGATGCTTCATCAGCCAGCTGCCTTCCTTCACACCGGCCGCAGCCACGGCAAGAACGACAGCGCCGATGCAAAGGCCAATGATTTTCTTTTTTGTCATTATTTAATTTCCCCTTTTCTTTTTGAAATACAAAAATAAGATACCCCTAAGAACATACTTATGAGTATCTTATCAGTTTGCACATATAAAGTCAACGGAGCCAACCCGATCCAGCCTGCTGTTTCTGCCTCACCGAGTGCTTCTGCTACCATAAGCCGGCTGCTGCGGCTTGTAGAAAAGCTACGGAATCTGTGCTTTTTATTCTACATGAAATTGAGGGAAGATTGTGTTAAAGTTGCGTAAAATACGTTCTCAGGTTTATGCACTCGCAAGCACAAGCTCTCTTGTCTCCACAATCACGATCTCATCGATCGACACATTCAATACCGCTGCCAGCACGACCAGGTTGTCGATTGCCGGCATGGCGGTGCCGTGCTGCCACTTGTAGATTGCCTGCGGGGTGGTGAAACCGAAAATTTCCTGCAGGTCGCGGACGGTAAGGCCTGCCTGCTGCCGCAGTCTTGTAATGTTTCTTCCTGTTGCTTCCATATCAATTGACGGAATTGCCATCATTTTTTTCTTCCTCCTTCTTGCGGAGGAATTTTACTGGTTTCCTCCGCCTCTATTCTGATGCTTTGAAATTGTAAACGGGACGCAGCACCTCCACGACATCGACCGATGCACGGACTATATCGAGAATGTCATCCAGTGATTTGTACGCCATCGGCGCCTCGTCCAGGGTATGTTCGTTGACGGAAGTCGTATAGATTCCCTCCATGCTCTTCCGGTATTCCTCCAGTGCCAGGGTTTCCTTCGCTTTTTTGCGCGACATCAGCCGTCCGGCTCCGTGCGGGGCAGAATCGTTCCACTCCGGATTTCCTTTTCCGACGGCGAGAATACTGCCGTCGCGCATATTGATCGGAATCAGCACTCGTTCTCCTTTGTGCGCTGCGATTGCGCCTTTTCGGAGTATCATCTCGTTTGTGTCGATATAGTTATGAATCGTGTGGAACGCATCGGTGCCTGTAAGGCCGGTTCGTTCCAGCAGGATTTCCGCCATTTTTTCCCGGTTCCGGCGTGCAAACTGCTGGCAGATCTCCACGTCGTGCAGATAGGCTTCCAGATATTTTCCGGTCAGATAGCAGAGATCCTCCGGCATCTGCGCTTCGTCCGGTTTCCACTGCAGCTGTTTTAACGCCTCCTGGATTTCCTTTCTGCGGCCCTGCTCTTTGTAGGTGCGTATGAGCTCCTCGCGTTTTTCCAGGTACTCGTCATAACCGCGGTCCAGCCGCACTGCCAGATTCTGGTAATACTCTGCCACCTGTTTTCCGAGATTCCGCGAGCCGGAATGGATGACGAGATATTTTGTGCCGTCGGCGGCTTCATCGATCTCGATAAAATGGTTGCCGCCGCCTAAGGTTCCAAGCGACCGCTCCAGGCGTTTTGTGTCTTTTAATTCCCGGCTGCAGGCAAGTGTCATCAGGTCAAAACGTTCCTGTCTCCCCTCCCAGACATTCATGCCAGACGGGATAACATGTGCCGCCTCGTCGATTTTTGCAAAATCAAGTTCGGCTCTTCCAAGATTTACGGTGTACATGCCGCACCCGATGTCCACGCCGACGACGTTCGGCACTGCCTTGTCACGGATAGTCATCGTTGTTCCGATCGTACATCCTTTTCCCGCATGCACATCCGGCATGATGCGGATCCGCGAGCCTTCCGTCATCGGATAATCGCACATGCGGCGGATCTGCTCGATGGCTTCCTCCTCTACGACCCTGGCATAGCAGATGGCTGTATTTACTTTTCCTTTGATTTTGATCTGATCCATTCCGGGTTTCTCCCTTCTCAATTTGTTCTGATATAAAAATTTAATAGAAAAAGCCACCTATCCCATGTGTTCAACATAAGATAAGCGGCTCCTCTTCGTTCGTATCCAGTTGTCTGATGCGGTCATCTAATTTGATCCTCCCGTATCATATTCCACAGAATCCGTTCTGTCGCTTTTCTCAATTGAACATATCAAAACAAAGCCACGCTGTTTGACGACAAACGTTGCTTCTGGGGTATGTTCTAAATTGCGGTAGCCAAAACGTATTCCTTCTGACATCTGTTTTTCCTTTCCAAAACCTTTTTAACCGGTTCTTTTTCTGCTTTTTCTTCACTGTATCACAAAATAACGATTTTGTCATTATACCAGCGGTTTAATCTTTCTCGGATTTCTCTGTATTTGCTTCGGAAACGAGGAATATCCCCGTCAATGACGAGGATATCTTCGATGCTTGTGTTTAATAATCTGCTTAAAATGAGAAAGTTGTCCAGACTTGGCAGGCACTTGCCGGAAATCCATTTATAGACCGCCTGTGGATTTTCAAAACCCATGGCATTCTGAATGTCTCTCACGGTGTATCCGCTTTCACGAAGAAGGGATTTGATGCGGCTGCCAGTTTCTTTCTGCTGGATTGACAAATAAATTGGTTCCATCCTGCACCTCCATATGTTTAAGCCATCCCGAAACACAGTTTTATCTTATCATCCGGTACTGGAAAAATCCAGTTTTTTCTTCCTGTTTCTACACAACCCGAATGATCTGTTCATACAAAAGGATTTTCTTTTCATCTACATTCCGATTGTCATGTGCTGCAAGATTGTTCCGTCCCTCTTCCATCTCTTCTTCGGATGCAAGCTCCTCTTTCCACCAGCTCAGGTGATTGATCCGGTACGGCTTCCAGCCGCGGTCAAAAATCTCATCTCAACGACTCTCTTGCATATGCGCTTTCCTTTTTACCGCAAGAAGATGTCTAGAGCGTGTGGCGAACTTCCTATTTCTTTTCTTCTATCAAATGATGATTCAGCCATTTTCCTGATTTGAACCGGATGGTAAAGAGAATGGACCGCAGGCTCCAGTCTGCCGCCATACCGATCCAGACCGCAATCGGGCCGAATCCCCATATGCGGCACAGGTAAATACAGAGACTCACACGACACAGCCACATCGTACAGCAGGATGTGATCATGGAGAATTTTACATCCCCGGCAGCCCGCATGCCGTATCCCGGGACAAACGCCATGACCCAGCAGAGCGGCTTTACAATCGTGATAAAGATCATCATCTGCATGCAGAGCTTTGCACTCTCTGCCTCCATACCGCCGATCATCGTAATCGGTTTTGTCAGCACAAATACCAGCAGACAGCTTGCAACGATAACCATTTCTGACAGCCAGCACAGTTTTTTAATATAGTAGATTGCTTCATCCTTCCGGCCCGCGCCGAGACACTGACCGACTACCGTCATCAGTCCGATGCCGACACCAATCGCAGCGACACCGTTCAGGTTCTCAAGGATGTTCGTCATCGCCTGCGCGGCAATGGCAACCGTGCCAAGTGTGGACACAGTGGACTGAATCGCCAGCTTTCCAAACTGGAACATACTGTTCTCGATTCCCGATGGAATACCGATGAACAGTATTTTTTTGATCAAACCAAAGTCCGGCCGAATGGAAAGATACTGCTTCACAAAAATCGGTTTGCTTTCATCCCGAAGCTTCCACAGTACGACAACCGCACAGAAAATACGCGAAATTAAAGTCGAAATCGCGGCTCCTTCGACACCCATGTGGAAGCCGAAAATAAGAATGGCATTTCCGCCGATGTTCATAAAGTTGGAAATCACCGAAATCACCATCGGACTGCGGCTGTTGTTCTGCGCCCGCAGAATGGATGCGCCCGCATCGTAAAGACCGATAAACGGGAATGACAGCAGCGTAAACAGGAAATATACCTGTGAATTTTTCATAACATCCGCTTCCACTGCCCCGAAAATAACACGCAGCAGCGGAACACGGAAAATCAGACAGCCCGCGGATAATGCGACGGACAAAACTGCCATAACAAAAAGCACCTGTTGTGCCGAACGGATTGCTCCATCCCGTTTTTCGCTTCCAATATACTGCGAACAGAGAATCGCTCCTCCTGCCGCCAGCGCAGAAAGCGCCTGAATGACTAAGATATTAATGGAATCCACCAGCGAGACTGCCGAAATTGCGGCAGACCCGACATTGCTGACCATCATCGTGTCGACAGTTCCCATCAGGGAAGAAAGCAATTGTTCAATGATGATTGGAATTAAAAGCTTGCGAAGATCCGTGTTACTGTATAAATGAGTTTGTTTTGTTGTAGTTTTCATTGTTTTTGTTTCTGCATGACCTCATCTGCCGGATATGCTTTGCCAGCCCTGCCTTTTCCACACCTTTCTTTTTTCTCTCCATTCTATTCCATTTGACGACCCATTGCAATCATTTCGCGAATTTTGCTCTTATCTGATTATTTTTATCAAGCACAACATACTTTTCTATCTCATAATGACTTTTTCAGTCTTTCCAAATCTTCGCTGTCCGGATGTGACAAAGCACGGTCAAAATTTTGAATCAGCAGATCAAGATTGACCGGATGTTCCGGGTTTTCTTTCATTTTCACATACCGTTCACGCACAGACTGCGGCATCTTTCCCTGGCACATATACTCACCGATGACCGTATTGCTTGCATCGATCGACTGTTTGACTTGTCCGAGAATCTTTTCAAAATAGGCATCACTTCCGCCAAATCCAGCTGTTCCAAACAGAAAAATCTTTTTATTTTTTAATTTCGACAGCAATTCTAATGTCTTTTGGTCTGCATTCCCTTTGTCCGTCCAAAATCCGATATAGCATACGTCGGATTGCGGTACCTGCGAATCGTTTGTGCCAAAATAATCGCATTTGTCCTTTGGCAACGTTTCATAGATTACATCAGCCAGCTTCTTTGTATTACCCGTTAAGCTGCAAAACAGGATCGAATAATGTTCTTTTATCATAGCCCATACACCTCCAGTTCAGGTATTTATGTGGAAAATCCACTTTTTCGTAAATTGTATTATCTCTTCAGATCACATCTCGATTTCGCTTACGCTGCATCCCGATGTTGCTTCTCACTATTTCCTCTCAGGCTTTTAAGTCAAGCGGATATTCGCAATCCGCTTCGCTACTTGCTCATAACCGAATAGCTGCTTTGCAGCTTCAGTTAAACTTAAAAATATTAAGTCCGGTTTCTTCATCATGAACTCTGTCCACTCTTCCGTCAATTACCGTGATGACCAGCTCACAGGTTGCACTGACAATCGCTCTGTTCAGATGTCCTCCAAACACCTCGCCCTTCTGATTTCCGGCACTCATATGAAGATGCGCATAATATTCTCCATCCATTGTATTGATTGTACCTGTCAGTGATGTAATTTCATAATACCCCTGGAAGCTGTTTGAATAATATTTCTTTTCGTCTGTCTTGTATACTCCGACTGTGAAATCATTGATCGCTCCAAGAGCCTGGACACTGGCAAGCTTTATATTCTCCTTTATGGCAATTACCCTCAGCTGCTCCAATATTTCTTCGTCTTTGTCAATCCTTGCTACTATAACATTGTCAAATTTTCTGTATTCCATTTTATTCTCCTTTCTCTTTCCGCCCGGTCACTTTTCAGACATTACTGCAATAACCTCAATATTTATTCAGAAAATGCTCCCTGTTCGGATACTCCTGCCGATATGCCCGGAGGGCGGCTTCCCGGAGCAGGATGAATTCTTTTTCCATGTGAAGCAGGCGTGGTGCCTTGAACGCGATCACACTGATCTGTTCGGCGATTTTTTTCGCGATTCCTTCTTCGGACAATTGTCCCATGCCGAATACCAGAGAGGTAAATCCTCTGCCTCCTCTGCTGACCTGAATAAATTTCAGGAATACATTGTACAGTTCATCTGCAAGAATTTTCTGGTATCCCTCATCTGACTGCATGGCTTCCGCCAGGCACAACGTAGAGAGAATCCGGGCTCCCGTCTTTTTTCTGTCGCCTCCCAGATCCAGGGAGGTTCCTTCCGCCAGATACTTCAGTTCCATCAGGCATTTGACAAATTCATCCTTCTGGAGCCTGCGTTGTCCGTATCGGGCCGTCCAGAGCCGAGCCCGGTATTCTTCTTCCCAGGCTTCCTCCTCTCCGATATGTTCTTTTAAGATCTGCTGCCGTTTTGCCGGATCTGTCTCCTGATAAAAATCTTTGGTCCATGTATGTTCCATCTGTTTTTCCTCATTCTGTCAAGCGGATATTCGCAATCCGTTTCGCTGCTTGCTTGATTGGTTTAAAATAAAGACACGTCTTCACTTACTCTTTCTGCCTGCAAACGCAGTCTTCCTGCTTACATTCCGGAGTGGGAAATCGTCTCTTCTGCGTTCAGGTACTCATCGATGTTGCTGCCGTCTACCTTCTGATATTCCGAAAAATAGTACCGGCCTTCTTTCAGGCTTTCCTGTTCAAAGTCCTCTCCCTCGAACAGCTCCACTGCCATTTTCGCCATTTCCTTTGCCTGATCCACTCTGTCATTTAGGATGCTGCCCTGCATCTCTCCTGCCTTTACGGCTTCCAGAGCCTCTTCCAGGCCATCAATTCCGAAGATCACCGGCCAGTCTTCACGGGCATAGCCTGCTTTCCGATAGGCCTCCACCGCCCCCAGTGCCATCTCATCGTTGTTGGACATGACAAGTTCGATCTTTTTTCCGTACTGGCTGATCAGACGGTTCATGCGGTTCTCCGCCTGTCCCCGGTTCCAGTCCGCTAACTGATAACTTAGCTTTTCCAGCATAACATCATTTTTCATCAGTGTCTTTACGGAATATTCCGTTCTGCTGATGGCATCCTG
Source organism: Blautia sp. AF14-40 (assembly GCF_003479665.1). Classification (NCBI taxonomy): domain Bacteria; kingdom Bacillati; phylum Bacillota; class Clostridia; order Lachnospirales; family Lachnospiraceae; genus Blautia; species Blautia sp. AF14-40. The sequence goes on from NZ_QUHK01000017.1 coordinate 56,324, forward strand.
ATGGCCCGCTTCTCCTTCCAGAAGCACATATTGGATCTTTCCGTCCTTGTTTTTATCGACTTCCGAATGGCTGTTGATGTATTCTGCTGCGATCTCACCCTGCATGATCCCGGATTGTTCTGCATCACAGCCCACATAATACAGCTTTTCCCACTGCACCAGGTCTTCTCTTACCGGTTCCCTGTTAAAGAAGATCACAGGAATGTCTTCATTCCTTGCCATTCGGATGATCCGGGACGGAGCTGTCCGGTCCACAAGATTGATACAGAGCACATCACAGCCGGCATCAATCATCTCTTCCACCTTTTCGTTCTGTTCCTGCTGATCGTCGTTTCCGCTTTTTGTCGATACGATAATCCTTCGTTCTTTGTTTTCCATGGCTTTCAGCTGCTCCCTCAGTTCATCCGTCAATCCATTGATAAAAGGATCATCCTGCGTGTAGGTTATCACTCCGACCCGCAGGGTTTTCTCTGTCTGGTCCGACTTGCCGGAACACCCCGACAGCACAAGCACCGCACTCCCTATCGTGGCAGATAATAATACTGCCACCCTTCTTTTCTTTTTATTCATAGGAATATAAAAACCTTTCTAAATCTTCGTCCATAGAGAAATTTTCCTTGCCAAGTACCTGATATTCGGTTATATATCCTTGCATTTTATAAGACCTGTGCTCGATCCTTTTGGTTATTTCTTCCACACTTTTATAGCCGATTTCATATCCGTCCGGCACAGCCAGCCCCTGAATGTTTCCGTTATCCAGAAGTGCAATCGTCTTCAGACTGTAACCCACTCCATAGAGCTCTGCGCCCTCGTATGTTCCATTTTCTGCCTGCTCTCCAAACTCCTCCAGGATTCCTGCATCCAGGACGACAAGGGCATCCGCTTTTGTTTCCTTCTTCATCCGCTCCACAATATCCTGTTCTTTTCTCCGGTAAATACACCAGCTGATCTTGCTTTCGCTGCCTTCCAGCGCCTCGTTCAATCCACAAATCTCAGCCTGTACAGCCTCGGACATTTTCCAGTCGGCGATAATTCCGATCTTCTGCTTTTTTGTTCTCAGCCGTTCTCCCAGCCATCTTCCGATCTCCCGGTAATCCGGCTGGATCGTGGGACTGGCAGTTTTTCCTTCTTTTACCGCCAGACCATCTGCAATCAGCAGATACGGTTTATTTCCACACTCTTTTTTCAGCATATTTTCCGTCTCATGACCGGGTGCCGGATATATGATAAAGCCATCAATATCGTTGTCCTTCTGTTCCCTGATAAATTCTCTTTCCACCTCCGGCCCGTCGATCTCTTCCGTATTGCAGATGATCATATGAACGTTGTTCTCTGCCGCAGCCTGCTTCATTCCCTTGATCAGGGCATCCCAGCGTTTGTCACCGGACTCCGGAAGAATCACCGCAATCCGGGGCTCTGCTACGTTCTGATCGAAAATCTTCCATACAAAGAATACTGCCAGCAGCAGCAAAAGAAACTCAATTATAAGAAATTTCATTCTGTTCTTTTTCATCCGCCCGGTCTCCTCTGTATGTATTTTTGTAATTCCAATGCTTCTGCGTTTTCCGGTGTATATGGGATTGCCGGAATACGGATCGTAACCCTTGTTCCTTCGTCCGGTTCGCTTTCTATGGAAAGTCCATATTCTTCGCCAAACATCAGCCGGATTCTGGAATGCACATTGATTACGCCCACGCCGGAACCGTGCTTCGGAACCTTGCTGTTATCCGTCAGAATATTTTCCAGGACTTCTTCCCGCATGCCCATCCCATTGTCTTCGATGGTGATCAGAATGTCCTCGTCTTTCTTTTTTCCGCTGACGATGATCATGCCGTCATCATCCTCATCCATATTTCCGACGCCATAATAGATGGCATTTTCCAGGATGGGCTGGATCACCAGCTTTACGATGCAGCAGTTTTCGATCTCTTCCTCGATTCGGAATTCTGTTTTAAACCGCTCTTTGTACCGGGCCAGCTGGATATTCATATAGCTTCTGCTGTGCTGCAGCTCATCCTTAATGGGAATGATGGTCTTACCGCGTGACAGGCTGACACGAAGCAATTTTGCCAGTTCAGAAATCATACGAACCGCTGCTTCATTTTCCTGGGCTTCCACCATCCACGTGATGGATTCCAGTGTATTATACAGAAAATGGGGGTTGATCTGGCTTTGCAGGGCATCCAGTTCACTTTTTCTTCGTTCATTTTGCTGCCGGATGATCTCGTCCATCAGTTTTTCGATCTGTTCATAGGACTTCTGCACAGAATGTCCCAGATGGCGGATCTCCGAGGAGCCGCCGATATAGATATCCGGTTTTCCTCCTGCCTCGTGGGCCTTGACGGAAGCATCCAGCTCCCGGATCGGTTTGGATATCTTCCGGGAAACCAGCTGGTTTCCCTCCAAAAGCATGACCATAAGAACCAGAACAGTAGCAAATACATAGTAACGGAAGTTCTTGTAGTTTGCCGCCTGCACACTCTCCGGCACAACACCGATCATTTTCCAGCCTGTATAGGCTACGCTGCCGACGATCACGGTCTCATTCTGACTGTTGGAATGGATCTCATAGGTTCCGTCCTCGTATTTTGCCGTTTCCAGACTGTTTTCTTCAAATAATCCACGGTTTAATTCCGTTCCCCGGGGATGATAGATCATCTCTCCGTCCTGACTGATCAGATAATAGTAGATTCCGCCGGAACAGTCATTGATCTGCTTCATCACGTCCCTGATCACAGAATATTTCATATCCAGTAAAAGAATACCGGTTTCCGGTGTCTCTCCCTTGTTGACATCTACATACCTGCTCAGGGAAACGACCCATTGGTACCGATAAGAGCCGTCCTCAAACAGCTCCTGGATATGCGGTGTGGAAAAGTGTATATTTTCAATGGCATCTTCCGCATTTTTATACCATTCCTGCGTCTGCACCTTCACATTTTTCTTTTCTGCCGCCACCGGCTCCGATGCAATCAGATTTCCTTTTGGGTCATACAAAGCCAGGCTCTGAATCTTATCGGAATTGGTCTCATAGAGCAGACTGAACTGCTCCGAGAATTCCCGGCTGGATATATCAAACTGCTGGACTACGTTGTAGTTTGCCCCGTTCAGGATCTGCCGGATATCCAGCAGATCTGCATTTAACCGGTCTACGGTAGCCTCCACGGTAGCTTCCGTGTTGTCTACCGCTGTTTTTTCCAGAGCCAGCTTGAATCGATGGTAAAGCAGCAATCCCATTACAATGATCGTAACCAGTGAAATCGCCATAAGGACAGACAGGATGATCGACTGTATGTTAAATACGATATTCTTCCGGGAATCCGGATTTCTTTTTCTATCTTTCATGTATTTTCCCTTTCACCTGTTCCCTCTTTTCTGCCTGATGTACTCTCGGAGTCTTTCTGTGCTTGCTCTTTCTGCTTTCCGTCTTTTTATTTTCCGGAAGCTCTGTATTTGGAAGGGGAAACACCGAATTTCTTTTTGAATACATAGCTGAAGTAGTTCGCATCCTGATATCCTACTTTTTCTGCGATCTTATAGCTTTTTTCATCGGTGTTCAGCACCATTTCTTCTGCCCTGTCCATTCGGTAATCGGTAAGATAGGAGACAAAGGACTGACCGGTCTCCTTTTTAAAGATGGACGAAAAGTAAGAATTGGACACCCCAAGATCTGCGCACACATCATCCAGCGAGAGCGCCGGTTCCATATATCTGTCTTTTACGATGTTCTGCGCATCGGTGATGATCCGTCTGGAGGTACTGTTTCTGGTACTTCTCAGTTTTTCGCTGATCGCCATAGACATATTGATGATCCAGTTTGTCATAGAGCTTTCATCCAGCTGAGTCACTCTTTCGTAAAGATTCTGTACATTTCCGGAAATTTCATTGAAATCCATGGAATTATTGGCACAAAATTTGAAAAAGCCGCTGACAATCTCCATGGTGGCCAGATTGTACTGGCTGATGGTGGCTGCATTCTTATGGAGCTTTTCTGTCTCTTTGATGGCTTCTTTCCGGATCTTTTCCTGATCCCCTACATGGATGGCACGAAACAGCTCCTGCATCTTTGTTTCTTCTAAGGGAACCGCCTTTTTTGACTCTTTGGGAACGATCTCTGCGATATTGATGGCTCGTTTCGTTCCGTACAGGACACGGTAGGATACCGCCTCTCTGGCTCCCTCGTAGGAAATACTGATATCGTACAGATTGTTGCAGACGGTTCCGACCCCTGCGGTAACCGCCGCCCCCATAATTCTCCATGCCCAGCGGCAGAACCGGTCACACTTGTCCGTCAATTGAGCTATCTCATCTTCTGAATGGAGTTCCATAATCAGAATGGTATTACCCATATAGATGAATTCCTGGCAATTACAGTTCTCCATCAGCCGCTGTTTGATCTCCCGTTCCACAGACATGGATAATAATAAGGGATTCATCCCATCCGGCACATCATTTTCCGAGGTATGAAAGATAATACAGCAAAACAAAGGTCCCTTCATATCCACCTGATAATCCAAAAGGAATCGTTCATAGTCCTCTTCTCTGACTCTTCCTTCAATCAGGGAAATGAAGAAATTGGACTGCAGCTTTGGTAATACCTCCTGGAAATAGTCTTCCAGTTTTTTTACATTTAACTTTTCTTCCCGTTCCCTGTCCAGTGTGGCTTTCAGCTTCATCAGGCTTTCTGACAGCTCGGTGGCGCTGATGGGTTTCAGCATATATTCCTTAATTTCCAGATGGACGGCCTCTTTTGCATATTCGAATTCATCAAAACCGGTGCAAAGCATAATGTAAATATTGGGATAGTCCTGGTTCAGCTTTCTTGCCAGCTCCAGTCCATCCATATAAGGCATCTTAATGTCCGTCAGCACCACATCAGGCTGAAGCTTTTCCACCAGCTCCAGAGCCTTCACGCCGTTGGTGGCACTTCCCACTACGTCAAATCCCAGATCATTCCAGCGGATCTTTTTTTTCATAACATCGATGACCTCTACTTCATCATCGACAAGAATCACTTTATATTGTTCCATCCTTATCCTCCTGTTTTGCGGAGCATATTATTGTTCCTTTATTATAGCAGAAGATTGCTCTCTGCTGAATGAATAGTTACAAAAATTTTGTAATTATTCAGAGCCCCATCTCGATTCCGCTTACGCTGCATCTCGATGTTGCTTCTCGCCATATGAAATTCCAGAAAAATAGCTCATTCATGTAAACATGATTCGCGATTTTTCTTCCATTTCGCATGGCTCTGAATAGTTACAAATTTTGCCAGAACAGAACAAAAGACCGCCCTGGTCATCCATCGGACGACCGGGCTGTCTTATATTCTATCTGTTTATGAAGATGTTGGAATCAAAAGTTTTTCTGACCCCTTTGATACCAGATTGCTACGTGCTTTGCACTCCTGGTATCTTTATGAATGTCTCATTATTTTTTCTGTACATATTTCAGACAGTCAAGTGTTACGGCTGCCAGGATAATGATACCTTCGAAGATGAACTGAAGGTTAGTATCAATACCAAGAATTGTCAGTGCGTATGTCAGGGAGGTAAAGATCAGTACACCGGTTACAACTCCGGAGATCTTACCGATACCACCGGTAAAGGATACACCACCAACTACGCAGGCTGCGATGGCATCCATATCCCATCCCTGTCCGTAAGCTGCACTACCGGAACCAACCATACGGTTACATTCCAGCCAGGAACCGAAGCCATACAGGATACCTGCCAGCATAAATGCTCCCATTGTTACTTTAAATACAGAGATACCGGATACTGCTGCCGCTTCCGGGTTTCCACCTACCGCATACAGGTTTTTGCCAAAAGTTGTTTTGTTCCAGATAAACCATACAATGGCAACTGCTGCAACAGCCCACAGAATGATGGTCGGGAATTTTCCGATCTGCGGAATGAAAGTATTCGGGATGGCAGAATCAATCGCACCGAAGGATACACCCTTGGTCGCATAGGTAACCAGACCGAAGATGATCAGCATGTTCGCCATGGTAGAGATAAACGGATGCATTTTGAATCTCGCCATGAAGAATCCGGCAATCATGGCAAATGCTGTCGTAAGGATTACACACATTAACAGTGCAAACAGTGCTTTCGCTGTAGCAGGCATAGCGGAGAAGTCAAATACATGTCCGAATACGGCACCTGTATTGATTCCGTTATGCATGATGATGGTTGCTGTAACCATACCCATACCAACCATACGTCCCACGGAAAGGTCGGTACCTGTTAACAGGATCAGACCGGCAACACCAAGTGCAAGGAACATACGCGGGGATGCCTGCTGTAAGATATTCAGGATGTTGGTAACAGTCAGCAGCTGTGTATTTTTAACGATCGGTGTGATGATACACAGTGCGATGAAGATCAGAATGATTACGATATACAGACCGTTTTTGTACAGGAACTGAGATAAATCGAAGGTATATCTGTAATTTTCCAGTTTCTGTATTCTCTGCTGCGGGAATGTAAATTTGGAAGCCCGCAACAGGTCGATCAGGTGATATTTATGCATGAATGCTTCATGTCTTCTGTCCTTGATCTCCTGAAGCTTCGATTCGTGAGCCATCTGTGCATCAAACAATTTATTTTTGAGCACATATTTCTCAGCCTTAATCTCTTCTGCATCCTTCAGAGAAGCAACCTTTTTCTGATGCTCGCTCTTTAGATCTGCTTTGACCTTCTCATATCTGCTGTTTTCTTCTGCTTTTGCAGCTTTGCAGCTTTTGTTTACTACGTCGTAATAATCCTTTTTGTAATGCGCGGCCAGATAGCTTTCTGCCTCTGCGATCAGCTTTTTGATTTCTTCTTTGTTGTCTGCTTCTACTTTTTTTGCATTTTCCAGCTCTTTTTTGCTGTTTTCAATGATCTTATCTCTCTGTGTTGCGGATAAGTTCTTGTTTTCTTTTGCGATCGCGATCTGTTTTTTCAGATCGCTCACTTTGTCAAAGCCGTCTGCACGTAATGCATCGATTTTTTTCTGGATTTCTTCCACATATTCATCGATCGGCTTCAAAAGCTTTGCTTCTTCTTCCGACGAAATAATAACGCTGTTTTCTGCCATTTCCAATTTTCCTCCTGTTACAGGTATTTAGCACTGAGTCTCAATAATTCTTCCTGGTTTGTTTCTTTGGTATTTACGATTCCGGCCAGACGTCCGTTAGACATAACACCGATTCGGTTGGTAATACCAAGAATCTCCGGCATTTCGGAAGAAACAACGATGATTGTTTTTCCCTGTTTCGCCATATTGATAATCAGTTCATAAATTTCATATTTTGCTCCAACATCAATTCCTCGTGTCGGGTCATCCATCATGAATACGCTCGGTGAACGCTCCAGCCATTTACCAAAGATGACCTTCTGCTGATTACCACCGGAAAGGTTGGCGATCATATCATCCGGTCCCATACATTTTGTATGCATGATCTTGATTTCTTCAGCCGTTGCACGCACCATCTTGTCATGCGATAATGCGACTCCGCTCTTATAATGCTTCATGTTTGCAATGGTAGTATTGAATGTAATATCGCCCTTCAGGAACAGACCATTGGCTTTTCTTTCCTCTGTAATCAGAGCAAATCCGTGATCCATAGCATCTTTCGGGGAGGAGAAGTTCAGTACTTTTCCATCATATACGATATTTCCTTCTGCTTTTGTACGAATTCCGAAGATTGTCTCCAGAAGTTCCGTACGACCGGCACCAACCAGACCATAGAATCCGAAAATTTCTCCTTTTTTGATATCAAAAGAGATGTTCTGCAGTTTCGGTGCATATTTTGTTGATATATTCTGTACGGAGAGAATCGTTTCTCCCGGTGTGTTGTCCACAGGCGGAAATCTGTTGTCCAGAGAACGTCCAACCATAGCGGCGATCAGTTCGTTCATATCCGTTTCTTTACTTGGCTTGGTCATGACCAGACTACCGTCTCGCAGTACGGATATTTCGTCACAGATTTCAAATATTTCATCCATTTTATGTGAAATGTAGATCAGAGCAATTCCCTGTGCCTTCAGCTGACGCATCATCTTAAAGAGTTTTTCAACCTCCGGTGCAGTCAGGGATGATGTAGGTTCATCCAGTACAATGACTTTGGAATGATACGAAATCGCTTTTGCGATCTCGCACATCTGTCTCTGAGATACAGACATTTTCTTCATTGGCTGCGTCAGATCAACTGTAATTCCCAGTTTTCTGAACAGGTCTGATGTTTCTTTTTTCATTCTTCCTTCGTCGATCACCCCAACGGAATTCTTTGGGTATCTTCCAAGGAACATGTTATCTACAACACTTCTTTCAAGACACTGGTTCAACTCCTGGTGTACCATCGCCACTCCGTTTTCCAGTGCATCCTTCGGGCCGGAGAAATTCACTTCTTTTCCGTCCAGTACGATGGTTCCTTCATCTTTCTGATAGGTTCCAAAGAGGCATTTCATCATTGTCGATTTTCCGGCACCGTTTTCACCCATCAGTCCCATAATGGTTCCAGGTTTGACATTCATGCTGATATGTTTCAGAACCTTATTTCTACCGAACGATTTGCTCATGCCGTTAATCGATAAGATATATTTATTCTTATCATCTGTCATAGCTGCGCTTCCTTTTCTTAGTAAAGAAGGGTATCATTGCTGACACCCCTCTATAATTTCATTCATTTACGGTAACGATTCAGAGACCTCATCTCGATTTCGCATAGCTCCGAACCGTTACCATTTACACTTTTATTCTGTCTCAGATTATTTGGAGAGAAGTGATGTATATGCTGCTGCATTATCGGTCTTAACCATGTTAATTGCAAAAGCATCATACTCGCTCGGGTTTCCAAGACGGTTTGTGATATTGGACTCTGTCTGTCCGTCTCCACCGATGTAATCTACCTTCAGGTTCAGCAGATCATCATATTTCTCCAGCAGTGGCTGATAGGTAGAGCTCAGGAAGTTATCCGATGCGTTGTAGATATTCAGCCATACTTTTTTGGATGGGCTCTTGCTTTCATCCAGCTGTTTTGCAACTTTATCGTAAACTTTTGTGGAATCTGTGAAATCGTTGTAGTTATCGGCTGTTACAGCAATATTTAATGCGTAGTAAGATCTCTCTTCTTCGCTGTATCTGTAATCTTCACCCTCTGTCAGGCAGTTGCCGGCTTCATCTGCTGTACCGATACCGGTATCAATGTCTACACCGTCCAGTGCGTTACGCAGAACTCTCAGTGTCAGGTAAGCCTGAACGTCTGCATGCTGAGAAATTGTTCCGCCATATCCTTCACCGATTGCTGCTACAGCATCGCTGTTTGCATCGTAACCGAAGGTAGGAACTTTGTTGTCTTTTGCCCATGCATTGAACATTGACATTCCCATACCATCGTTATTGGAAACTACAACATCGATCTGATCACCGAAGGAAGCTGTCCATGTTCCGATCGCGTTACCAGCTGTTGCAGCATCCCATGTTGCACCTGCTGAGTTTTTCATTTCCTGAGAAGCCAGCTCACGGATGGTATATGTTTTTCCGTCTACATCCAGAGTTGCATCCTGCACAACCTTTGCTTTTCCGTCTACGTTTGTTCCGGCCGGTGTAGAATCTACTCCGCCGTCTGCATCTACACCTGTTCCAAGTGCGGAACGAACACCACGTGTACGGGCGATAGAATCGTTATGTCCGATATCACCGATTGCCAGAACATATCCGATTACGCCGTCACCGTTTCTGTCGATCGTGTCTGCGTTTTTCTTGATGTAATCCAGAACCATCTGTCCCTGCAGTTCAGCACCCTGGTTTGCATCGAAACCTACATAATAAGTATTTCCGTTGAAGTTCAGAGCATCTTTGTCCAGTTCGCCGGTAGCACTGCTGGATGGCTGACGGTTGAACCAGCACAGAGGTTTGTCCTTGTTTTCTACGCTTCCGCCCGTTGATGCCGTAGAATCTGCTGTTTCTGTTTTCTGGGTAGAATCTTTAGACTCTGATGTGGATCCTCCACAACCAGCCATGGATACTGCCATAGCTACTGCCATAATTGCTGCTAATGCTTTTCTTTTCATTTTCATTCCTCCCGTTTGGTGATTTTGCTAGATTCGCTTCGTTCCTAGCTGATGAATTCATTATAATCACAAGAGGCCTAAAAAAAAATAGAATATTTTTGGATTAGTTATTGAAATTTTTGGTTATTTCTTGTCGTAATTCCCCAAAACTCCAAGAATCATGCAAAAAAGCAGTCCCACAGAGCGCAAATTACCGCATGACAGATTTTTGTCGTACCTCGGGTACGCCTTCCCATCTGTTTCCTGTAGTTTGCGTTCTGCAGCACTGCTTTTTTTGTATTATTTCTTACTTATGCTTTAAGCGGGGTAAGAGATCTAAAATCCTCTTGCAGGCGAGACTGCATCAGCTTTCTGACGTTTTAGCATCTTTATATTTTCGTATCAGAATCATATAGCTTATGATCAGTAAAACAGCCGCACTGCTCCATGCACAGATCTCGGCATAGTATATTCCCTCTTCGCCGATCCATTTCGGCAGCAGCAGCGCAACGCTGACACGCATCACAAATTCTGCAATGCCGCTGGCAAGCGGAATCAAAGTATTGCCCAGCCCCTGGATCGCGGAACGATACACATGCAGCAAATACAGTATCCACAAAAAGACAGCCATGATAAACAAATACTTATATGCAATATCTAATACCTGTCGGATCTGCTCCGGTTCACCGGATACAAACAGAGACAATATATTACGCCCAATCAGCACCATCATACCGGAAATGAAAACAGAAGTGAGCACTGCCATATACGTACCGCTGCGCACACCTTTTCGGATTCTCTGATATTTCTTTGCGCCAAGATTCTGCCCTACATACGTTGTAATCGCATATCCATAGGAAACGGCTGCCATCTCCAAAATTCCATACAGCTTGTTCGTTGCCGTAAATCCGGCTACAAACAGAAAGCCAAAGCCATTGATCACATACTGCACCGTAAGTCCTCCCACAGAAATGATCACGTTCTGTATGGCAAGAGGAGTCCCCAGCTTCAAAAGCCGCAGACTCATAGACGGCTGCCTGTAAAAATCCTCCTTTTCCAGTCGGATATCCCTGATTTTCCGTAATACAAGCAGACAATACAAGGCTGAAAATCCCTGTGCAATAACGGTCGCTATGGCTGCTCCGGCTACGCCCCAGCCAAAAACTGCCACAAACAGCAGGTCAAGTCCCACATTGATCACTGCTGCCACGGTCATTGCAATCAATGGAGATCTGCTGTTTCCAAGTGCCCTCAGGATCGCCGCAAAGATATTATAGGCAGCTATAATCGGGACTCCCGCAAAAATCAGCCGTAAATATAGCATCGTCAGATCAATAACATTATCCGGTGTCTGCAAAAATAAAAGAACGTGATAAACTGCTCCTTCACTTACTGCGAGTACAATCACAGACAGTAATGCTGTCATAATATAGCTTTTCGCCACCGCACATTTCAGATTTTCCTTTTCCCCTGCTCCATAGTACTGCGATACAAGAATCGAAAAGCCCTGTGTGATACCTGTCATGATGCCCAGCACCAGCCAGACCAGCCAGTCTCCGGCGCCTACTGCCGCCAACGCTTCTACTCCTACCACCTGGCCAACAATCATGGTGTCCGCCATCGTATAAAACTGCTGGAAAATATTTCCGAGCATCAGTGGTATGGCAAACGTTATGATCAGTTTTCCGGGGGATCCCGCAGTCATATTCTTTTCATTTGTTCCCATAAGATTAAGAATCTCCTTTTCTCTCTTTCTCCTCCTGCCCGCTATTTTACATGGGACCCTTGCAAAACACAATTCTATTTTTTCACAAAGTTTTTCCGATATTTTTGGTGGCTATTACTTTCTTTTTCCGAAGAGAAGCCAGAGCGTGTCTGAAAAATCATTTCCGCAATCAGGAAGAATCAACCGATTGTATCGTAATGCACAGGAGGCAGCGCTATGAGAGAGGTAAAAAGAGATTTTCCTTGGTTTTCCATTACAGAGTATGAAAAAGAAGCAGCGTATTTGAGACGCAGACTTGACACTCCCCACAGCTAAAGCAGGGGGATTCTTGTTTCTTCCACCACTGCATTGACGAATACCTTACGGTACTGCAATGTCTTACACAGTGTCCACAAGCTATGTTTATCCTGTTCCCGTATGCCCTACGGTACAGCTTTTCATCTTTATGCAGACTGCATCTGCAGTGCTTTTTTCAGAATATTAATGCCTGCATTCGTATCCCGGTCATGAACTGCATGGCATTTCGGGCACTCCCAGATACGAATGCTCAGATTTTTTATCCGTGGATTTCTGTAGCCGCAAGAGCTGCAGGTTTGACTGCTCGGATACATCATTGGTACTCTTTGAATTTCATTTCCATACCAGATAGCTTTATATTCCAGCATTTTGAAAAACTTTGCCCAGGAAACACTTGCTATGGATTTTGCCAGTTTATGGTTCCGGATCATTCCCTTCACGTTCAGATCCTCGATACAGATGGTTTGGTTTTCGCGCACCAGCATCGTTGACTGTTTCTGCAGGAAATCATTCCGCTGATTGGCTATTTTCTCATGCACTCTGGCTACCCTGAGCCGCTGCTTCCCGCGGTTATGGGAATCTTTCTGCTTCCGGGAAAGTCTGCGCTGTTCTCTTATGAGTTTTCGCATGGAGCGTTCCAGATATCTGGGATTTGATACCGTATTTCCATTGCTGTCAGAATAGAATGCTTTGATTCCGACATCAATTCCAATCGTTCCTCCAGCATTTGGGCGTGGTTCCGGTTCGAAATCAATATTTAAGACTGCAAAATATTTTCCGGCCGGTGTGTACTCAATGGTTACGTGATTAATTTTTCCCACTTCCATCGACTGGCGTATTTTGACAAATCCAAGTTTCGGAAGTTTGATATATCTTCCCACAATACGGATATTATCTTTTTGATTGACCGTTCTGTATGACTGGAACCGGTTATGTTTGCTCTTGAAGGTTGGATAGGAAGCACGTTTTTGAAAGAAATTCACAAAGCTCCGGTCGAGATCCCGCAGAGACTGCTGTAAGGCAATGGAATCTGCTGCTTTCAAAAAAGCAAACTCCTCCTGTCTTTTCAGTTCGGTCAGCATGGCGGAAGTCTGGGTATATCCAATCTTCTTCCCTTCTTCATAGCTTTCCTTGCGCATGGCAAGTCCCCGGTTGTAGATCAGCCGGCAGCATCCCAGCGTCTGGTGGATGAGGTTTTTCTGTTCTCTGTTCGGGTAGATCCTGAATTTGATCCCTTTTTGCATTAGCCCATCTTATCCTTTTGTCTCTGCGATGTTTTCTGGTTTTCGATATACTGTTTTACTGCTTCCAGCGGGGCACCGCCAACGGTAGATACAAAATAGCTGTTTGTCCAGAGCGTCGGCATTTTCGTTTTGAGATAGGGAAATTCCTGTCTTAAAATTCTGGACGTATAGCCTTTGAACGATTTTACAGCTTTGTGGATTCCAAACTGAGGATCTACTTCCAGCAGCATATGAACATGGTCTGGCATGATCTCCATTTCCAGAATGTCTACAGAAAGATTTGCAGCATACTCTGTGAGCAGCTCCTTCAGCCGGACATCTACACCGTTCGTTAATACTTTTCGTCTATATTTGGGGCACCATACTACATGGTATTTACAGGAATAGACGACATTATTGTTTGATTTATATGTTGTGTTCATGTTTGTATTATACAATGTTTTATCAATTAACACAATTGTTATTTTGTCCATCTTCAATTACTTGCGTAAATTCGATGGACGCGTCTTATATCCCCATAGCTGAAGCAAGGGGTTTTACGACGTATTGGATAAGCAAATTTTCCACTCATCGAGTGGAAATTTTACAATACCTAAACTACTTCTTGAATTTATATTTTCCTTTTCCGTGACCGGATACTGGTTCAATAATATCTGCCTGCACCAAATTGGAAAGATGTTTTGAAGCACCTGATGATCATTGTTTTCATCAGATTATTATCGCTTGTAAAAGAAGATTTATAATCTACAATCTTTGCAAAAAAACTGCGACATTTTTACACGTTTTCCAATCAAAAACCTGTTTTTGTCTTGGGATAATCTCCCATAGCTTCATTTCAAAAGAATTATCACTTAATCTCTGTAAACAAGCCACTCTGCATCAGAGCAAATACCGATGCAGAACCAACAAAGCCACAGCCTATCATTACTGCTTTTTTTGAATTAATCACTTTCTTCTTCGTAATAATCTCATCTCCTTAATAATTCTCTTCATGTACTTCAAAATAGCTCTGTGGATGATTACATACCGGACATACTTCAGGCGCCTTAGTTCCTACCACAATATGTCCGCAGTTACGGCATTCCCATACCTTAACTTCGCTCTTTTCAAATACCTGTGAAGTTTCAATATTCTTAAGAAGTGCACGATATCTTTCCTCATGGTGCTTCTCAATCTCACCTACTGCCCTGAATTTTGCTGCAAGCTCAGGGAATCCTTCTTCCTCAGCTGTTTTAGCAAAGCCATCATACATATCTGTCCACTCATAATTTTCGCCTTCTGCCGCTGCCACCAGGTTTTCCTTTGTATCACCAATTCCTGCTAATTCCTTGAACCACATCTTTGCATGTTCTTTCTCATTATCTGCAGTCTTTAAAAACAATGCTGACATCTGCTCGTAACCTTCCTTTTTCGCTACAGAAGCAAAATAGGTATACTTATTTCTTGCCTGTGATTCCCCTGCAAATGCCTCCTGTAAATTCTTCTCTGTCTGTGTTCCTGCATATTCGTTTGCCGCCATCTCTTTTACCTCCGTTTCTTTACTACTTTTTCAAAATCTGATGCCGGGTGCTTGCACAAAGGGCATATAAAGTCATCTGGTAATTCCTCGCCTACATATTCATATCCGCAAATTCTGCAACGCCATATTGTCTGACCGTCCTCTGTTTTTCCAACCTCCTGTGGCTTAGGCTTAATATTATTCTGATAATAATCATATGTTACTGAAGGAACATTGCTTAAAACTTCCATATCGGTTATCTCACCGATAAACATCGTATGTGAACCCAAGTCCTCTGTTTTAGTAACTGTCACAGAAATGTATGCATTTGTACCTTCTGTAATATAATAAATACCATTTGTGCCCCTGGCACACTGCTCAAAGGCTTCAAACTTATTGGTATCTCTTCCTGATTGGAAGCCAAAATGTTTAAACAATTCAAATTGTGCCTTCTGACTTAAGACTGATACAGTAAATTTTCCGGTTCTTTGAATCATATCATGCGTATAATTTGCCTTATTTACACAAATACTTAACTGGTTTGGTTCCGAAGCTGCCTGAATGGCTGTATTAATGATGCATCCGTTATCTTTTTCTGCTTCTTTAGCGGTCAATATAAACAGTCCATAACTCAACTTATACATTGCTTTCCTATCCATGCTGTTCCTCCTTTACCTTCTCCCTGCATTTCGGGCAAATGCCTTTAAATGAAATATCATAATCCACAAATTCAATTCCATGAGTGTTATGAATTCTTTCCAGTAAATCCGGTATTTGATCCATATCCACATCAAAAATTTCACCGCACTTTATACATCTTACATGGTAATGATTTTTCAATGTAAAATCAAACCGGTTCGGTCCATTCGGAACTTCAACCTTTCTTAATGCACCTTCCTCTACCAATATATCAAGATTTCTATATACAGTTCCTTTTCCAATTGTTGGATATGCTTCTTTTATAAATTCATACACTTCATTCGCCGTAACGTGTCTTCTCATTTCGTATACGGTATTTCTTACGAGATCTTTTTGAATGGTATTTCTCCTACTTGTCATTCGTCCTCCTTATTAGGATTAGTTCTTAATAAGGATTATATATCACCATCATCCTGCTGTCAATAAAAATAGTAATAATTCTCATTATTATAAAAACTGTCAAACTGAGCATCTTTTACCTGAATAACTATTTTATTTTGCGTTCAAATACATATTCTGAATCTGAAGATAAATCAGACCTAAACGAATATCCGAGTCTGTCAAATTTCTGAATCTCCACCGGATTTTCAATATTATTTTCCGCTATGAATCTGACCATTTCACCACGAGCCATCTTGGCATAGGTACCTTTTGTTACCAATTTATCTCCGGATAACTCACAAAATACAATCGTAATATATCTGTCCTGTGATGTCAGATACTTTTCTATACATTTTGAGTATTCTTTTGATGCAAGATTAATGATAATCCTCCTGTCATCGATTATTGAGCGGTATAACAATTCTCCCCAGTACTCATACAGATTTTTTGCATCTCCAATTCCAACCTTTGCCTGCATTTCAAGACGATAAGGAGTCACACCATCCATTGGTTTTAAAATGCCATAAAACGCAGACAAGATTCTTAAATGATTTTGCAAATACTCAAACTGCTGGATTTCAAACACAGATGGTGCCATATATTGAAATGCAATCCCTTCATATGCTAAAACAGCCGGAGTAAGCCTGTTATAAAGATCCATATTTTCCAATCTGTTAAAGTTCTGCTCTGCAATCTTGTCATTACATTTCCAGATAGCTTTCAGTTCTTCTTTTGATTTGCTTTTCATCCAGTTTAATACTTCTGCTGTCTTATCAATATAGACAGGCAGTTCAACCGGTGCTAAGTTATCGGTATCTACAATCATCTTTTTTGCAGGTGATAAAATAATCTTCATTATGCCAATTCCTTAAGCATATTTTCAGGATCATCTGCCGCCTTGACTTTATCATTTGCCTTTATAATGATTCCCTGCTCATCAATAAGATATGTAGTTCTTACTACACCCATAGATACTTTTCCATAATTTTTCTTTTCTTTCCAGACATCATATGCTTCAATAACTTTACGCTCCGGATCTGCTAATAGCGTAAATGCCAGTCCGTATTTTTCTTCAAATCTCTTGTGAGACGCTACAGAGTCCTTGCTTACTCCGAGAATAACAGCTCCCTTCTCAGTAAACTGTGGATAACGCTCAGAAAAGCCACATGCCTGCTTCGTACATCCTGGTGTATTATCCTTTGGATAAAAATATAAGATCACTTTTTTTCCTGCATAATCGCTTAATTTATGCATTTCTCCATTCTGATCCGGCAATTCAAAGTCCGGTGCTTTTTTTCCTAACTCTAACATTTACTATTCCTCCGCTTTTGTATTTTCCACCTGTTTTCTTGTTCTTTTATTACCTGAAATCATTTTATGTCCCGTATACATAGACATGATCATACATATAAGAGTGCTACACGCAAAATACCTATGACCTGATTTGGATCCTTTATATCCAGTATAAAAAGTTCCAATCATAGTAATTAACGCTCCGATTGACCAATACTTATGTGCTTTCATTTTATACCTCCAAATTGATTAAGCTGTTTCCAAAATAAATATCTCTGGATCATTAACAATATTATACATTCCATCCATTACTTTTGACAAGCAGGGAAAGAAAAATACTCAATCCAAATACAAAAGGATGTATCACGATAATTCTTGCATTACCTTGACGCATCCTTTCGTGTTGTATTTTTTTATTCTTCTTTTCATTATTTTTTAATTTACAGATACCCTGCGTCATTGTTCCCATTTGGCAGAATGTATACCAGGTTCGTGGCTTATATGCCTTAGACACTGTGCTGTTTGGCTCATTGCATATTCCGCAAGAACTGCGCATCCGTTCCAGAGGAACG